>FR882018.1:17974-32556 GCA_000435615.1 Firmicutes bacterium CAG:238 | reverse complement strand
GACCCAAAAGACCGCGGCATTCCTGGTTTTTTTCTGTATTTCTGTTTTTCTGCATTTCGTCCTGTCGTTCTTTCGTTAAATGGATAAGGTTTCATCTTCAAGCATACGGTAGCCTACGCCCAGCTCCGTAAAGATATATTTCGGTTCCCCCGGGTTTTTTTCGATCTTACGGCGTATATTTGCCATATTTACCCGAAGGATTCTGTTGTTGTCGTCCGCATACGGCCCCCAGACTTCGTTAATCAGCGTGTCGTAGGTCATAACCTTACCTGAATTTTTGGCAAGCAGCGATACGATTTTATATTCCACTCTCGTGAAATGAATCTCTTCTCCCTCGAGGCTTACAATCCGCTTTTCAAAGTCGATGACAAGCCCGCCCGCCGAATACGGCCGGTTGTTGTTCATTGTGTCGTCTGTGAGCCTGTTGTTGTGCCGGATTGCTGTGCGGATCCGCGCAAGGAGTTCGAAAGTTCCAAAAGGCTTGGTAATATAGTCATCGGCACCGGCATCAAGCGCGGCGACTTTTTCTTTTTCCTGTGTTCTTGCCGAAATAACGATAATCGGAAGACTTGACCACTCTCTTGTTTTCTTTATGACTTCGAGGCCGTCCATGTCCGGAAGCCCCAAATCCAGCAAAACCAAATCAGGAAGCGAGGATGTAATCATCGTGAGTCCATCTTTTCCGTTGTGTGCCGCGTTGACCTTATATTGATGTGAATTCAGCGTTTTGCTGATAAAATCGCAAATGCTTTTTTCGTCCTCTATCATTAAAATTGAGATTTTCTGATACATTGTCTAGTCCTCCTTCTCTTTTGGCAATGAAAAGCAAAATTCCGCTCCGTCCCTATGGTTTACGGCGATAATCCTGCCGCCGTGAGCCGTAACAATTGTCTTGCATATCGAAAGCCCGATTCCCATGCCCTTGTAGCCGTCCGTCTTGGCCTTTTCCGAACGATATCCCTCACCGTCGAAAATCGTCTCAAGCCTGTGTTCGTCTATGCCGACTCCGTAATCTCTGATATGGAAAAAAACTTTTTCCTCATCTTCGTCGATGGTAAGCTCCAGCGGTTTTGTGCTCTTTGCGTGCATCTGTGCATTCTGCAGGATATTAATAATTACCTGCTGAATCAGCATTGCATCCATCATTACCATGACTACATTATCCGGTACCGTTACATGCACTTCTGCATCCGGAAAACGCTTCCTAAAGTGTATTACCGCCGCAGATGCCACCTCGTCAACGGGTTCAAGCGACTTTGCAACGGAGGCAGTTTCATTGTTGATACGGGTTACCGACAGCAGATTTTCAACCATGTTCAAAAGCCAGTTTGCGTCGTTGTTTATGTAAGTTACAAGAGCTCTTTTTTCCTCGTCCGTGAGTCTGTCACCCATTTCCAAATAGGACGAGCTGTTTCCGATAATTCCCGTAAGCGGCGTTCGCAAATCGTGCGAAACGGCCCTCAAAAGGTTTGCGCGCATTTTTTCCTTCTGCGCTTCCATGAGCTCTTTTTCTTGTTCCGCAAGCTGCTCTGCCTGCTCTTTCATGTTGCTGCTCATTGCGGATGTGATAATCGCAATGGCGAACATGCCCAGGAATGTTACCTGATATCCTTCAATCGAGAAGTTGAAGTCCTGATACGGGTAGGTGAAAAAAAAGTTTACGGACAGAACGCTCATTATCGCAAAGAGCATGCCGTACACATAGCCGTTTGTGTATCGTGTAATTACAAAAACACCAAGCGTATAGAGCATTGCGATGTTAAGCGACGGGTCTGATGCCATGTTCTTGAAAAAGAATGATGCCAATGTCGCTATCGCAAAAACACCCACGCAAAGAAGCATGTCCCTCTTGTGTGAAGCGACCAGCTGTTTCCGCTCCGACAAAAGCCGCTGTGTATTGATTTGTTCCTCTGTCTGCTTCCGTTTTTTTTTCATATCACTTCCCATTACACAACTCCCCCAATACATAATATATCAATTATACGTTAAAATGCCGCTAATTTATCTCTTATATCCCTATTCTACCGCATACAAATGCCGATTTCCAGTCTTTTATGCCGATATATGCCTGTCTTCATCATTTTTTCACACTTCCTGTGTGTCATGCATAAAATAAAGCATAGATCAATAGGAAAGGGGTATTTATTTTGATTAAAGATCCTTATATAGGCATGCCCATAACGATGGGAGGAAGGTGCGATACCGTACCGTCAAATCCTGTAAAACCGCCTCAGAATCCGAATCCGAGTCCGAGTCCGAATCCGAGTCCGAATCCGGAGATGCCCGGCGGCGGCGGTGCGGGCAATCAGGGCGGCACAAGCGGCTCCGGTGGTGATAATCGGCCGGGAACAAACGCCTCCGGCTTCGATGCGATGTATTTGGGCAGTCTTCCGATTGCCATGTCATATACACCGATGCAGCAGTGGAAAACCACTTATTCCGCAGAAAAAGGTCTTTCGCGCGGAACGATTTTCCCTGAGCTTGACCTCCCGTTTGAGGGCAGAACCATTTTGAGCGAGCGCAGCAAAGGAGGAAGAATGTAATGGATAGACAGGAATTATTCAATAAGGTTGAGGCTGTTGGCTTCGCGCTTTACGACACCGCGCTCTTCCTTGACTCCCACCCGACAAACCGGATGGCGCTTGACTTTTTCCGCGACAATCAGGCAATGTATATGCAATATCGCGACGAGTACGAAAAAAACTACGGTCCTTTGACCTTCTACGGTGTCGACACCTCAAAGGGCTGGACTTGGACACAGGGCCCGTGGCCTTGGGAAGTGGAGGCATAGCATGTGGAATTACGAAAAAAGACTTCAGTATCCTGTAAACATCAAAAATCCGAACCCGGCACTGGCGAAGTTCATCATAAGCCAGTATGGTGGTCCGGACTCCTTTTGCGTATAAAAATACCTGGAAATAATTATCCAGGTATTGTAATGTTTTTATTGTATTATTGAAGGTACGTCTGCACTCGCGGATACACGTCTTTGTCAAAATTTATATTAATTGGAATCTTTAGAGATTCCAAGGTTCCTGCATTATACCTTTTGACAAAATCGAAAATTGTAACGCCCGTTATAGTCTCATCTTCCATATCTCTTAGGATTACTAGACCATTTTCAACTTCATCTCCATAGGAATTACTTGTGTCACTTATCCTTATATAAAGTATGTCGTACCTTTTATCCCAATCTAGGTTTAACATATCTTAATCCTCCTATGCTAATGCCGCCTTTTATTTTCTTCTCTGGCCATGCACTAACAATTTCTCCTTTTTCATTATATTCGTCTGGCATTTCTACTACCACTTTAGTAAAAAACTTTTCGCCATATGTTGCGGTAGAGGACCGGCCAAAGAATATTTGTCGGCTCTCAGGATAATCGCAACTTTCGAATATGTATATAAGATCTTCTACAGCGTCCCTTAACGCATCAACATTCTTCTCCATTACGAGGTGCCCATGGGTAACAATGTGATCCCAAGTTTGGTCTGTGCATGAGACGGTATATCCTAGTGGGGTTTTAGCTTCGAATGTCTTTTGTGACATATTTTCTCCTCTGTATAGACTATTATTAGTTCTGTCCTTCTGCTTGGTTCGGATTTTCAACCGTTCTTTGTGCTTCCTCAATTATTGTTCCTAATTGAATACCAATACCATAAGGCAGAACTATCGAGCACACCTCTCTTGCAGGAGCTGCCTTAAAGTCTCTTTCGTTCGCATCATATATTGGTTGGTTTTGTGTGAACGCAATTAGCATTTCTCCCGCTTCCTTATTAACAGTAATTGTAAAACCATTTGCATATTTTGTTAAATTCGTTTCGTTCATTTTCATTCTCCTATGTACATTTTTCTTATGTCGAATGTGTATCATTAATATTATATCACATTTTGTCAAGCCACTAGATGTTGTTATTACACTCTTTTTTCACACAAAAAACACAATAAACCAGGGCAAACTATGCCCTGGCCACCGCTTTTACTATTTACTTTCAGTTTCCTTTTTAACTTTCTCATATGCCGCTTCAATGGCTTTGTCTATATCGTCAGCAGTTATGTTCAGCCCCAGCTCTGATGTCTTTTCTTCCAGATACCGCAGCACTTCTTCCTTTTTCTCGGCACCGGTTGCGGTATCCATCCATTGCTTTGCCCAGCGGACGGAAATTTCGGCGAGCGCAAGAAGTGTGTCGTACTCTTCTTTGGTTGTTTTCTTTTTGATGAGATTTCTAATCGGCGTTGCGAATAGAATCGCCGCTGCTGCGACTACGATAAGTAATGTAATTGTGATAATAAGTAATAAGTTTTCCATATTTATTCTCCTTCCTCTTCATCAGCTTCGATGCTGATATTTCTCAGTTCTTTTTGAAATTTGATTTCTTCCTCGTTTCGCTTACCAAAATAGGACTTTACAAAATACAGGAGCAGTACTCCGACCACCCCGGTTATGATTGCCACGCCTAAGTTTTCCTGTGCGGGAGCACCGAAGAGTGGCGCAATAATAAGTATCGTTATCCAGACGCAGGATATCCAGGCAAAGCGGTCTACCCACACTTTTGAGAATGTATTGAGCTTGACACCTTTTAATCTTTTTCCAAACATTTTCTCACCCCACATATGTATGACCGTTATAGTAGGCTGCAATCCAGCCTTTCTCTGTGCGAATCCATGTGTTCTTGCCGATTTTCTTTACCTGCATGCAGGTAACCTTTCTGCCGGCGCCGAGCGTACCGAGCTTGGCCGCTTCAAGTGACGGTTTGGTTCGCAAGCTGCGAGCACTCAGCAGGTGATAGCTTTTCTTTTTCTTGTACTCAATTTCGGCATCTGCTTCTTTGGGATACTTTGGACGATAGATGCAGCGGATTTGATTCTGCGTGCGTACCTTCACTGCCACGCACATTCCGTCTGACTGGCTGCCGCCCATTCCCGGAGATGTGTTTCCTTCGATCGTAACATAGCTACCGTCCGCCTTTCGGCTAACAATGAATCCGATATGCTGTGATGCACCGCTTCCGGAAAAATCAAAGAGTGCAATGTCCCCAAGCTCTCCTTCGTCTTTTTTGACGGTTTTTTTCATTCTCTTTGCATACGTTTCTACTGCCGGAACATATGCCGTCTTTTTGCCGTTAAAAAACAGCTTGCTTGCACCTTCCATCCTGAAGATGTCCCAGATGAACGTGCAGCACCACGGAATATGCCGATTGACTTTTCCTCCGTAATAATCCGTGTTGAATATAATGTTTCCTTTTGTGCTTTCGCCGAGTCCATCATAGGACAAGGCTCTTAGAATAATGTCTTTTGCCGTTTTCACTTCTTCACCTCCCTTTTTCTAAGTCTTCAATTCTGTGGTTTGCCACTTTTATTTTTTCTGCATGTACTTCAATGTCTTCTTCGACTTTGAACATGCGCTCGACCAGATTATTGTGCTTGTTGACCTTTTTTTCGAGTTCTTCCAAGCGGTAAGTCACAACCGCCTGCGTTTTGCTGTTTCCTTTGTAGCTGCCGTAAACGGTTCCTGCAAACGCGATTAAAGCTACGATGATTGTTGAATAGTCCATCTCTTGTCCTTTCAAAAAAACACAGATAGGAGCGGCTCCTATCTGTATGGGTTATTTTTGTCTGTGCAGCCTGTGAGTGCTTTTGCCAGTGCAAACTTTTGCCGTCTTGAGTAGAAAGTAGTGTCAAGATACTTCTTTATCTCCTTAATGCTCACGTTTCCGCTGTCATTCGTGTCTGCTTTTTCTTTTGTGTATCGGTAAGCACTGCTATCCAGCCCCGCTGCATGAAGTGCCTTGCCACCGGCAATTCCCTTTTCGCCCATGCCGAGAGCCTTGAACACCGCATCGCGATACCCTTCCTCAAGCAGTGCATTCACCTTCTCAGCTTGGCTGCTGTATTGGTTTTGCACTTCGTAGATTCTTGTTGCCTTTTTCTGTGTCATTCCAGAGCGAGTAAGTTTATCTATCGTTTCCTTTTCTCCGTCTGACATTTGCGAGTACGCGAAGCTGTCTTTACTCGTATAGTCCGGAGAGTTCTTGTCGAGGACCTTTCCGATAGCGTTCTTTTGTTTTGCTGTCAAATTTGAGTTTAGGATAGCTTTTCGCATATCTTTTGTCTTGCTTGGGAGTGAGCGGATGAAGTCTTCGGCCTCGGTATTTTTCATGCCTGTTTCTGTAAGTGCTTTGTACGCGCGGGTCTTTTTCGCTGAAAGCATCTTGAAGCCGCTGTCAACATAGTCCCCGGAGTTTCCGATTGCGTACTGGCCGAAAGCAAGGCCTTTAGGAATGCTCGCTGCATCTGCATCAACAGCAAACTTCAGTTGTTCTTTTCCTTCTTTGTCGAGACCGTATACGCCGCCCTTTGCGAGTGCTCGAGTGGATTCTACAGCTTTCTTAATTTGGCCGCCGCCAACCGGAGGGATGATGTATGTAGCGGGCTTTGCAAGTTCCTTTCCGATTGCCGACAAGCCTTTTTTCGAATCTACATCTCCTGTGATCAAGTTTCCGGTATTTGTGGCTAAGGTCCGTTTTTTTTGGCTATGGTGGCTCCATTCGAAAGAGCCGATGAGATCGGAACACGCCCACCGCCAAGCAGTCCACCCACAAACGGAATGTCCTGTGCGACATTCTCGCCAAAGCTTGCTATTGTTCCACCGCCGCTTTTGGTGTCTACCTCTTCAAATGATATTCCCTGCCCTTTCATCGCATTTTCCAGTGCCTCCGTAAAGTTCGGCAGCTTCTTTCCTGTGGCGTCTCCGGCAAAATCATTAGCCCAGCTAATCGGGTCGAGTGCGGGCCTTCGTCCGACAAGCCTTTCGTATACATCATTAAAGATATACGCTCCGACCGCGAAGTTTGTGAAGGCAAGCGCGACCTGCGCCACATTTTCCTTGCTTCGTGGAATGTCCTTCAAAAGATGCGACCACTGGTTATTTACTTCAACTTGATACATCGTCAAAATCTTTTTAATCGGGTTCTTTTGGTTGAATGTGATTGGTAGTGCCCCTTTGGACCTGTCCGCGATTATGTCTGCAGCAAATCGGTCTGCGGTCTTTATTGCCTCTTCAGGATGCACTCCTTTTTTCAGCTGCTCTGCGTATTTCGCTCTCACCAATGCTTCCGATGTGAAGTTGTCGATCATCTGCATCGGAGAGGTTAAGAAGTCCTGCGCTTTTTCAAGATTTGACTTCCATAGTACGTTGCTTCCTTTTCGGTTTGTGAGAAATGACGAGATGTCTGTAATATCATCTACTTTTCTGAAGCGATTCCCAACCGTTTGCGCGATCCCTTCTATGACATACTTCGGCGAAATCTCGCTTGCCTGCACAAGTGGGATAAGATTAGTAAGCCAAGAAGCAAAGTTGACTGCGACCATGTTTGCTGCAATGCGGCTTTCGATTGCCTTTGTTGCGTTATAATAAACTCTCCCTATCTTTGCTTCTGCAATTCTATCCGAAAGAGGTTTTTTCCCTGCAAGTTGATTTGTATAGTCTTGAAGCCATACCGCGAGCCCGCCCAGCTTTGTATCGCCCGCTCTTAAAATATCAAGGATTTCTTTTTCCTCATCTTCGCGCGATAACCCTTTCTCTTTTGTTTCTTTTATGCGTGCTTTGATTCCATCATCCGAATATTTGAATCGGAGCTCGCTTTCAAGAGCTCGTAGTTTCTGGATGTCCTCTGTGTGGTGAATAATATCAGCAACGCCTTCGATATAGATGTCGAATCCTTTTACCGCATTGTACTCCGTCGTCTTTCCGGTTCTTTGAAGGGCGTTTCCGAACCATTTTCTACCCGGCTTGAACATGTGCGTCAATCCTATAATGTCGGTCGGAAGCTCATCTTTCTTGACGTCAATTCTCAAGAAACTTCCGATTTTTGCAATCATGCCGTCAGG
Source organism: Firmicutes bacterium CAG:238 (assembly GCA_000435615.1). Taxonomy (GTDB): domain Bacteria; phylum Bacillota; class Clostridia; order Peptostreptococcales; family Anaerovoracaceae; genus CAG-238. The sequence continues at coordinate 24,665 of FR882018.1, read as the reverse complement.
CTTATCTTCTGAGAAGTGTGGGAAGTAGTCTTTTCTGAACTCTATCGGTTCATAACCGTGCCTAATCAGTTCGTTATTTGCCTTTTCAATGAGCTGATTATAGATGCCGCGCAGCGTTTGCACTGCGTTTTCAATTTTTCCTACATCTGCTCCGAGGAATTCGAGGTCTTCTTTTCGGATCAGTTTTTCGCCGTAAAGCTGCACAAGAGTCGCTTCTGTAGCCTTTTGTGTCTTATCGAGCCCCGGTGCTTCAATTTCAATGCCGGATAAGTCGTAAGCTTTTTTGCTTGATATTTTTAGTTTCTTCACTACTGCACGAAGTTCATTCTTCATGCGCGTTGCTGCTGCTTCGTGTTCGTGAATCGGAGTGATGAACTCTCTAATTATTTTTTCTCCCTCCGCTTTTCCTGCAATATCAACAAAGTTTCTTTCAGGAGTTTCGCGGTCATATCTAAAGCCCATCCTCTTATCTTTCCAGTTTTCGCTTCCTTCCAGAATCCGCCTTGCCGCTTCTCTGTAGCCTTCTTTTGTCTTGTCGCCGAGCTTTGTGAGAGCGTTCTTCATTTCAAACACAGGTTTTTCTGCGTTGTATACTTCGATAATGTTATTCGCGTTAAGATTAAACTTGCGGAGCGTTTCCGGCGTCATCTGTCCTTGCAGGAGCATATCTTTCAGCTTTCGGTCTTCATCGTTAAGAATGACTTTGCTTTTAATCTTTTCGGCTTCGCGTTTGAATTTTCCGAGGTCGGTTATGAACTCATGCATCTGGTCAATAGTAATGTCGCTTCTGTGCTTTTCAGAGTTTTTCTTGACGATGTTTACTTCGTTTTCGAGGTTATCCATAACCTCGTCAAAGCGTTTCTTTGCTTCGGTATAAATTTCATCGGCGTAGATATCTTCAGATACTCTCTTTTCGGCTATCTTGATACTGTCTGCAACCTCCGCAATCTTTTCCACCATTTCCTCCGGGGTATTGACTTCCGGGAAGAGTTCCGGGTAAGTATTTCGAAGCTCATCATAAAAAATATCAGCCTGCACGCCTTCCTGGTCGTTCAGCCTGATTTTGTTTACATTTCTTCTGCGGAAGTCTCCAAAGTCCGCTATGTTCTTCTTGATGTTTTCGCTTACCTTTATCGGCGTCTCTCTGAGAACCTTTTTGAGGTCTTGGTATTGCGTTGCAAATTCACCATCAATCTTGATGCCGTTTGCGAACATATCGTCAAAAAGTTGTTCCTTTTCCGCTTTGCTAAGCGATCCATTTTTCATCTTCTCTACTGCTTCGTCCATGCGCTTCTTAATATATGGACCGTCAGAATACTTGTTGATGTCAAGCGCTTCTCTTATCGCTTTATCCGCTTCCCGAACTTGGCGGCGCTCATACCGCTGCGCCTTCTTGGATTCTTTGATTTCCGTTCTCGGCTCGTTATAAAAGACTTCGGCCTGCCTGTCGGTTATGCCGTGCTCCGCTTTGAACTTATCGTCAGCATGTTTCTTCGGACTGGTCCATTCTTCCTCCGTGAGCTTCCTTGCGTGTCGCTCGCCCGGCGCAGTTTCAAGCATATAGTCCCAGCGTTCGTCTGTTGTGATATCCGGAGATTCCGAAGCGACGTTCCTCTTTTTAGGGATAGTGTCCGCATGAGGGATTGGCTGCGGCGTTTCTTTCTGTGCATATGGAATAGGCTGCGGCTCCGTTTTCTTTACCGGAATTTCCGATGCGTAAGGTAGCTGCAGATATTTATTTCCTTTCTCGCCGTAAAGGGATTCGGAGGCTGTTTTTAGTCTGTTTAGCAAATCTTCTTGTCTTAAGCTGTTCCCTACAGAAAACGAGGTTTTTTCGTTGACATTTTTTCCGTTTGTGGGTATACTGTTAGTAGCATCGGTGGTCTCCCCGATTTTAAGCGTAGCCATTTGACTCTTGTCATTGTAGGCAGGCGCAGGGGGAAGAGCCGGTGTTTTTTTATTCTGGTTAAGCTGAATGCTGTAAACATACTCGCCTTTGTTATTTAGTCTCACATTTACAACTTCATCAAATACCTTCCCGTCGATTTGAACGGTTTTAACATAGTAATCCCAGTTTTCTACGCCTTTGTGCGCGACACCATTTTTCCCTCTTTCTGCTGAGCTGCTTTGATAACGTGCACCCTCTATCAAGTCAAATATGTCGCCCTCAGCTCCAGCATTTACTTTTGCTGTTTTTCCTTTTGCGTCGGATTTTTTGTCGCCATAAATGTTCTTTCGTATATCTGCATCATCAAATCTTGCATAATAAGTTTCCCCATTCTTTGTGAACTTAGCGGTTCTCCCTCGGTATTCTTCCTCCATGTACTGCTTGTAGCGTTTTATTTTTTCCTTCGTAGGAAGGTTTTTAACCTCCGGGCTGGTTTCGTATACTTCGATGCCATCAGAACGCGTTCCAACATAATCTTGGAAATAGCTTGAACTGTCAACAAAATCAATTCCTTTTTCCGGTACTCTGCTTCTTCGTTCGTCGTCCGTCATGCGCCTGCTGTGTGCAGTTTGCCTTGCCTCAGCTTCTCCGGCATTTCTTAAATAAAGCTCCTCCGGTGTCATTCCGAATTTGCGCATCGCATATTCACGGTCAATATAGTCTGCATTTGCTCCGGAATTTCTGCCGTCTATGCGCTGTATATTGTGCTGTGTTTCATGCAGCAGAGCCTCCGCAATCTCATCGTCACCGTGCAAACTGTTCGAGAGATAGATTTCTTTGCTGCTTGGGTTAAACCCTCCTCTCGTCCCCTCCGGTAAGTCTTGAAACGAAACTCTCGTGGTTCTCGCCTGCGGATACTTTGCAAAAAGCTCGTCGTGTTCAAGAATCTGGTCAAGGTTGCCTTTGCTTCTCGCAACATTTCCGTACAGTTCGTCCAGTTTTTCAAAGTCAGAATTGAAGATATCCCCCCTTTTCCACATATCGACATAACGTCTGTAGTTCAGGTTAGAATTGTATAGATGTGCGTCGAAGTCGCTATATATTTTTGCACCTTTGTCGCTTAATTCGTTTACCCATTCGCCGCGGGCGTCCTGATGAAGATTGAGTTTTGCCTTTATCTCCGCTTCGCTTGCTCCGGCCGCTTTCATCTTTTCCGCTTTAAGCACATCTTCAGAAGAAGCTTTGTAGAACATATACTTGGTGCCGGCATCTTCTGTTTTCCCGACTGTTCTTAGCACCTTTTCGTATTTTCTTTGAGCGTCAATCAGGAACTTTGTTTCTTCCGACGCTCCGACTTTGCGAACGGTGTCTACAATCCAGTCATAAATTTGTCTGAAGATGTTCGGATTTTCTCTTGCCAGTCTCTCAATGGACTTTTCGGAATTGAAAAGGTATTCTTCTGCGAATTTTGCTGTAAATTCCTTCTGTGCCTCTTCAGCCGTGAGATTCTTTCCCATCTTGGCATAGTCACTTGTGATGTCATTTATGCTTTGGTCGACATTGTAACCTGCATCACGCATGGAATTTTGGATAAAATTCGAAAGTTCTGCGTAATGTCCGGAGGTTTCAATGTGGTGCGTGAGCTCATGTTTGAGGACCGTATATGCCGGGTTCGCTGCGCTGTTTGAAATGGTAATAACGCCATTTTGATAAGTGCCATCTACTCCTTCCGGAAGATCCGCAAAGGCAATTTTTGCGCCGCTTCGTTTTTCAACCGCATCAAAAACTTTCTTTTGGGCTTCCGGTGCGAGTGCTCTTTTAGCATACGGAATCTCCTGCGGTGTATTCTGCACATTTCTTGGAATCTCTCCGAGTTCTTCATTTATCAGCTTTGCGCCAAGCCTTTCGTTTATGCTTCCCGAATGGCTCACCTTATAGGTGGTATTCTGCGGGATCTGCTGTCTTACTCGTACATTCTTTACTTTTCCATCAACGAGCCGCGGTTCGAGCTTCGTATTTTTCAGCGCGTTCTTTCCGGCTTTCAGTGCCATAGGCGCGAATTCAAACCCTGTGCCGAGCACCGCATCAAAGGCAGCGTTTACGGCCATGTCCTTTGCGAGTTCTTTTCCTTGCAAGCCTTCGCCGCGTGCGGCAGAAAGATTCATCAATGTGCCGACGGTAGCGTCGCCCACAAGGTTCCTTGCCAGACCTTCTGCAACTTTTCCCGCTGTTTCCTTCCCTGCTCTTTGGCCGAGCTTACTTCCTATAATCTTTGCGGTTGCTTTTTTGCCTGCATCGGTAGCAAGCAGTTTTCCCGCGCCTTTTGTGATTGCTTTGTTTGCTGCGCCGTAACCGGTTCCGTATGCGGCGGCTGTTCCAACGAAGTTTCCGATAGCTGCACCTTTTTGAGCAGACTCATTTGCCGGCTCGAAGCCAAAATCAAGAAGCTTTTTTCCTGTTGCAATTTGATACGGAATACTCACTGGTGCAAGTATTCCGTCATTAAGAATTCTTTCGTTGAATCGCACGGCTGCCTGAGGGAAAGCATTCGTCTTGATCGCTTCTGTTTGAATTGCCTTCGCACCTGCGTCAAGCTTGCGCTTGTTTTTTGGCTTGGTTCGCTTGGCAGTATTAACCGGAATTTCTTTCTTTTTCAGGGCTGCGGTGTTCACGGCTAGACCGGCACTTGCCGAGCCTTTGTAATTTTTTCCGCCGTTACGCGATAGATCTCTTTGCGCTTGCTGTTTTGCCTTTTTTTCGAGTTCTTCCCAATTTATAGCCATGTTTTCTCTCCTACTTTATTCCTAGCTCGCTTAAGATTGCTAATGCTTCATTTTCGCTTATCAATCCTTTTTGGAGCTGTGACTTCACATAGTTTACTGCGCTTGTTTGACCGCCTACTCTTTGGCCATATGTGGAGTTTCCGTACATGTTTGTATATGCGTTTTGTCTCACATACTCATAATTACCTGAATTGTTTTCAGATCCGCCATTTTCCAGTCCGCCGGAATTCGTTGACTTCGTGGACTTTCCCGCTTTTTTCTTTTTCCCCATTCCGGAATTGATGTACTGTGTAAGGTACGCAATCTTCTGTTTGTTGTAGCCGTAAGGGTCTGACATCTTTTTGAGGTTCTCAATCCATTTCCTGTAGGTAGCCTCTTTCGTGTATTTGCCTTTGTAGGTGTTGAGGAACGCGTCAAAATCATTTGATGCAAGCTTCTCTGCTACTTCGCTTTTTCTTTCATCTTCGTATGCTCTTTCGTTCATCTCTTGCTGGCGAAGCTGAAGGAGGTAGTTTCGGTCAAGGTTTGCTTGGTCTCTTTGGTTCTCAGAGATTTGGTATTTCATCTGTGCTTGATTTTGAAGCGCTTTGACGTAACTGTTGTAGTAGTTGTTTGCAATGTCCGCAAGGTCGGAATTTCCGCTTGCCTGCGCTTCGGCTACAAGTTGCTCGATTTGTCTCAGCGCATTGTCCCTTTCAGATATTGCGCTTTGCCGATTTGTGGCATAGTTGTTGTTAATTCCTTGCAATGTTGATTCTGCCATGCCACCTGTATAACCCATGGCCGACATGTAATCGTTCATTTGATTTTTTTGTATTATTTGATTGATATAATTCTCTTTTTGTGCTTTTTCAAAGTCGTTGTTGATGTTGTCTTCGTTTGCCCTAATGCTTGCTATTGTTTGCGCTGTTCTTTGCATTGCCGCTTCTTGGTTAGCTGCATATTGCGCATCCTGAGTGTCTAAGATTTGCTGATAGTAGTTTTGCATTTCAAGGTATGGCGCAAGTTTTTGTTCTTCTTGCTTTTGATCATAAAGGTTTGCGTATTCATACGCCTTTGCAAGGTCCGTCGACGTCATTGCTTGGCCTTTGTAAGTATTGCTATTGCCGTACATCTGAGCCTTGCCGCCACCCGCACCCCACCAGTTTGTATCTATCGTTTGTCCTGGGGTATATGTCCCGCCGGTTAGATAGGCTTGCGCTTTGTTCGCTATGTCAGCATAACTGCCTGTATCTCCGGCTTTTACGAGGTATGTTTTCGTTGTGCTCGCAGCGGGAGTACTTGTGGGCGTAGACGATGGCGTCTTTATTGCATTCGATGTGCTCCCAGTTTTTTTCCCTGCTTTTTTTCCCATGTTTTTTTCCTTTCTTTGTCAGTTTTCGTAGATTCCAGTCGTTATGAGATTAGAACCGCACAGCAAATGAAGTACTGTTACCCTGCACAAGGCTTGCGGCTGTTTTTGAGCAGCCCTCCCGAGCAGTCACCCGATTAGTGCTGATGTAGTTCTGTTTTATACCGCTTCGAAATACTGCCCGACTAACTGCGACGGCAAGTAGTGCAGTACAACGGATTCACCGTCTGCCATGCCCTCACGGTTCATCAGGTAGATTGTCTCGCCCTCAATGTAGTACTTACCTTTGATGTATTCCATGCCTGCTACGGCTGGAATCGGGTCTTCCAGTGTGCCAGCGTGTTCTGCGTCGATTACCGCCCATAATGCAGGTGCGATATCAGGTGTCCAGTCTGCTTGCGTGGTGTGTGCTTGTACAACCTTATAGAGCTTGCTATTATACTGGTATCTACTATCTTTTGCTACGGCTATTCCAACCGCCCATACAGGATACAGTTCCATTCCCGTTAATGCGGTATTATCGTCCGCTGTTAATCTTGCCGCCTTCAAAAAGGCTACTAAGTCTGCGTGTTTCATGCTGATACCTCCTGTGCTAATATGGTTGCCGCTTCATCTAGTGTATAGGTCGGTTCTATCGGTGTCGGCAGTTTCGCTTCTACTTCCGCTTTG
>FR882018.1:17114-17935 GCA_000435615.1 Firmicutes bacterium CAG:238 | reverse complement strand
CTGCGTCGATAGTCATAGTGCTAGATGTAACAGCCTCCACATATTCCTGCACCATGAACCCATGAATCTGTGCTTTGGCGTTCTCTTCATAGGTCTTGCTATGGTCTGGAATATACGGCTCATACTGGTGAATGTGAAATAATGGGTCATTACGGTCGTAAATGTGATACCCGTTTTCGTCTATTGTGTAATATAAATCTTTCATAATTACCTCCTAAGATTTCTTTCTGTATGTTTGAACCCCAACAATGTAGTGTTGCGTATATTGCGTTGAATAAGCTCCCGAAGATACATAATTAATCTGTCCTTTATAAACAACGGTGTCGCCGTAATTTGACGATGTTGGTAAATTAATAATTTTCTCCCAACTGGTGCCGTCCCATACATAGTGAGATGTTTCGTAAGTTTTATAAGCACCCATTATATGTATTTTTCCGTCTAATACTTCGGCACAGACGCTTCCTTGACCGTTGTATGGAAGTGTGCTTACTTTAGTCCATGCTGACCCATTCCATTTATACATACCCTTCAAGTCAGAGTCTGTTTGCATTATATAAATCTCATTGTTCGACACAACTGCACAGCCGTCATACAGTCCTCCTGTGGGTAAGGTGCTCACCTCAGTCCATGCATTTCCGTTCCATTTATAATGCTTAGAGGCATTTACTGTACCGTAAGAACCTCCCCCCAAGAGATGAATTTCACCGTTTAGGACAACAAGGCAAGCCTGCCCAGCTGCTATATATGGTGGTGTGCTTACCGTAACCCAAGCATTCCCATTCCACTTGATATGGACAGCATTATCATTACCTCCTATCACA
>FR882018.1:2683-17027 GCA_000435615.1 Firmicutes bacterium CAG:238 | reverse complement strand
CCCGCTGCCACTACTCACAATTACAGGTTTCGTGCCGCTTGTGTCATCTTCAATTTTATATAAATACTTGTAACTGCGATATAAATAGATTCCATCGTTGAGAACTGCTAGTTTTACAGGAGTGAAATTTTTACTCCATCCACTACTGCTGCCTCCTAGCATAAAATTTTCTATATTTGAGCTAATTAAACTCAAATCATCTTTCACCTTTACCCCGTCAATAGTTACCTTTGCACCGCCACCGCCTGCATTTGACCTTCCTATCATGCTCCCACCTCCTTCAAGAGAGTTATCGTTGGAACCGTTAATGCCGCTGTCGGCTTTTCCGCCGCATAGATATAAATGCCGCCTGCGTAACTTTCTGCAATCGGTGCATAGTTACCACTTACTGCGTCTGTAAGTGAGAAGGTAACATCGGGTTTATGGTTTGCGGTGCAACCGGTAATCGCGATTCCTGCACGGAATGGAAAATCCGTATAGGTTGTGTCGGACGCCCACGCGGATACTGGTACAGATTTGTTGTTTACGGTGATTAAGGCGGCATTACCTTTCTTTGCTAGTTCTGTGTTTGTATTACTTGGAAGGTTCGCTACCTTGTTCTTATCAGTTGTGGTATAGTCGTTTGCTGACAGCCCTTTTCCCGAGACCTTATCAACTTTGTTTTCCAAGTCGGTATTTGTATTTTCGGGGAGATTACTTAATGTAGATGCGAACTGACTTTCTGTTCCGGTATACCCCGCTTCTTGCGCCAGTTCATATGCGCTTTTGCCGTTCGTGCCGTTCGCACCGGGATTTCCTTGCGGGCCTTGTGGGCCTTGCTCTCCTTCTGGTCCTTGTTCTCCTTGGATTCCTTGAATTCCTTGTTCGCCTTGTGGGCCCCGTGGACCGGTGTCTCCTTTTGGCCCTTGTTCCCCTTGATCGCCTTTGTCACCTTTCTCGCCTTGTGGGCCAGTGTCGCCTTTTAAGCCTTGTGGGCCGGTGTCTCCTTTCTCGCCTTTCTCGCCTTGCGGGCCGGTGTCTCCTTTTAAGCCTTGGATGCCTTGGATACCTTGTTCTCCTTGTAGGCCAGTGTCGCCCTGGTCTCCTTTTTCACCTTGCGGGCCGGTGTCGCCCTGTGGGCCAGCAGGCCCTGTGTCTCCTTTTGGTCCTTGGATGCCTTGGATACCTTGTTCGCCCTGTGGGCCCTGCTCACCCGTATCTCCTTTCGGGCCCTGTTCACCTTGTTTGCCTTGAATTCCTTGAATGCCTTGTTCGCCCTGTGGGCCCTGAGGACCGGTGTCACCGGTCGCTCCTTGTGGCCCGGTTGCGCCTGTAGCTCCTTGCGGGCCGGCAGGTCCTTGCAGTGCGCCAAGGCTCTTCCAGTCGCTTTCAAGCTCGCTCCAAATGAAAATCTCTTTATTCTCCGAAGTTACTTGATAAGCGTATTCGTTGCCGGTAGGATATGCTTCTTTAAGCGCGGCTAGTGTCGGATAAATGTCTTGAATCGTAAAGGAATTTCCGTCAGTGCCCTTTTCACCTCGTGGGCCCTGCGCTCCAGTTGGCCCTTGTGGACCGGTTGCGCCTGTAGCTCCTTGCGGGCCGGTTGCACCTGGTTCACCTTGCTTGCCCTGAACTCCTTGAATGCCTTGTGGGCCTTGCGGCCCTGTGTCGCCTGTCGCGCCTTTTTCGCCCTGTTTGCCTTGGACTCCTTGGATGCCCTGAATTCCTTGAATACCTCTGGGGCCTTGCTCTCCCGGCTCCCCTTGATCGCCTTTTTCGCCTTTTGGCCCTTGGATGCCTTGCAGGCCTCTTACGCCTTGGACTCCTTGGTCGCCTTTTTCTCCTTTTTCTCCTCGCGGGCCAGTGTCGCCCTGGACGCCCTGTGGTCCTCTAGGCCCCTGTTCGCCTGGCTCTCCTTGGTCACCTTTTGCTCCTTTTTCGCCCTGTGGGCCTTGTGGACCTCTATTTCCTTGTGGGCCTGTCGCACCTGTCGCGCCCTCTGCACCCGGTTCACCTTGTTTTCCTTGCGGGCCTTGGACCCCTTGAACTCCTTGGATGCCCTGTGGGCCTCTAGGGCCTGTCGCTCCGGCTTCACCTTGCACGCCTTGAATGCCCTGCGGTCCTCGGATGGACTGCGGTGCAGGGGTCACCGGCAGTTCCTGTAGCTCCCAAGAGATAACCCCCGCGGCGTTGACAGTCGGCACAAGCACGCTTCCGGTGTTTCCTTTTTCGCCTTTTTCTCCAGTGTCGCCTTTGTCGCCTTTGTCTCCCTTTTCTCCTTGTGGTCCGATTTCGCCTTTTACTCCTCGTATGATCGTATATGTTCCGTCATCTGAAACATCAGTGTTGAGGAACTTAAGTCTTGCTCGCTGCGGGTATTCCTTTCCCTTTTCGTCAAAAATTTTGTGTCCCGACGATGCTGTCTGCGCCCATGTCGACCCGTCTGCCGATGTTTCTATTACGCCATCTTCGTTTAATCGAATATATTTAATTTGCTCAAGATTGCCTGAGACAACTGCGCCATCTATTCCGAGCTCTGATAGCTTGTCTATAAGCTCATTGAAATTGCCTAGGGCTATCAGGACTTTTGGAATGAGGTCAAATCGAGCTTTTAAGTCGGCAGCTGTCATGCCATCTGAGGATGGTGTGTCGGATAAGTCCGCAATGGTTTTTCCGAAAAAATCATTTTCGGTAAATTTATAATCTGATAATCCCATTGTCTCTCCTTTACTTTCGATATTCATTACCTACCGTGTACTTGGCTTTCGCAAAAAGAACCGAGAACGGCTGCGGCTTTGAATTTTCAAATCTGAATTGGATGTGTAAAACTTTCTTTGCTTTAAATTTCCCGCCGACAAGTGTCGGTGTGTCATCTGTTCTGAACGAAAAATCGTTAAAGTCAATATCTGAAAAATCTAAATAGTTTGCCGATGAGTCGTAATCAAAAAGCACTTCCCAGATTCCGTCGATTTTTGCCCATATTCTGCATCCAGTGTGCGGGTAGGCGTTCAACGCAACAGCAAGATGCCTGAAGGTTTTCTTCAGCTCCGAATGGTCAGTACTGCTTCCGGTGTATATCTCGCCCGTTTCCCAGTAGCACGGAAAGCTTTCTTTCGTTGTGACTTCTTGGCCGTCTATTTCAATCGTCTTGTTTGTTGTGGCTCCATCATCTGTGAATCCGCCAACATCCACATTGAAAAATCTCTTCAGCTTTCCGTCTGCAGTCCCGAAGAACAGCCTGCCGCTTATTTCTCCAATCACTCTTGCGTTTATTCCGGTCCAGAGGTAAGCTTCATACTGCCTATTAGAGTACGGTGTGTTTCTTTCGTATGCCGCCTGAAGTGTGTCGAGGATGTATACCCTGTCTCCGGTTGCAAGCATGTAAAAGTCGTTGTACTCTGCCGCGTAAGCCTCTTCAATGTTCGCTTCCTTTGCAAGCTCTGTTGAAATGTAATAGGATCTCTCCTGTGAAGACCGCTCGCCGAGTACATCAGATGGCGTGATTGCATGGATTGACTTTTCCGTCGTGAGATACATCGGTTCATTCTTGAGGGTTGCAAAGGTGTGCTTTCCGAGTGCTCCAACCGCTTCGTAATTTCCTATCGTCTGGAATACTATCTGATTGGCGTTGTTGTCGTAAATTCCTTGCCGCAGGATGACATTACTGTCGTTGGCTGCGCCGTTTTTGTAAGTCACGAGGTTTCCGTTGAGAATTGAGTATCCTGTGATCGCAGAATCATCCTGGCCTATTACTGAGTACCACGTATCACCGAAATACGCAGGGTTATTCACTTTGCAGTACCAGTCATAGTTTGGATAGTCGGGGTTTCCGGAAACGAAAATGCGGTCTCTTTGGCCGTTCATTCCAAACAGCGTGCATATGTCACACTTTTTTATTCTGTCCGCGTATCCTGCGACCGTTTTTGAGTAGGTTACAAAAATGTTGTCTGTCCCCGCGCCGCTCGGCGTGGGTTTTGCTTCTGTGAACGTTATCGTCCCGAGCGTTCGATTAACCGTGAAGTCCGTGTTCTCAGTGAGAGTGTCTCTCCCTCCGGTCTCGTTTGTGACTTCGATGAGCACGGCAGCTTCGTCAATGTCGGTTGCACCGAGCTGGTATGTAAGGTGCTCGCTATCGCCTATGAATTGTTCCTTTCTCTTCGGCGTGAGAAGATTTATCGGCTCAAGGCTCGTGCCTGCTCCTGAATAAGTCTTCGCGAAGCTTACTGTCGGTATATACGCAACATCCTCTGTCTTTTGTATGGTTGTTCCGTCATAGACAAGAAAATTCGCACCGTCGAGGATGTACAACTTCGAGGCGATTTGCCTTGACATCGAAAATGCGTTATTTGCATTCTGATATAAAACGGATACATCCTCTGTGCTTTCCACATATTCATATATCTTTGTGCCGGCGTGAATCAGTACCTTGTCAAGCGATGCGGTCTTCAGTTTATGGAAACCATTCACCTTACCGTCGAGTGTTAGTACAGTCTCATAGCCGTGTCTTTTTCGGTTGTTTCCAACCGTTTCCCTTATCATGTTGACGCACATGGGGCTTCTGCTAAAGTCTACCTTTGATGGTGCGTTTCTCAGGTCTATTCCGGCAAAGTCTTTGATTCTTATGCCGTAGACGGTCTTTGCTTTCGGTGCGTTCATCAGCTCCACCCCCATCTATCGACGAATTTTGCTTTACCGTGCGTTTGTGTCGGCACAAGTCTTTGTTTTGCTTCGTTGTACTGTTCTCTGAAGTAGTACGCCATTGAACTGTCGTCGTCTTCGTAAAGTTCGGCTGCAATATACACCGGAAGCAGCGCCGCCACTTCCGGATCAAGTTCAAGTTCATAGTCGTCAGGCGTTTCCGCGGTGATCTCTTTTGGATAAGCAAAGTAATGCACTTTGTAATTACCTTCCGTAAGTCCATCCAGAATCAGCGTGCTGTCGCCTTCCCATTCATAGTCTTTAAATTTGATGTACGAGCCGTCCTTCTCTCTTACGACATCGGTCGTCACAAGTCTGTAAAAGTCCTTCGTGACCGTCTTAAGGTCAATTCTCAGTATAGGCGCAAAGTCCCATACCGATTCATCATCCGGGAATGTGATTTCATACAATGCGATGTTCCTCAATTGATAAGGATAGGAACCCGAAAAAAGGATTTTGACCGTTTTTTTCTCCTCGTTAGGAATTATGCCTTTTATCACTTCAAAATTGCTCTGCACCCCGATTTCCTTCGTCAGCGCAAGTGTTTCTCCGACATAGATATTTACTTTTGAAGGACCTGTTGCCTCGAAGTAAAACGCTTTTGCACCATCTGCCGTGTATGCAATGTCGTCGTTGATGTGCTGCACGGTTTTTACTGCCGCTAAGAGATTTCTGCTCTCCGGAACGTTAATGCAATGCTCTTTGATGATGAATTTTCCCGCGGTGGAGAGGTCAAACAGTCCTCTGTTTGCTGCAGGTATGATTGAATTGAGATAATCTTTTGTGTTTCGCGTCGGCATGAGAGATGCGACCGCAGGGTCAATCTTCTTCAGTGCCGCCAGCTTAATCTCGCTCCACTTCATTTTTTTACTCCTTGTCTGTTTCCTTTTCGCTTGAATCGTCAGCTTCGTCTGTCTTCTTTTTCTTCTTTGGTTTTGCCTGTTCTTCTTTGATTTCTCTTGAAATGTAGTTCCCGTCTTTGGTAACCTCTTCAACTACGAAGTATCTTCCTGCGTCTTCAAATTTGTCACCTTTTTTTAATCCTGCTGCAATCATCTTTTGCTCCTTTCTTTTTTTCTCAAAAACCTCAAAAAGAGGGGGGCAAAATAATGCTCCCACTCTCTTCTCATTAAGTAAGTGTTGTTCCTGCCGATGCGCCGCCGACTGCGAATGCTCTCCAGTCATTGAAGCCTGCACACCATCTCGCATTACCCTTCCAAACGTTGTCGTCTGTGTTTTCGTCGATGATAGACTTCATTGTGAGCTCTCTTCTGTCGAACCAAAGTGCTCCGCCGTAGTCTTCGTTATACTGGGAAGACATCAGGATGAACGGTGCTGTTCCGGATGCGATGTACTGGTTAAGGTATGCCCATACAACAACCTTCCAGCGTCCGAACGTGTAATTGAATCCGTTGTTTGCCGTCGCTGGGTCTTTATCTGCGCCGATGGCTTCGAATACGGACTTCTTGAGGCTGGCAAGGTTCGGAATGATAATTGTGTCCGGTGTCACCGCAAGGATGTTTCCGTTGTCGTCTTTTAAGTTCTGCATCTCACACTCAATCTTGCCGAGCACATCTGCAGAAAATGCGTTTGTGAATTTGTTAGACTGATCGTCACATTCGCCTGTGATAGATGTATGTGCGGTGTTAAACAGCGTAAGTCCATCGTTTGCGGTTGTCTTAAACTTCTTGCCGCGCATTGTGGCCGCATTGCTTCCGGAAAGCGCTGCTCCGAAAAGTGCCGCTCCGAAAAGTTCTCTTGTTCTGTGATAGCCGTTAAGGAACGCCGCCGGTCTCTTTTTGAGGTTTAAGAGAACGCTGTCTTCTGCCATTTCGGATGTAATGGAGAAGGAGTCCTTCCAGGTCTCGTGCTCAAATGTCTGGCTATAGCCTTCCTGCATTTCGTCTTTTGGATATGCGCCGCCTTCGCCTACCGGTGAGAACCCGTGCATGGATGTCATACCGGTTGCTTTTTCAGCGAAATTCTTCGATTTCTGCATGCTGAAAAGTTTTTCGATAACAGAATCATTCTCAAATGCTTCTGTTCTTTTTTCCATAAAAATCTTAATCGGGGTCTGACATTTTCCGAAGATGGAATCGTTAACGCCGGAGCCCTCAGAGAAAATAATGCCCATGTTTACCTCCTAAAATTTAATTAAGACATCATCTCCCGATGCCTTTTCTGATGTTCCGAATGCTACAATCTTGGCAACGCCTACTGCTGTGTTTGAAGCGGTTGTGGTTGCCGTTACGCGAATGCCGTCTGCATCAATGGTTACTTTGTCGCCGACCTTTAAGTCGGTTCCTGCTGCAGACAGTGCCGCTATGTAGGTGTCGTCTTTGCTGACACGGATTGCCTGAATGAATTCTCCGGCTGCTCCGGTTTTGTTTGACATGCAGATGTATTCCGGCACTTCCTGCGCGCCTACTTTTGCCGCTGAATCGCCGGATATAACAAGGCCCATGCCAATTTTATAAGCCGTACTTGCCGCACATGGCACAAGCTCAAGCGGCGGCAGTGACGCGTCGTGTCTCTGATAAAGTTTCATTATCTCTTGCCTCCCTTCACTCTAAGGTCGTCGCCTTTCTTTACAATGCCCTTCTTGCCGTTTTCCGGTTTGAAGATAGCTTCTACCGTCTGGCTGCCTTTGTTTGTAATCTTTCCGGCATATGTTGGTTTTTTCATCGTCTTGCTCCTTTCTGGTACTTTTGGTAGTACTTTCTGATTTCTTCTTTGCTCATCCCCGGGTTTAATTCCATGCAAAGAGCCTCCTCGTCTTTTGGAATGTCTGCCACAGTTGCTCCTTCAGAGCCGTTAAAGGTCTGAATGTTTTCGCGTGTATCAATCTTTACCTGTGTCTGCGGCGTCTTTCCCTGCATAACCTTTTTATACGCGGCATCAATGTGCATGCCTTTCGATTCCACGAGGAAGTCGAAATAGTCCTGGTCTTCGCCGAGGTTTCTCAGGTCTGCAACGGTTTTAACCTCTGGGTTAATTCGCTGGATGTTTCTCAGCTCGTTTGCGATTAGCTCTCTGTTCCGTTCTTCGACAATGCTTTGAGCGAGTTCTCGCGCTCGTACGACATCCGGGTGATTTGCGATTTGCTTGCTGAATTCCTCGCTTCTCTGCAGGCGTTCTGCCTCCACCTCTTCAATCGTGCGCTGGCTTCTTGTGGCCTCGATGGCATCTGCAATTTCCTGCGGCGTGCCTTCGTAGCCAAAGCCTCTGAGCGCGTTTTGCAGCAGGCTCACTTGTTCTTGTGCAAGCCTTGCTTCCTCTCTCGCTCTTCTTGTCTCCTGTTCTGCGGCTTTTCTTGCTTCCGCAAACTGATGATTTGTTTCCGGCGCCTGTTGATGGGTTGCGACTCCATCTGCGTCTTCCTCTTGACCGAGCTCAGTATCTTCGAGGTCGCCCGCTCCTTCGTCCGTAACTTCGCCTTCCTGGTCCACGACTCCATCCTGCGCTTCGTCTTCGATTCCGAATAAAGCGTTTAATTCGTTTCCATCCATCTTGTTTTTTCCTTTCTTTGAAATAAAAATTGCCGGGTTTTATCCTTGCCCGGCGCAAGCATATATCATAAGGAGGATTCCTCAATGATGTCTGTTTCGTCAAAAATATTTACCTTCCGAAGTCCAATATCTTTTTTGTAGTTTGGGCACTGCGGGTTATCGCAAAAGAAGATTTGTTGCCAATAAGCCTTTCCTCCTTCTTCAATCGGCTCGCCTCGCCTTACCTTGGCTTCACATTTGCATTTGCATTTCATCGCCTACTCCTTCCTGCTCCGGAACTGCTCCCGGCGGCTGCATTAGGTCCTGCATTAACTCTTGTTCCTCTTTAAGTTCGTCCACTTTTTCCTGCCAGCGTGCTACTTGACGCTTTGCGTTCGGGTAGTTCATGGATTCTCTGTCTTTCCAGAATGTCAGAATAGTTTCCGGGTCCTTCGGGTCTCCGTACAGCCCGGCATTGTAGTCAGCAAGCATGAGTTCCAGATTGTACTGCCGGTTTTCCGCCGAACTTCCCGCGGCATCGGTTGTTATGATGAACTGGTCGTTATAGTACCAGTTACCGAACTGGTCTTGCTTTAAAAATTCATACCGGTTGAAAATAACATCTTCCTCTTCACCTGCATCTGTTTTTGACGGGTAATTTCTCGGCTCATCCATGTATGCCAGTGCAAACTCGAAGATCAGACGGTAAATCTGCTGATAGAAGTTGTTCTTCATAGTCACTTTGGAAGCTTGCCGGGCTTGTGCTCTTGATATCTGCGCTTCTTTTGCGCGGCCGGAAGTTGCTGTTGTGTCTTGTTTTCCTTGTGAAGAATCGTTGATTCCAAGAAGAGATTTTGCCCAGAAGTAAAGCTGATTGATGAGCGACATTTCCGAAGAAGTGTCGAATGTCAAATCAACACTTTTGATTGCCGCAAGCTCGTCCATTGCTTCAATCTCAATTACCTGCAGGTCATTGTCGAAGTTGAAGTCGCTCTTTTTCATTTTTGTGAGAATTCTTCCGCCGTTGAAGGCTTTTTGGATTAGGCGTGTGGCGATTTTGTTCGCCTTGTCCTGCATTTCAAAGATCATTTCGGCATCGGACTCTCCAAACACAGCGTCTTGCTGTGATACGTTCTTTCGGATTGCTATCGGGTAGTTCTTCGGAACATAGTACGGGATTCTCGTCGGTTCTTCGTAAGCAGTTTCGACAATCTCTGTCATCGGGCGGTCACCGATCGGGTTCATCTTCTCGTCAAAAATCTGCTCGTACTGCTGCTCCATCTGACCTGTCAGAGGATTCATCTCTTCCACGGGTATCTCTTCTTCCCGGTACTTGAGGTTTCCGAGTTCGTCCCGGGCGGTCTGCATTGCCGGAACGAGGATGTTTCCCTCTTCATCTAAGATATCTTCTGTCAGTTCTTCGAAGTCGAGGCTGTGCGTTTTCCAGCGGCGGTTTCCGCAAGAGCACTTATTTTCTCCCGCCGGCTTTGGAAGCCCGCAGTTTATACACACCTTTTCGGAACGCTGCTGGAATTTTTCATTGTCGACAAGGACTTTGTCCCCTACCCAAGAGAATGCGCCTATGCTGCCTTCACTGTTTCTGAAGATTGCCCATTTCTGTGTCACGATATCGTCAGACCTGCTTTCGACATCTTCGGGGTCTGTTGTTTCATCATCAACATCGATTCCGTATATTTTCCGAATGTTTTCCTTCGTGTCTTCGAACTCCAAGAAGTAGTAGTCCATTCGCTCAACATCAAAAACGCCGTCTTGCGGTATGAATCTTGTAGGTTTGATTTGCCGGATGTCGATATCGCCAACAGTGCTGTGCGTCTTGATTCGCGTATTCCATTCGATCAGCACTACATCGCCGCCCATCGACTTTGTGATTCGCTCATCAAGGTCGTTAAAAGGCTCGAGATTCAGACGCTTTATTTCGCCCACAATCATCGCCTCAATTTTTCGCGCAAGAAGAACGTTCTCTTCGGTCTTTACTACCGGATCAACTTTTGGGTACGGTAGCGAAGGGTCGATTGCCGACTCTATCAGCTCTTTCGTGAAATTATATATGCAGGTTACTTCTGCACCTCTTTCGGGTTGAAGCGTTCCGTTGTACTGCCTGTGGTTCTTGATCATTTGACGTTTGATGTCCTCAAACTCGCTCTTTGCTCTGTCGTGGCGTTCCTGCCACAGTGATAACTTGCTCATTTTTCCTCCTTAGTTTGGTTCTCCCCATACTTCAACAATGCGCTTTCTCTCAGCAGGACTTGCGTTTCGGTAGTCCTCCCACATTTCTTTTGTGTATTTCATCTTCTTGACGTCTTTTTCGTTTTTGCGCGACTGCTGCTCTCTGATTTGCTCAGCAATCATGTCTGAAAAAAGAAGGTCGTCGTGCTTGCCAGCCATTGCATCTGGTCGGCCTTTTTCGTCGTAGATGAATGTCATTGCCTCTTCAAGCGTTGGTATGTCATTTATCAACTCCAAATGCTCAAAAAGAAGTGTTGCATACCGGTCGATGATGAGCGGCCGAGATGTTCCGTCTGTTTTCCAGCCGTAACGGGGCTCTATCTTCTTTGTGTATTCGTCGAATTTTCTTCTTACGAACTGCCGCGGATAATTCAGACGCTGAAGTTCTTCGGTTGGCCCGGTGTTGAAGTTGATTTCGATGCCGATTAGTGCGCGGTTAAAGTAATAGCCCATACAATACATCTGGTGCGTGTATGGGTTTGATATACTTAAATTCTTATGAAATGTCGCAACCCGGTTTCCGGTGATGTTGTTTATGACGGTCCCGGTATAGAAGTCGCTTCCCTCGCCTTTGGTATCTCCTCCGAGCACGTAAGGTGTGCCCTCTTCCGGTTCTTCGTAAATCCTTATCCAGTTTTTTTCTGACGATTCGATAAACTTGATGCTGGAATTAATGATTTTGTCCTCGTTCTTTGGATTTTCCCACTCAAATTTGAAGTAGCCTTCCTTGTACGGCTTTTCTTTGTACTTCTCACGGAGATGTGCAATGCGTTTTATGATGTTTTCGATGTTAAACACCGGTCTTCCTGACATCAAGAAGGCTTCCTCCGGCGTGCAAGGGTATTCCTGTTTGATTTTCTCTTTATCCGCCATGCCTTGGTAAGTATTGTAGTACCAGTACAGCTGCTCCTTTTTTAGCCCTATTTCTTTGAGCCATCGCAGGCGGTCAGAAATCCAGTCTTTGCCGTTTTTTATGATCTCATCAAACTCTTTTTCTTTTTCTTCGTTTTCGAAGCTATGACGGTATTCTTTGGTTTTCCACCATTCGTAAAAACATTTGATGTACGTCCCGGAATCCCACATTTCTTTAAAGTCGTTAAATCCGTTTGCGGTTGTCTCGTATATGGCGATGCAGTCCGGCGTGAGTGCGGGCTTCATCGCCGCCTGCATCTGCCCCATCGGTATCTGCCAAAAGGCGGCTTCTGACCCGTGGAAGAAGTTTATCGTTCTCGATCGTCCGACGTTTTTCGTCGCAGTTGCTACTGCCCATGCGCTGTTAATCCTGCTAAACCTCAGTTCTTTTCGATTGTTGAACTTTTCGGTTGGTTTTAGCATCGGGGGCAGCTGACTGTGCGGGTATTTCGCTTTGTTTTCGAAGATTGTCTGGGCGTTCGACTCGTCATCTGCCAGTGTAAACCCTTCAAAGTTCTTGTGCAGAATTGATGCCGTGAGTTGATAGGCAGTGATGAGGCTTGTGAATCCCTGCTGCCTGCCCTTCAGAATGAGGAAACCGATTTCGTTTCGTTTTCCCTCTTCAAATTCTTCTATAGCTCTATTCAGCCTCTTGATAAAGTCTCTTTGCACATCGTTTAAAAAGAACGGTACGACCGCCTTTTTCTTATCAACGATTACAAATTCAAGTTCGATGAGCTTCTCGGGGTGTCTTTTGATATCGCCTAAGAGCTCCGGTTCTTTTAGGATCTCTTTCGCCGCTGCTATCCGGTATCGGTAATCCTCTTCAATGTCTTGTTTTTCTTCCCACAGACTTTTTCTTTTGTCAATTAAAAACTCAGCTGTGAAGTTCATATGAAGTCCTCAATGTTCGCATCAACATGAGCATTGATGTCTTTTGTTTCTCGGTTTTTCCAGTTTTCCGGGTCGCGGTTCGCCAGCCAGAACTTTGCCGCCTGCGTGTCCGGAGGAATCACAACGGTTTCTTTTCTTACTGTGACCAGTTTTCCGTCTTCGTTACGCTCTTTAATCTCTTTGACGTAGGACTGTCCGACTACTTTTTGGAACAGCGCACCTTTGGCAGCGTTATCTGCAATCTTCTTGTTCTCTGTCAAGACACCCTCGAGCTCTAAGTGCTGTTTTTTATAGTTCCTAAATCCGGAATAGGAAATCTTCAACTCGTCTGCAATCTCTTTTTCTGTCCATCCTTCCTTTGCCCATATTCCTATTTCCTCAAGCCTCGGCAAGACTTTTTCTTCGTACTTTCCCAAGACACCCTCCTTTCTTTTGGGGATATAATGTATCGCGCACGCACGCGCACACATGCGCATGGTGCCAAAGTGCTAAAATTTTCTACGAAAAAACGCCACCTTTCGGCAGCGTCTCTTCGCATGTGTGTATTAATAAAAAAGGATAACCTCTTCAAAATCTCTTACTTCTCACAATACCATAATAGCACACCTATAGCGGACAAAACGGACAACTTTTATTTTTTTCGCGGAAACATCCGGTCAAATCTTTTTCTCACACCGTCCGCAGTATTTCCGCCACCGATTTTGTGTGCTACCTTTTTCCATGGGAGATACTCCACACACCTGTAAAACACAATCTGCCGCTCAAGAGAATCGGTGATGGTGTTTATGTAGATGATGATATTCTTTTCAGCGATTTTGACTTCTGCGAGAAGCCCGTCAATGATTCCCTCTATTTCCGCGTACCTTGTGCCCGATCCGCCGGTTGGGTCTGATATCATGTTCTCGGACCTCCCGCCTTGGATGTATGTGGGTGATGCTTTTGCTTCTGAGTTTTCTCTGAGTTGTTTTAGCTTGTTTTCCCACATCGTAATCTCTCTGTGGATATAGTACGCTTGCATTACATCGTTTCGCTTCATATTCTCTCCTTTCATCGCATTGTAAATCAGCCTAAAGGCTTAGGCTGTCAAACATATCCTCTTGAATTCCCCTATAGGCTTCGCTTTCCTCGTAAGCCTGGCGGAGAAGTTTTGTAAATGGCATTCTTTCTCCTGTGGCCATGGTTACCCTGTTGCTCTTTCTGTAGCGCGGTACCTCTTCAACTGATACCTGTATGTACTCTCTGCACGGCAAGCCGTTTATGAGATTTTCGTATCGTTGGACTTCGCCATCGATGATGTAGCCTTTTCTTGGTTTTGGCTCTGCTTCGATGTCGCACCTTGTGAGCTCTTCTTTGTCTCCGACGGGCTTTATGAGGTTTCTGCTGCTCGAGTAACGCTTCGTGAATGGGATTTCTTCTTCGCTTTCCGCTTTTAGGTCCCGCAGTTCGCGTGCCTCGTGCATCAGATAAAATGCGAGCTGATAGTAATTCGGATTATCCCACAGACGCGCTTTTTCGATTGCGTGTCCGGATGTCCATGCTTTTTTGATTAGTGCATACGGCACTTCCTGATTGCAGATTAGGTGAAAATGATATTTTTTTCCCGCCACGTGCGGCACGAGTATCCACTTGAGGGTGATGTTTTCTTTTTTACATAAATCACGGAGCTTTCTCATGAATTTATCTCTTGCAGCTTTTACTTCTTCAATTGGCAGTTCCTTTTCAAAGGTCAGCTTTATGCTCCAGTCACCCGGACGGAAGTTCGCGTTTAATAAGAGCGTCAAATCAAAGATTGCCATCCTGAGGTTATATTCCCATACCTTCTCTGTGGTGATGGTCATTTTCGGCATCCTTTTTTCGCCTTTGATTCTTACCCTTTTTGCTTTTTCCTTTATGAGCAGGGTTCTTCCTGCTCTGTAGATAATTCTCTCGAACTTTCCCATTATCTTCTCCGTCGTTATGTTAATAAGAATAGCAAGTGCCGAATGCTCATACCGAGCGCCTTTTTCTTTCTTATATATATAATAGTAGGTTTAGGCCGGCAGATCCGGAGTCGAACCGGATAAATCCCTTCCGCCGATAGCTATGCCGCAGGGGCTTCCTGCGGCGGGGGGGGTGTTGTAAATAAA
>FR882018.1:1406-2650 GCA_000435615.1 Firmicutes bacterium CAG:238 | reverse complement strand
CTGCTGCAGCGCGTTGTGCAGCTTCATTTTTTTTGCGACCGGCCTCTTTTCTTTTGGCCCGGAGGCGGTCTCTAAGTTCTTTTCTTCCTGGATTTTTCTTCATTTTGAATCCTCCTCGTAAATTCTTTTTAGCTTGTCCATTACGCGCTCTGCGAATGTTTTGTCCTTTTCGGGTTTGGGCTGGTGGAAGATTGCCATTTGTCTGCCGAGTGCGTATCCGTATTCACGGCATGCGCCGCGGCTTTCCTGCCAGCCGTTTAACATGTAGATAGTGTCACAGTCCGCGAGCTTTTGCATACAGATCTTCATGTAGTCTTCATGGGTCGCATCTTTCGGCAGGATGATGTTTGCCGGGTTGAATATTTCCGGCTCCCAGTCAGATAGTTTTTCGCGTGCTTCTCTTTCTGCCGCGGCGAAGTTTTCTTTGTAGTTTTCAATCCCGCTTATCGGGCCTGATAGATAGATTTTCATGATTCCTCCTTTTCGTACTCTTTCAAGGCTTCCATTGCCATATTCAGTGCCTCTATTTCCCGCCACAAGGCTTTTGCTTCGCTACAGTTGGGGTCTAAGCGGTTCAATATTCCGACAGTGTTCATTGCTTTTGAGTTTAATATTTTGATTGCCTCTCCTTTATTCATTCTCCCTCACTCCAATCTATAGCCTGTCCACAAGAAGGACAGCATTTATAAGCCATTACGATGGCAGTTCCGCATTTGCAAGCCCCACTTTTGTATCTTGATATTCCAGAAATCGTTATGGAAATTGGCTTCTTTGGAATCTGCTTTTCCATTGCTGTTTTAGCTGTTGCTGTCGGACAATTCTCGCAATGCTTCGCTCTGCAAAACCTACATACGTTTTCTTCATAGTGTTTCAGTGATTTTTCATAGGTCATTCTTGCTCACCTGCCTATCTCAAAATTGGTTTTCCACAATCCATCTCTGGAACATTTGCAAAATAGTTCATGGCATCTGTAATTGGTGCTGGCTCTGTCAAGCGAATATCTTCGCTCCATCGCACATGTTCTGCAATTCCACCACACTTGCACATTATTGCAAACGGAACAGGTTTATGATTTTCCCCATGTTCTTCAAGTCCTGTTTGTAACCACATTCTCCACGACTTTCCGCACTTTCGGCATTGGTATGTCATTGCATGTTTAGTTTTCGGCATATTGTCATGTTTTCGATGCCATTCGTTTGCTCTTTTTATCATCTTTCGCATTTTATTACTCATTCCTGCTCACG
>FR882018.1:0-1359 GCA_000435615.1 Firmicutes bacterium CAG:238 | reverse complement strand
CGGTTTCTTTATCCAAAAATACCGTATTGCCGATATCTTGGGCATTGATATTGGACCTGTATACTTCTCCGTTAACCCTTCGGTCTCCGTAAGTTATCCACATGCCAGTTTTCTCAATCGAAAACCCTGTGACTTTTCGCTCGACGATGATTTTTGCTTCCTTTCCTATTTCTTTGATAAAAAACAGCTTATCTCCTATCGCGCAAGGTAGCTTAATTAACCTTCCTTCTTCCTCTAAATCCTCGTGGCACCCGAGCTTTGTGAGTATTTTCTCGAAGTTTTCCGGCGAATATTCGTTTTGGTATACGTCTATAGGGTCACATTCTACATAGCCGCAAGGCGTGAACATGGTCAGTCTTTCGCTCATTTCATTCTCCTTTTAAATGTTCATTCTAATCTGTGCCTGAAATTCCTTGATTCGCTCCTCTGCTAAGCTGTGATAGTGTGGGGCGATTTCAAATCCAAGATATTCAAAGCCCATGTCAATGCATGCGATGATGCTACTCCCGGAGCCAACGTGTGTGTCCAGTATCTTGAATCCGGGCTTTGCATAGGTGTATAGAATCCATTTGTATAGCTCTATCGGTTTCTGTGTTGGGTGTATCCGCTTTTCATTCAGCCGCTTGTCGCCACGCTGAACGGCACCGTTTAGCATGGATGCGCCCTGCATCATCCCATTCCACATATAGCGGAATAAGCGCACGCTGTCATGCATGCTGCAATAGGCAATTTCACAATCTGAAAAACTGCTATTACCATTGACCTTATCCCAGACAATGCACCCAGGCCCAAAAGGATAATCAAAATAGTTGCGGCCCCATACGATCTGCTCTTTCGATACCCGGATTAGTTCGTCAAAATATTCCGCAGTCGGAACATCCCAGTTTTCGGATTTTTCATAATGCCGCTGCACACCTATCGGGCTGACTCGCCGTCCATAAAAACCTCTCCGCTCCGGGCCGGAGAAGTATGGCGGATCTACAATCGCCAGATTGAAAAATTTGTCCGGGATTCCTTTCATCCCGTCCATGCAGTCTTGATTATAGATTTTGTTTAGAGCCACAGTCCTTGTCATTCTTCCCCGCTCTACTCCTTCGCTCTTTCGACGAATTTCTTCTTCTTCAATATCAACTTTTCTGCTGCCTCGGCACACATTGTCGCCCATTCGATGTTTTCCAATGTAGGCTCAATCCTTATCGAATGCCCGGATGTCAGCGTGTCCCGGATGATGGAGCACCTATCCATTGCTTCCTCATATGTCATTCCTCGTCCTCCTCTTCTACATCATCAAAATCAAAATAGTCATCAAAATCAAAATAGTATTCATACCCATACTTCCTACTCCATCAACTCATTCCT
>FR882017.1:19339-26450 GCA_000435615.1 Firmicutes bacterium CAG:238 | reverse complement strand
AATTTACAGAAAAACTTTCACAGTCTCGAGTTAGATCTGTATCTTCATTGGTACAATGAAAAAAGAATCAAGAAATCGTTAGGGTATTTGAGCCCTGTGGAGTACAGGCAATCTCTTGGATTGGTTACCTAGACTATCCAAGAAAACGTCCGCACCCCCGTCTCTATATTTTTACTCCCCACAAAGCAAGATGCCCTGCAGGGAGTTTTTGTGTGATACCTTAGTTAAATTGTTATTTATTGAGAATATCGCAGACTTCTGCTCCGGTCATTCCAATTTTAATACCGAGCTTCTCTGCCTCAGGTAATACCGCTTTAACCGGATTTGCAAGAATATCCTCAAAAGAGCTTCCGCCGATTACACATGCTGTGTCTCCGAAGTTTGCAGCTGCCTCCTGATTCAAATATCCGCACATAATGTAACCGTGTTTGCACACAAGAACAATCATATTCGGATGTCCTTCTCCACCCGGTGAATGAATGAGTACGCTCTGAACTTCATTTCCGTTTATGTTTAAAATTTCTGTTTTTACCATCGTTTTTCTCCTTTCAATTACCTTGTGATAAGATTATGTAATGCGTTTATATAAATCTCCGTTGTTTTATTTAGGTCCTCAATTGAAATAAATTCATTCGGCAAGTGAGACATTTCCTCCTGCTCCGGGAAAATCGGACCAAAAGCAACGGTATTTGGCATCGTACGCGCAAATGTTGCCGCTCCGACTGTAAACGGCTGATTGACATCGTCGCCGGTCACGTCGCGGTAAGCCTTCTCCAGGAGCACTACGACTTCGTCATCACGCTTAAAATAAATCGGGCTCATATGGTCTATAATTTTGCACTCGCAGTGCATTTTTTCTGCGACAGCTTTGATGCATGTCGCAAAGGTTTCATACTTTTTGCTGACCGGATAGCGAATGCCGGCGAGAATCTTAACATCATTATTCTCCAATGTGATCTTCCCCGGATTAAAGGTCAATGCACCTGATTCTTTGTCGCTGCATGCACAGCCCAGAAGTCCTCCTGTATAGTCATCAGCAATATACTTTTCGTACGATGCAGCAAATGAATGGCAATCTAATTTTTCACCTAATGCAGACAGCAGATGCATTGCTCTCGATACTGCATTGATTCCGCGTTCCGGCACCATCGCATGGCAGCCGATTCCTTTGACGTGTACATTCACAAAGCAATTATCCGTATTCACTTCCGCATCATATCCCATCTTCTCTGCTTCCGCTTTTATTTCGTTTGCCACAGCTTCGGCATTTTCTGTTCTCAAAACAAAATCAGCACTTGCAGGGACACTGTTTCTTGCCATGCCTCCGCTGAGTTTTTCAAGCTGAATCGGTGCATCTGTATCTCTCGTTAAATGCCAGAGATAATCGAAATCAATCAGTCCCTTTTCCCCGAACACCAATGGAAATTTACCATCGGCTGCGAAAGAAATCTCCGGTGCTTCTGCATGTTTGCAATAATAAGCAATATCCTTCCACTCTCTTTCTTCATCGCCTCCGACAACGATTCTCAGACGTGTATCATCAGGAATCAGCTTATTGTCACGCATGAATTTAGCCGCATACAGGCAGCAAACCAAAGGTCCCTTGTCATCCACGGTTCCTCTGCCGTAGACTAAATTATCCTTTATCTCCGCTTTGAAAGGATCGGTTTCCCATCCATCCCCTCCCGGTACTACATCCACATGGCAGAGCATGCCGATTACATGCTGTCCTGAGCCAATATCAATTTGGAGTGCATATCCGTCAAACTCCGTAACTTCAAATCCCATTTCTAAGGCTTTTTCTTTCACCCACTGAAATCCCCGCTCAACATCCTCTCCGAAAGGCATGTCCGGTTTCGGATTATCATTGTTTACGCTTGGAATGGCAATCAGTTCGCAAAGATCGCGGATTATCTCCTCTTGATAAGTATCATAATTGTATTTTATCATTATTTCATCTCCACTTCATCAACAATATTCTGTTTTTCCTGAATTATTTTTCTAAGAATCAGATAAAGCACGAACGAAAGCACGATACCGATAAATACCGCATAGTCGTTTCCGAAAATAAAAGTAAATATCACACCTGCTGCCCAGGAAATAATGCCAACCCAGTCAAACCCGTCCTTGTAGAACCACTTTTCCGGATTTCCTTTTCTTATAATCCAATAATCTGCAACCATAACGCCCGCAACAGGTCCGAATGCATATCCGCACAGAGTTAAAAAGGTTCCGAAGTAATACATGATGCCGGTCAGAGCCAAAACGGTTCCAAGAATGCCCGCAATAATCGTCATAAGCACTCTGCTCGATTCCTTCGTATTAAAAAGCATAACCATATCGATTCCTGCGCTGTACGAATTTGTTGTATTGGTCGTCCAGGTAGCCGCTATGAGTACCAGCATTCCAAGAACCGGAAGTCCCAGTATGCAAAGAATATTACTGATATCAGCATCTCCCGTCATAACAGAGAGCACATACCCCAGAATAATCATTATAATACTTACCGGGAACACACCCAAAACAGTTGCAAGCACTGTATCTTTCCTGCTTTTTTGGAATCTCGTGATGTCTCCTGTTACAACCATTCCGCAGGATTGACCACCGAACGCCATTGCAATGCCTGCAAGAATTGAAATTTGTGTATCTGCTTGCGGCTGGTACGTCACAAGTGCCTCTGTGCCATATGTGTTAAATGCAATTACCGCAGCAATTCCGATAACGATAACCAATGCAGGAATTGCAATATTGTTCAGCCATCCGAGAGCGTTGATGCCCCATACTGCAGTAACCAGCATAATTACACCCCAAAGAATTATGGAAGCTGTTACGCTGAAGTTAATTCCGAAGAATTCTTTAAGAAGGTTGGAAAAAGCTTCGCCGCAGACAACCGACTGGTAACCGAACCAGCAAATCAGTGCTGCAGAAAAAAGCGTCATCATAAAGATTCTTACACCTGTCTTCCCAAATGCAGAGGAAGCAACTACGCACATCGGTCTTCCCAAATCACTGCTTTGCATTCCAATTAACGTCATAAAGAATACAGCAATCGCATATCCAACTACAATAGCAATGGTCGCATCTCCAAGCCCCATCCCGGATGCCAGCGTCGAACCGACCATTATACAAGGAATACTAATCATAATACCTGCCTGGATAAGAGCAACTGTCCACCAATTTTTTCTTTCGCTGTCCGGCACACGACCTAGAGTTACGCTCTCCATTGTTCCTTTATTCTCTTTCATTTTCTTTCTCCTTTGTAAATCACAAGCTGCAAAGCTTTAACCTATTTCGTCATCGCGTCGGCAATTGCCTTAAATTCAGGGTGAACAAATTCCCCGTTTTCCATAATAAGCTTGTCATCAAATAAAATAGTGATTTTCGGACATATAACATCGACATGTGTATCCGACGGCTGTCCTTCCGGCGGCATATCCAATGAACTTACATGTCCGATTCCCCAGCATGCCGCTCCGTAAATGCGTTCGTCTATTACGCAGTAAGCCTTAATCTCATTGGATTCCGGCAGCAGTCCCACAAGAACATGTGCAATCATCTTTGCATTCTTGTCATACTCGAACTTTTCATACCACTTGTTCAGGAAATCAGCAGTGGTTTTATCTCCGTCAATCAGCGTTACCTTGCCGTCTTTAACATGAAGAAATGCTGGTTTTTCCGAAAGTGTGTCAGGTTCCTGCGCTGCTGCATAGACAGCTCTGCAGGCAATTACTCCATTAGCGGTTTCCTGTTTTGGGATAAAATTAATATCCGCAGGAGGAGTATACATTCCCGGCACGCTTGCATCTCCGTTATCCATGGAAACGAAGTTTGCCGCGTCCACCTCAAAGGTAATATCCATACCGTCACTGCTGCGTACAGTCATTGTCTTTGAACTATTGTAGGTTTTTTTCATAAGATTCGTAAGTTCGACCATTTTGTCAACATGGAAGCTGCAATACATTTCGTATAACATGTCTGTCGGAAGATTTATAGTCAGCATATAACGCATCTTCTTGTTGTTTTCCATGACATACTCATAAATGTCTCCATAAAGAAGGCCCATTGAGCCTGCGTCAATCCAACAGTCCACATTCATAAGAAATTCGCGAGTCGCATCTGCAGGTACTGTTACTTCTGCAGCTTTACTTTGACCCGGCGGTGTCGCAGTCTTTAATATCGTACACGCAATCTCATTTTCGTGACATACATCAAGGTATGCCTCAAGCTGCGGAAAGTTAGAATCCTGATCTGCTGTGATTGCCAAACATTCTCCTTTTTTCATTTTCAGATACTCATTAATCATTGCTTCTGCAACATATCTTTCTTTACTTTTTTCCATCGTTCGCCCTCCTATCTGAGTCTTTTTTCATGGTTTTTTTCAGCAAAGCCTCTCGAATACGCATAATTGCCTCTTCAATTTTGGCATCATCTTTATAACACCCTTGAACCATGCGGATATAACCCTCTCCCCGGGTTCCGTAACAATTTCCTGCGTTTACAAATACTTTTGCCTCATCCACAAGGTAATTTACAATTTCGTCAGAGTTGCCCAATGCCGATGTGTCAATCCATGATAAAAACGCACTTTGCGGCATTTGTATTTCAACTCCCGGAATATCATAGAGCGCATCATAAACCATTCTTCTTCTGCGTTCAAAAATCTCCGTATACTCCTTTAACAATACCTTTCTTTTTTTCAAAGCTGTTATCGCCGCCAGCTGCGCCGCGGTGTTCGTCGCACCGATTACACTTACCGCCGAGGCAAACATCGCATCAATCAGAGTGTCAGGTGCTGCGATATATCCTACTCTCAAGCCGCTTAAACCAAAACCTTTTGATATAGAAAAAACAGTAATTGTCCTTTCAAACATTCCGTCGAGTGCCGCCATTGTCACCATTTCCTTTTCATCGAAAACAATGTCTTCAAAGGCCTGATCCACAACAATAATCAAATCTTTTTTTTGAATAAATTCCGCAAGTGCTTCCAACGACTCACGCGAATATACAACCGTGGTCGGATTATTTGGATTTGTCAGAATAATCATTTTGGTTTTGCTCGTAAGCCGTTTTTCAAACTCGCCCATTTCAAGTTCAAAACCGTTTTCCGCCCGGACAGGAACAGAAACAGGAATGCCTCCGAGAATTTCCACTGCCTGAAAATTATTAGGGTAGCTTGGGTCTACAATCATCACTTCATCTCCCGGTTCCACAAAAGGCACAAGAGAATAGAATAATGCCGCATCCGATCCCGGCGTAATAATGATATTTCGTTTCGAATCCACTCGCAGCTTGTTATCTTCCCACAGTTTCTCTGCAATTACCGATTTGAGTTCACTGTTGCCGATTGGTGCCGTATAATGCTGCGCTGAACCGTTTAAGAGAGATTCTTCCAAAGCCGCCTTGACATCTTTATCAAGTTTATCATCTGGAAAAAACGGATCGGCCCAGCTGAGCATTGCTACACCGTTTTCCTTCATCTTCTCTGAATTATCGCCGACATCGGCTTTGTTCACAGTTTCAAACAATCCTCCTTTGAGCGTCTGAAAGTATGGTTTCATATGTTTCTTCATTTGTCACGCTCCTTAAATGAAATACTTATTTTGCTGCGATTGCTTCAATTTCCACACTTGCGCCCTTCGGCAATGCAGCAACCTGATAGCAGGCTCTTGCCGGATATTCCTCACTGAAAAACCTATCGTAAACGGAATTTACCGCATCAAAATCAGAGATGTTCTGAAGCAGAACTGTTGTTTTGACAACATCCTTAAGCGAAAATCCAGCCGCTTCAATAATTGCCTGCACATTTTTTAAAGACTGTTCCGCCTGTTCCTCAGCTGATCTCGGCATCGCTCCTGTCTGTGGATTAATCGGAAGTTGTCCCGACACATATAAGGTTCCGCCTGCTTCTACAGCCTGTGAATACGGTCCGATGGCATCCGGTGCGTTCTGAGATACAATAATTCTTTTCATTTTCTTCTCCTTTCTGCTTTTTGTATCTTTTCTTTAGAATAATACTTTTTTATCACAATGTCAATAATATTTTATCATACCAATTAAAATTTATTATTGCGCAAATAATTTATTGACATTTTTTGCATTAGACATTACAATTAGATAGTATTAATACAATTTTGATGAAAGGTGAGAATTTATTTCCAAAGGAAATATGAGTAATCTTAAGAAACTTGAAAAGTATTTTCCCCTCGTTGATTTTTGGGGAGAGGTGTGTGGACCTTCATATGAAATTTTGATACATGATGTATCAGAGCCGAATCATTCAATCGTAAAAATCGTTAATAATCATATCAGTCAGAGGGAAGTCGGCAGCCCACTTACAGATTTGGCGATGAATCTCATTGAAACACAGGAGTATAAGACGAAAAGCCATGTCGCCAATTATCTTGGAAAAACGAAAGAAGGCAGGCATCTTGTTGCTTCAACCTTCTTTATAAAAGAAAACGGTGAGTTAATTGGTCTGTTGTGTGTAAACCATGATACACACGCAATTCAGGACATCTTTGATGACTTGGAGATTTTTATTGAGAACCACGCTTTGTATCCAAAGCCGGATAAAGCAAAATACCAAGAAAACTTTGACAACAACATCAATGACCATATGTTTGAAATTGTCGACAAAGAAATTAACGGCTCAAGCGTTGCTCCGGACAGGATGACGACTTCTGAGAAAAAGGCTATTATCAGTAAGCTCAACGACTATGGCGTGTTCGCTGTTCGCGGCATGATTCCATATATAGCAAAACAGCTTTGTACATCCGAGCCAACGATTTACAGATATTTGAGAGAAGTAAAAACGCGGTAGGGTTCATTAATAATTCATATAAGCCAAAATTTTTTAATGTGAAAAACCCCGCAAAGCGAAATACCTTGCAGGGTTTTGTGTTGTTGACGATTTTTTGGTTTTTTGCTCTTACGTTCGAGCGGTTTTGTTTTTTATTTGAGCTGTTTTGCGAATTATTTGAGCTGAGCAGCTACTTCTTCAGCAAAGTTTTCTTCTTTCTTTTCGATGCCTTCGCCTACTTCGAAACGTACTACCTTAGCAAGGGAAAGGTCCTTGCTTACGGATTCAAGGTACTTCGCAACTGTCTGCTTA
>FR882017.1:3287-19262 GCA_000435615.1 Firmicutes bacterium CAG:238 | reverse complement strand
AACTGCTTGGAAACACGACCTTCAACAAGTCCAAGGAAGATCTTGTTTGCAGTAATTGCTGCTTTGTCAGCAACTGCAAGTTCAGCAAGCTGAGCCTTAGCTTCCTGGGAAAGGAAGTTCGGTAAATAGTTGAAATTGAAGCTCTTGTCGTTTCTCTTTTCTTCTAAGATTGCAACATCTTCAGCTCCCCAGACACCGTTAACAGCCTTGTCAAGCAATTCGTTTAGGATTGGCTTCGGAAGTGTGAACGGATCGTTTAATGCGCTTTCAAGCGTAATTTCCTTAATCTTAGCAAGTTCGTCTGCAGAAATGTCGTTTCTGCTTACATACTGCGGATTCATTGCAGCAACCTGCATTGCGATATTTGTTAAAGCTTCCTTAACAGCGTCTGTAGCTTCACCTTTACCTACAACGATAACGCCGATTCTGCCGCCGCCGTGGATGTAGGAAGCAACAACGTCTCCGGATACTTTTTCGATTCGTCTGATTGACATGTTTTCGCCGATCTTAGCAATCTTAGCAGTTAAAACATCTGCAACAGTGGAGCCTTCGTAAGCCATAGCTTTGAATGCTTCGATATCGTTGGTTTCTGCTGTTAATGCAAGTTTTGCAAGGTCATCTACGAAGTTTACGAATTCTTCGTTCTTGGAAACGAAGTCTGTTTCGGAGTTAACTTCAACGATAGCAGCAGTCTTGTGATCGTCAGTGAAAGCAATCTTTACCAGACCTTCTGCAGCGACTCTTCCGGCTTTCTTAGCAGCCTTAGCAAGTCCTTTTTCCTTTAAATAGTCAACAGCAGCTTCGATGTTGCCGTCAACCTCAACCAATGCCTTCTTGCAGTCCATCATGCCGGCACCGGTCATTTCTCTTAATTCTTTAACCATCTGAGCAGTTACAGCCATTCTTTTTTCCTCCTCGTTAAAACACGTAAATTATTCTTCAACTGTTTCTTCTGCTTCTTCAGCAGTTTCTTCTGCAGCTTCTGCTGCTTCTTCCGGAGTTCCTTCGTCAAAGCTTTCGCCCTGATTTGCTTCGATGATAGCGTCTGCCATTCTGCCTGCGATTAATTTAACGGCTCTGATTGCGTCGTCGTTTGCAGGAATTACATAGTCAACATCGTCGGGGTCACAGTTTGTATCAACGATACCAACGATAGGAATACCAAGGATTCTTGCTTCCTTAACTGCGATTCTTTCCTTCTTAGGATCAACGATGAACAATGCTCCCGGCATTCCCTTCATATCCTTGATTCCGCCTAAGAACTTTTCTAACTTGTCAGCTTCTGCTCTGAGTTTGATGACTTCCTTCTTTGCTAATTTTTCGAAAGTTCCGTCTTCTTCCATTCTGCGAATGTCGTTTAATCTCTGGATTCTCTTAGCGATTGTCTTGTGGTTTGTGAGCATCCCGCCGAGCCATCTTTCGCTTACATAGTA
Source organism: Firmicutes bacterium CAG:238 (assembly GCA_000435615.1). Classification (GTDB taxonomy): domain Bacteria; phylum Bacillota; class Clostridia; order Peptostreptococcales; family Anaerovoracaceae; genus CAG-238. Next base: position 17,829 of record FR882017.1, on the reverse strand, counting down.
CTGTCCGCATCTGTTTGCTTCATCGGTGACAGCCTGCTGAGCCTGTTTCTTCGTACCTACGAAAAGTACCGGTTTGCCGGATTCTCCAACCTGTCTCATGAAATCATATGCTTCCTCGATCTTCTTTACAGTTTTCTGTAAGTCGATGATATAGATTCCGTTTCTTTCTGTAAAGATGTACGGAGCCATCTTAGGGTTCCATCTTCTTGTCTGGTGTCCGAAGTGTACACCTGCTTCGAGTAATTGTTTCATTGAAATTACTGCCATTTTTATTTCCTCCTGGTTTCTTCTTCCACCGCCTGCGAGTAAAATACCGCCTGCCGGCCTTCACCTGTGCAAGGCTCTGCCTGCCGTTAAAAGCCGATATGCATCCTTATTTCAGGAAGTCGCGGCAACCATCTCAAAGGAGCGGTGTGCTAAATTATTATCGCGGCATGTCGAATCGACATACCACATTGCATTATACAATAAAGCCCTCGCAATTGCAAGGGTTTTGTGCTATATTTCGGTCGCCGTTTCAATCAAATTTCTTAGCTATCATATAATTTACAAATGTCTGCTTGGTCTTGAGATAATTCGTGCGGCCGAGCATGTACTGCATGCCGTTTCTGAAGTATATAATCTGATCTTTCATGGAACTTACCCGATCGAAATTCACAACCATTCCTTTCATACACGGGTAAAAACGCTCATCACTGTCAAAATAAGGACTGAGATCCGAAACTTTCGCGTAAAGATAAAACTCTTTTTCATCCGTAACAATTTTCACGCGTCTGCCTTCATTTTCAATGTAAACGACATCATCCAGCCAAACTTTGCAGCACTCTTTGCGATTCACAATAGGTATAAATTTCTCCATACGGCACCCCATTCTTTCTCTTTCCGGCGCGTTCCATTTCTTACCTAATTATGTCATAAAAGCAAGAAAAATAGCGAAAAATGTTTCGACATTTTTCGCTAAAATTCGCCTTTTTTTAGGTACATTTAATATGAATATCTATCGGTATATAGCGATACACCAAGTCATCTCCGTAAACTCCGCAATCGTCATATTCAATCTCACCGCACTGATTATCATACGGATCCAATCTCCAATGCTGTTTCTTCACTGCGAAGTCACACTGAAAACGATCATTAATCGGAATTCGGTAAGGATCCACATTTCCGAAGAAAAAGTTCCACCGGTCAAACGATTTGCGCACATACGCCAGTGCACCACATGCCAAATCCGCATAAAGCCAGCCGATTCCGCGTATAAAAAACTTTGCCCAATCATGTTCGCCTACGTAGTCAGGAGCAGCCTCCAATCCCGATTCCCATTGTGCGGGAATCCCTGTGATGCGGCACAGTGTAATGAACAACAAGGATTGAACTCCGCAATCTCCTCTGCGGTTCAGCGCACAGTATTCCGAAAGGTTGTCGATGCTTGCGTAGTCACGAACAAAACGATAGTCCGTCTCCGTCGTAACATAATCGTATATCTTTCTTGCCTTGCGCAAATCGTCGGTCTCCGCTCCTACAATTTCCTTGCACAAGGTCTTAAGCTGCTCCGTGAACATCATGTGTGGTACCTCTTCTTGCATGTTCTCCGGCGCAAATGCACGCTCTTCCTCTGCAGACAAGTCTGCGTCTGTGCAATATGCCGGCGTATCGAGCAGCAGATTAAGATTGCGGTAAGTTACCGTATAGTCAAACTCATATTCCAGTGCAAACACTTCTCCTGCCTTAGCGGTTTCTTCAAAATAAACGGTTGGCTGTGCATCGCTTTCTCCCGAAACGGCTACGGGTTGGTGTGAGCATTTTATCAATCTGAAGTTTGTGATTCCGCTCCGTTCTCTTGGAATCGGCATATGCACGCGGACGGCTTTTCCTTCTCTCAGTGCCTTTGATGCAATTTCCAGCTCATGCCTGATATGGATATGAGCCGTGCTGCTTTCTCCGTCGGTTCTGCTGTGAATATAATCTTCAATCAGATCATAATTGCTCGTGTCCCCTTCTTTTGTCCTGTTCCATACTTCAGGATAAACCTTATACAGCGTTGCGTCAAAGCAGTCGATATATCTCACTTCACCGTTTACATAAATCCAATCCGCCTTATCTTCCATCCTAAGCTTTTCAAGTTCGTCGCTCGTCATATCCGGGATTCGCTCATTCATAATCTGCAAAGCCTCTTCCGGAGTTATGACATAACGCGATTCGAGATTTCGCAGATTTCCTAGTTCCAGTTCGAGACGGCAGCGCAGTGCATAGTCTGTTTTTTCATCCTGCAAATATTCGTTGATTCGTTTTCTTGCATTTTCAAAGCAGCCGCCCCACTTTTCTTTTTCAATCGCTTCGGGCAGTGGAACTGCCAGATATTTCAAATCCTCATATCTCATTGTCTTTCCGTTTCCTTATTCAATACCTTCGCCCTGATATTCTTTTCCGCCGTTTTTCTTCTTGAAATAGAAGTATACGCATGCGCTGACTACCATAACGCCGATGCCGATGAGACCGGACTTCGGTGCATCAAGGAGTTCGTTAACCATCAGAATCAAATAAGCGATGCATGTGATAACGATGGTAACCTTTCCGCCCCATACCTTATACGGTCTTTCTAAATCCGGATATTTCTTTCTCATAATCAAAACCGCATATACGGTCATCGCATTCAGAATCGATGTTGCAAAGATCAACATGTCTGTTAAGTCCTGAAGGCTGTTAAAGATAACAAGAAGGATTGCCATTCCGGAAGAAATCATGATGCCATAGCTAGGTACGCCGTGTTTTTCGTCTAAGTGTCCGAAAATCTTAGGGAAGTAACCTTCGTGAGCCATTGCATAATAGGTACGAGGGTCGCAAAGGGTGTTTACATTCGCGGAGCCTACAATACCGATTGTCATACAAATCAAAACGAGCCAAGTTCCCGTTCCTCCGAGTGTTCTTGCAACAACTTCATTTCCGAGATACAGATTTCCATCGCTGATCATGTTTACGATATCCTGCATAGGAAGCACTTTATATACGGCAAGGTAGAATAAAGTGTAGATGAGCGTTACGCCCACAAGGGAAACGATAATCGCAAAAGGAAGGTCCTTCTTCGGGTTGCGCATTTCTTCCGCTACGGTATTCAAGTTATACCATCCGTCGTATGCCCACAACGATGCAAAGGTTGCAAATCCAATCATGGAAATTACGCTGATTACGTTTCCGCCCTCTGCACTTGTTCCAACCAAGGAAAGGGAAAGGTCCGGATTTTGTTCACCGGTTGCAAGACCGACGATGATAATCAGGATGATCGGAACTAAACGGATTACCATGGAAAAGTTTTGATAAAGCGTCATTTCCTTTACACCCAAGAGGTTTATAGTCATCAAAACCAGTATGATTAATATTGCTATTACTTTAACCATAACGTCACTGATTTCAAATACTGTTCTGTAAGCAGTTACAGCCGCCATTGCAAGGGCCGCAACACCACCTGAGCCAACAAGCAGGAAGCATGAAAATCCGTTCAAAAATCCCCACATTGGGCTGTAAGCTCTGCTCAGATAAATCGTTTGTCCGCCTGCCACCGGCATGCTTGCACCCAGTTCGGCAAAGCAAAGACCTGAAATAATTGTAATAAGTCCGCCGACAATCCAAGCCACCAAAGACCATCCGAGGCTCATGCCGGTTCTTTCCAATACATAACTGCCTAAGTAATAAACACCAGATCCGATTACCATGCCGGCAACGATACTTATGCCGCTGAACGGACCGATAGCTTTTTTAAAGCTGCCTTCGTGATTCTTCTTATCCATTTTGTCCTCCTGTTCCTATATACATTCTTTTAAGACACGAATAACATTCCTGTAACAGATTTTCTCCATCGTTTCCGACGAAAATTCCTGTTCAAGTTTTGCGATTAGTCCTTTAAAACCTTCATAATCTCTCATCTCCAAGCTGCAGTCAATCCCGTCAAAATCGGATCCAAACGCCACACATTCATCACCCATGATGTTGACCATATGTTTTATGTGTGCTATGATATCGTCATTCTTGGAAACACCGGCATTCTTTTTCAAAAATGGTGCATAAAAATTGACTCCGACAACTCCCCCTGCCTCAGCAATACATCTCAGCTGTTCATCCGTCAAGTTCCTCGAGTGATCACACAATGCCCTTGCACACGAATGTGAAGCAACAAAAGGTTTTTTACTGTGTCGTGCAACATCGTAAAATCCGCCTTCGGACATATGCGAAACATCCACTACCATTCCAAGTTCATTCATTCTCTCGACAACTTCAATGCCGAATTTCTTGAGCCCCTTGCGATGGTTAGTTTCGTCATCGCTTCGAGGAAATCCGATGCAGTTTTCATTATCCCAAAGTAATGTCATAAGTCTGACACCCTTATCATACAGCGGTTGAAGTCTTTCTGCTTTGCCTTCCAAAAGTGCAGAATCTTCAATCGTAAGCAGTGATGATATTTTTCCTGCGCGCTCGTTTTCCGCTATATCTGAGAATTTTCTTACCGGTGCAACGATATCTTTATTCAGAGCAAGCTGCCTTTCGTAGAGTTCTTCTATCTTAAAAAACAATTCGTAAGGTGTCAGTGTGACATTTTCCTCCCGAGCCGCCTCTCCTGAAATCAGGAACGCCGCAAAGAACTGCATCATGCCTCCGGTTTTCTTAATTCTCTGTAAATCAATTTGAAGATCGTTTTCACGCAGCGGTTTATCTTGAAGATAACATTCAAGCAGTGTATCACAATGCATGTCAATGAACTGCATTCGGCTGCCTCCTTTCTTTTTTTATTTCTTCACAAAATTTTAACGCAAATTTCGTGCCACATTTTCTTATGACAAAAAAGATAAAAAGCAGCCATAAAAGCGTTAAAAAAAGCAGAAGTTATGTTTCCTCCCGCTTTCTTTGTTCTTTTTTAAGAATTTCGTTCTTTTTTCAGAACGAATCATTCTGCATTTTGGCTTGCCTCTCCACACATGCACGCAATGTCTTTCATAATGCCTTCTGCGCGTTTTGCGGAAATTTTGTTTGTACTCATGCATAGTACAAACGGATTATCCGTCATTATAATCGCAGCTGCATGAAGGGATGTAATGTCAAATCCCGTCTGTTGCGCAACGGATATTCCATTGTCTGAAAAGGAAGAAAGAATGTCCCTTCTCTGGTGATATGACAGAATTTTAAGCATTTGCTCGCTTGCCGCTGTAGAAATCAATTGCTTCTTGTAAATTCTGCGCAAGAGACTTCCGATTTCTCTTACTGAATGATAATTGTCCTTTTGGGGATCGATATCATCCCATTCGAACAACATGCATCTTATCTTTGTCTTCGTAAGACCGAGCTTCTTCATTGTATCATTCACATTGTCCATGCCCACGATTGAGAGCAAGATATTAAAAGCCGAGTTGTCGCTTATAATCATCATCAGATACACTAAATCGCTTATGGTCACCTCCATGCCTTTGTGCAGGAAATCGAGCACGCCCACCGTAGCCTCATATTCGTTTTCGGGAATCGCAAACGGCGGCTTCTTATCCAAAACATAAGTATCATCAAGGTGAATAAGCCCTTCCTCAACTTGACGAAAGACTTCAATCATCAGAACAATCTTTGCAATCCCAAGTGAAGGAAAAACATCGCAATTCCCCACAAAAAAACTTGTGTCCCGGTTGAAGTCATAATAATATATTCCTATTTCCCCTTGCAAATCGCCGATTCGCTCGCGAATCTTGTCCGGTAATCTCATATTTTCTTCTCCTCCGGGTTCTCATCTATTCCGTATTGATGTACTTTTTCAAACAAATTTGTTTTGCTGATTCCGAGGTGCTCCGCAACCGCTTTTCGATTTCCGGCAAATTGCACGAATGCCGCCTGGATCAGTTCCTTCTCATAGCTTCTCATTTTCTCTTTCAAGTTTTTTGAAATCTGATTTCCCGCCACATTATTATCAAGAATAACGTCTTCTGCACGAATAAAGTTTCCCTCGGATATAACCGCCGCTTTCTCCAAAACATTTTCAAGCTCGCGTATATTGCCGGGCCATTGGTATTGTTTCATCTTTTGAAGCGCTTCGTCCGTCAGCATCAGCGGTTCAATTTCCAGCCGCTCACAGATTGACGGGAGCGTATCTTCGATTATGCTGTATAGGTCCTCAATTCTTTCACGGAGAGGCGGAAGTTTTATGGGAAATACGCTTATTCTGTAGTAAAGGTCTTCCCTGAATTGACCCTCCTTAACCATGCGCTCAAGGTTTCGGTTTGTGGCCACAATCAGTCTGACATCGGTTACTATCTTTTTTACACCGCCTACCCGATAAAATGTGCCTTCCTGCAGGACCTCCAAAAGCTTCCCCTGCAGCAGCAAAGGAAGTTCTGAAATTTCATCAAGAAAAAGAGTCCCGCCTTTTGCAAGCTCAAAATATCCGACTTTTCCTCCTTTTTTTGCACCCGTAAATGCGCCGTCCTCGTAGCCGAAGAGTTCGCTTTCAATAAGGTTATATGCAATCGCGGCGCAGTTAACATTTATAAACGGACCTTCCGACCTACGACTGTTTTTATGTATTTCTTTTGCCAGAAATGTTTTTCCGGTTCCGCTTTCGCCGGTGAGTACAATCGTTACATTCTTGCGGCAGACTTTTTCCAAATTTCGGTTTATTTCCGCAATGTTTTCACCGTCACCGCGAAGTCTTGCTTCACAGCTCAACTCGTTCTTTCCGATTTTTATTTCATCATTGTGGAAGAGATAATCATATACCTGTGTTTTTTCTCGAATAAAATCGAGATAGTCTTTTTCGTCTCCGATTGCATAGATTGCAGTATATCTGCCCAGCATCGCTGCATCGGTGGAAAGCATTGAAACCGCCGCTGCTCGTCCGTTGACATTGCAGAACGCAACGGAATCTTCCGGGCCGGCAAGCTTCTCCGCCGCATTTAAAATGCCGTCAGCAAAGAATACATCCGCTTTTGCAGACATTTCCCCCTCGATGTATCCGGCAAACGGTTTTCCTTGAAGAATTTCTCTGAGCTCCGCACTTGTGTTATGCGGCTTGCTGAAGAATCGGATGCTGCCCCTGCGAATTAAGAGAAGCAGACCTCCTCCGATTTCATCAAGCTTTCGCTCGTAGTGCTGCCGGTGAATCGAAATGCGTACCGTTTCTCTCTCCGTAATTTCAATACATACATGCTCTTCCGAAAATACCACATCCACAAGCATTTCAGCCTTACACTCGTTTTGGGAGAGTTTAAATTGCTTTACAAGCGGAAGACAATCCTTATTCTCGTATCGAAAAAGTATAATGCTCCATGCACCGTCACACATCAGGCGCTGCTCGAGCTTGTTTTCGCCGATACACTCCGCTGCATTTCTGCCGAAATACAGTACCATGTCCCCGTTTTCTACATTTCCCCTACCGTACCAGCGGACTTTTGGGGTGTCGTTCCTCGTATATTTGAGAACCTCTTCGTTCAGAAGCGTCGCTTCCCTTTCACGGTTGATTGCAAAAAAACCTAAATCCACAGTCTATCCTCTTCTTTCAAAAATGGAGAAGTTGACACTTCTCCATTTCAATTCAACAACGTTCCTTTTCTTACATTGCCTTTGTTTTGATTTCTTCAAGCAGTTTTTCGGTAAATTCTTCTGCGGACATCTCGCCGAGTTCGCCGACCTTGCTGGAACGAACGGTTAATGTTCCTGCCTCGGCTTCTCTTTCACCGATTACACAGATGTAGTTCACTCTCTGGTTTCTCGCTTCTCTGAGCTTGTAACCGATTTTTTCGTTTCTGTCATCGAGTTCAACTCTGATGCCGCAAGCTTCGAGTCTTTCGGCAACTTCCTTTGCATACGGAACGAATTTTTCCGTTACAGTCAGAAGTTTTACCTGTACCGGAGCCAGCCACAGAGGGAATTTTCCTGCAAAATGCTCTGTGATTACGCCGATGAATCTTTCGATAGAGCCGAATACAACGCGGTGAATCATAACCGGGGTATGCTTCTGTCCGTCAGAACCTGTATATTCAAGGTTGAATCTTCCAGGGAGCTGATAGTCAAGCTGAATCGTGCCGCACTGCCAGGTTCTGCCGAGGGAATCCTTAACATGGAAGTCAAGCTTCGGACCATAGAAAGCGCCGTCTCCCGGATTCAGTTCATATTCCTTGCCGATGGAAGTAATTGCATCCGCAAGCGCATTTTCTGCCTTTTCCCAATCTTCGCGCGTTCCGATGTGGTCTTCCGGCATAGTTGAGAGTACGATTTTGTAAGAAAGTCCAAATACCGAATATACTTCGTCGAGAAGCTGTGCGATACGGGTTACTTCGCTCTGAATTTGATCCTTCGCAAGCAGAATATGTGCGTCGTCCTGTGTGAAACATCTTACACGGAACATGCCGTGCAGTGCTCCGGAGAGTTCGTGACGGTGAACGATACCCAGTTCGCCGAATCTGAGCGGCAGGTCACGATAGGAATGTGGTTCCAGATCATAAACAAGAATGCTTCCCGGGCAGTTCATCGGCTTAATTGCAAAGTCTTCGCCGTCGATAACCGTCGTGTACATGTTTTCTTTATAGTGATCCCAGTGTCCGGAAGTTTCCCAAAGGGTTCTCTTCATAATCTGCGGTGTTGAGATTTCAACATAATCCCACTTTTTGTGAACCTCTCTCCAGTAGTCGATAAGAGCGTTTCTGAGAATCATGCCCTTCGGCAGATAGAAAGGGAACCCCGGCGCTTCATCACGGAATGCAAACAATCCGAGTTCACGGCCGAGTTTACGGTGGTCTCTCTTCTTTGCCTCTTCAATCATGTTGATATATGCATCCAGTTCTTCCTGCGATGGGAAAGCGGTTGCATAAATTCTCTGCAGCATCGGTCTGTCGGAGTCGCCTCTCCAGTAAGCACCCGCAACACTCATCAGCTTGAATGCTTTAATCTGTCCGGTTGACTGCATGTGCGGCCCCGCACAAAGGTCTGTGAAATCACCTTGCGTGTACATTGTGATTACTGCGTCTTCCGGAAGGTCCTGAATCAGCTCAACCTTGTAGTCCTGATTTCTTTCCTTGAAGAATTTGAGTGCTTCTTCTCTGGAAACCTCGGTTCTTTCGAGTGGTAGATTCTGCTGTACGATTTTTTTCATTTCCTTCTGAATTTTCAGAAAATCTTCTTCGGCAAATTTGTGTTCGGATTCCATGTCATAATAGAATCCGTTTTCGATTGCCGGACCGATTGCAAACTTTGTGTCCGGCCACAGGTGCTGAATTGCCTGTGCCATAATATGTGATGCTGTATGTCTGTAGGTATGTCTTACCTGTTCGTCTTCCCAGTTTAATTTTTCTTTCGCCATTTTTCTTACCTCGTATTTTCAAAATTTATATAGAAGCGTATTCACGCCCTGAAATTCGTCCGGAATTGTTCTGCCGGTTCCGGCCCCGTTTTAGGTGCCTTGTTGCCCGGTCTGCACATTTCCTGCGGCATTTCCTCCGTCATCGGATATTGCCGGTGTCGCAGGTTCTGTCGGTGTGACAGGCTCTGTCGGCTGCGTCGGATCTTGTCCGCCCGGATTATAATTCGGATCATCCGGATCGTCTATGATTCCCGGGTTCTCCGGATTGTCTGGGTTCTCCGGATTGTCTGGGTTGTCCGGGTTGTCCGGATTCTCCGGTGTAACCGGCTCTTCCGGCGTTGTCGGCTGCGTATCGTCCTTCTTGCTTTCGCCCTTCTTTTCGCCTTTCAGCTCGTTGTTTTCTCTTGCCTTGGCGATTCTTGCGATAATCTCATTGCTAATCGCCGTAACGGTAGCCGACGGGGCATAGTCTTCCTGTCCGAACACATCCTGATGGAACTGTGTCGTATTGTTTGCCATGCCGTTCGGGAAAACATAGGAAACTTTGTTGATCGTTCCCGTCGTCCACTGATAAGGCCAGCCTGCACCGGATGAAATGGAATAGCTCGGAAGCCTGATTCCAAGCGCCAGAATGTTGTTCATCGTAAGGTTTGTCTGAATCTGCGGAACTGCCATATCGATGATGCTTTTTATCTCGCCGAAGGACATGGTTTTTACCTTATCCAGGACCTTCATCACAACAATACGCATTCTTTCGGTACGCTTAAAGTCATCGCCCACTCCCTTACGGATACGTCCGTATGAAACTGCCTGCACGCCTTCCAAGGTCTGCGTTCCCGCTGATTTTACAAGGTTATATTTCTTCTTTCCGATATTTCTTGCGGTCTGCTTCGTGTATTTGTTGAGTTGATAGATTTCGTAATCCTGTACATCAACCGTGATTCCTCCTACCGCATCGACAACGTCGGCAACGGTCTTGAAATTTACCACGATATAGTTGCTGAGATTGATGTCCATTGCCTGGTTCAAGGACTTCATTGTCATTTCCGGTCCGCCGTAAACGCAGGCATGCGTAATCTTGTCATATGTCGATGTATCCCCAAGCTTGAGATACGTGTCTCTGTATACCGATGTAAGCTTCACATCGTAAGTATCCTTATTGATGCTGGCGATCATTATCATGTCGCTTCTGGTTCCCTTGATGTTGTCCATGTCTCTGCTGTCAACACCCAAAAGCAGTATGTTGATATACCCGTCTACATCCACAAGAGATAAGTCGTAATCGTCAGGTGTCGGTTCGTGCATCTGATTCACAAGGCTGTTCATATATCCGTATACAACGATACCAACGATAAGTGCCGCCAAAACAAGCACCAGGACAACAAGAATCGTAACCTTTTTCCAAGTCTGCATCCCTTTGATTTTTTCTCTAATACTCATTGTTCAAAAATCCCTTTTCCTTTCTTTTTTTTGCTCTCATCTTCTTTCAATGTTTCTTTATAAAAATCGATTGCCTCATCAATGTTGCTGTCAAACAGTAATTTCCCTTGCCTAAGCACCAGTCCGCGTTTGCAGAATTGTTTTGCAACTCCCGTCGAGTGCGTTACGAAAAGAAAAGTAACATCCTCTTCATTCACGATTTTGTTGATTCGGTCCACACACTTCTGCTTGAATTCACTGTCACCCACGCTGAGTGCCTCATCCACAATCAATATCTCCGGACGCACGCTGGAGTTTATTGCAAATCCCAGGCGCGCCTTCATGCCGCTGGAATAGGTTCTGGTCGGCTGGTCGATGTAGTCCCCAAGGTCCGCGAAGTCGATAATTCCCGGCTCCAGTTCTTTTATCTCCTCGTTTGACAATCCGAAAAGTTGTCCGCGAAAGAAAATATTTTCTCTCCCCGTAAACTCCGGGTCAAATCCCGCCGTAAGTTCCAGCAGAGCTCCGACTCTTCCGTCAACCGTGATTTCGCCGGTGGTCGGATAGGTCACCCCTGTAATCATTTTCAAAATGGTTGATTTTCCGGCCCCGTTCTTTCCGAAAAGTGCGACAGATTCGCCTTTTTCGATTTTAAAAGACAGGTCGTTTACCGCTATCTTCTTCTTATATTTTGTTTTTTTGCTGAAAACAGCCTTGAACCGCTGTCTGTCACTTTTAAAGAGTTTATAAATCTTTGTCACATTTTTAAACTCTATTACTGTTTTTGCCATAATCCGTCTCCGTTAAGAATTATAAAACATCCGGGATGTCCTTCTTTAATTTCTTGTATGCCCATAACGCAAGCACGAGCATGATTACAAACACAATTGCAAAGTTTCTCAGCTCCGTTAGATCCTCAAAGAACCACACCTGCTTAATGAGCGAATTCCTGTAGCCGTTTACGATAAGCGTAACCGGGTTGAACAGAAGAATGCTGCGAATCCATCCCACATTTATGGAGTTGGCGTCGTAGAGAATTCCCGAAAGCCAGAAAAGTGCCTGCACAAGCGACTTGACAAGATTCAGGAAGTCCTTGCTTATCGACGAAAGAACCCCCGCAAAAAGCCCCCATACCGTGAAGAACAAAAACATCAGCAGCATGTAGAGCGGAAGCTGCATCCAATACACCGTCGGCATATAACCGAATGCAATGTAAATTCCAAGCAGAACCAGCATCAATCCGAAATGCACAACCAAATTCGCCATGCTTATGAATGTCGGTATTGTGGAAATCGGAAACTTTATTTTCGTTACCAGATACTTGTAGCGCCTTATGGAATTTGCACCCCCGGTAATCATGTCGCGCATGTAAAACCAAGGTATCATGCCGGCTATCAGCCACAGAAAAAACGGATATCCGTCTACGTCGCCGCCTTTTCGAAGACCCATTGTAAATGCAAACCAAAACACGAATATCAGGATTGCCGGTTTGATAAGCGCCCATGCCCATCCAAGAACCGCACCGCTGTAGTTTTTCTTAAGATCTGCCTTTGCAAGTTTGGTCAGCTGCCTGCGATAACCGATATGATCTTGTAAAATTTCTTTAAGTGTACTCAAAATTATCTCCTCTCAGGAAGGTGCACAAGCGTCTTGTTTTTCTTCTTATCGTATCCGAAGAGACGCTTCTTTGCCGCAAGTCTTCCGAGCAAATATTCTCTCGTAGGTTTCGTGTATTTTTCCACTGCCGGATAATCCGGGAATCGATTGATTTCCGGGAACTTGATTCCCTCGTTCGTAACCGCAAGGTCTACGCCGAAAAATTCAAGCTGTTTAATCGAGCGGGTAACATCAAGCACCTGTTTCTTAACTTCTTCCCAGTGCGGCAGATATCCGTCGATCGGAACACCTGTATCCGGATGAATCGGGCAGTCCTCGATGGAATTGCTGTGAACGATTTTGGCATCATGGAAATGCCCCGTAGCAACATCAATGGTTGCGGTCATGCCGCCCGCACCTACATTGTCAACCGCTCCGGTTGCTTTCGAGCCAAAGCGGACGTAAGCGTTTCCGATCTGCGGCTCACGCCCGTCTTTCTTAAAGACGATCATTCTTACAGTGTTAACTGCACCGTCGTAAACGGCTTTCAACTCGTCACACATATTGATGTATTCCGTCACAAGATATTGGTTTTCAATATCTTCGAGTATGTCAAGAACCTGCTGCTTCGTTACGTCCTTGTAGTTCAGCTGATATTTTCCGTCTTCACAAGTAAATTTGTAGAAGCCGTCTCCGTGAGAACCTTCGTCCGGCTTAAGAGCAAGCACGCCCTTTTCCTCGACAAGCTTGAAGATATCTTCAAACGAGTTTGTATATCCTTCCGGAAGATCCATCATGGAAATAACCTTATTATTTCCGTTCTTGCAGATAATATGGTAATAGTATTCAGGGAAACATTCATTATAGTCCGAGCATACATACTTGACCGTAATCTTGTCTTCCATCCACTTTCTGTACTTCGGGTTGATATGTCTGAGCCATTTGTATTCAAAGTCGGAAATGAATTCTTCGTGATTTTCCTTGGTAATTCCGTACTGCAAAAGTCTGTACGAAAGGAACCCGTGTCTGTAAGCCCACATCTTCTGCCCGAATGTTGTATCCTTGTTCGTCGTGAAGTCCTTCCACACATCGCTTATCCAGCGGATGCTGAGGTATGGAATCAGTCCCTTCGGATAAAACATTTTCGCAAAACGGGATCTAACCTTTAATTTAACCTTCTTGGCGCCCCTGCTGATTCGTCTTCCGCCCTTTGCGAAAGCTTCTTTCTTTTGGACAACCTTTCTTGAAAGGTATGCACTTGTTTCTTTGCTGAAAGGTTTGCAGGTCGGATAATCCGGCTGATTTGAAAGTGCTGTAATCTTAAATCCGTCACTGTTTATGACAATTTCCGCACCGAAAAATTCGAGTTGAGGCACGAAAACACAAAGACGATAGATAACATCCTTTATCTCGTCCCAATGAGGAATTGGCTTTCCTCTCCATGTTCCGTTCTTTTCGTCTGCGGGTTCGGCTTTAATTGCACGGTATCTGTCCTCACGGATATCTTCTTCTTCAAGGCTGTCCGCCTTTCTCTGCGCGAGCGTTCTTACCGAATTTCTTTCATATTCGTCAAACACGAAAAAGGCATCGCCGATGATCGGATTGTCCCCGAATTCGTTGAAAACAATAAGGTTCAAAACACCGTTGTCAACTTCTTCGCCGGTTCTTACTTTTTCTTTCACCACAAGGGTTGCCTGGAACTGTGAAAGTTTCTCTTTCAGTTCCGCCTCGGTATATGCCTTATCGTCAAAGAAAAACTTGCCGTCTCTATACGCAAGTGTTGAAGCTGAAATCCCGTTTGCCTGCGCAAGTGTCAGCTCCCCTTTTTCTCTGATAAAATCAAACAATTCTTCAAAGCTTGCCTCAAGTTTGTCCTTTGCAAGCGGAATAATCACGGTTTCATCGTATCGCTTGCTGATTTGGTAATACATCTCCGGCATATACTGCCTGAACGGTTTGAAAATCGTGTGAATCGTTACTTTGTCCGTGATCCATTTGCTGTATGTGCCGTTGAGAGGTCTGAGATACGCATAGTCTTTTGCCGAAATGTAGTCGCCTACATTTTCTTTTGTTATGCCGAGCCGCTCCACCTGTTCCGGCATGAATCCGTGACGGATTGCCCAATTTGTCTGCCCATGTGTGAATCCGTAATTTCTTGTCTTGTGTCTATACACCTCGCGCACCCAGCGCCGAGCTTCACCGCCGGTA
>FR882017.1:0-3259 GCA_000435615.1 Firmicutes bacterium CAG:238 | reverse complement strand
CCGTTTGAAACCGGGCGGAATGCCAATGCGTTTACTACCAGTTTTTTAAAACCCATTATTTGCTTTTCCTCCTGTTATAGTCCTCAGGGGAGTTGAAATCCTCTGTGCCGTCTTTTAGCAATATAAATTTGGTATCTATCTTTTTCTCACCGAACGGGAGGTTCAGAAAAGACTGATAAACCTGCCATCCGATGCATTTTTCGATCTTGCCTTCAAGAAACAGTGCCCTAACTCTGTCAACATGATGCTTAAACAGCTTGCCGTCTGCAACTTTAACCGCAACGATTGCCCGCGCGTTTCCAAAGAAAAGGATGTCATCCACAAGCTCCGCTGTAATCGTCTCGACTGCTTCCTCGGAATAATATGTATCCCCATAGAGAAAACAGATATTATCTGCGATAAGTTCTTCTGTAAAGCGGTCAATCTCAAGCCGGTTGTTCTTCGGCTCATAGCGTCTTGCCCCTTCGAACTCGTATCGCTCGTCATGCGAGGTAATCACCACCTCACACCCCGGGTCTTTTTCGTTCAAAAGCCTTACGGTCCGCCCAAGAAGCGTCTCGCCGCCGATTTGAATCAGATGTTTCGGGATATCCTGATAGTTTCCCCATCTGGTTCCCTTGCCGTCTGCCATAATGATATATTTCATAATCTTTCCCTTATTTAATCACTCCGTGGTAACGGTAAAAATCTCCAAGTTCCTTGTGACGCTGTCCACCCCAAAGCTGGATGATATTGACACCCGAAGAAGTATTTGCCTCAATAATGCAATGTCCCTCTTCCGTAATCAAAATGTCCCATGCGATGAAATGCATGTAAGGCAGCTTGTCTGCAAGCACAAGCATATCTTCCTTCAGCTTCTGCCATCCCGGAACTTGTACGCCTTCAATCGGTGCCCCCGAATCCGGATGCACTTTGTAAACATTTCGGTTATGCAGACATCTTGCTTCGCTCAGCACGCCCGTTTCAAGGTCGATGTTGGCAACAAGACCGCCGCGGCTTCCGTTGTCCACGGGAATGGTCTCTTTCGTTCCGATTCTCTGAACCGCAAAGAACACTTTAAACTGATGCGTCTTCGGGTCTTTGAGGGTAATGAAACGAATCGTGTTTACCGTTTTGTCATAGATTTCATCCAGGAAATGATGCTGTTTCATCGCCTCACTGAGGAACCAATCATCATGCTTCTTGAGATAATTTATGAATTCTTCTTTTGTTATCGGTTTCAAGTCGATGCAAGGAGTATCCTTTTCGTAGTCATATGTCATAATCACCACGCCGGTGCCCTTGCCTTTGCCGTAAGGTTTAAAGAAGTAACTGCCTTTTTCTTTGAGCAAAGTCAGCGCATCCTCATACTCCATGGCAACGCTCTGAAAACTCGAAAGAAAACCTCTGTTCTTAATCATATAGCTTTCCGGAACTCTTACATACTGTTTCAGAATCTCCGCCGACGCAATCTTGTTGTTGCACACAAAGTCAAACGGCTCATTGATATATCTTGAGCGGTACCAGTCGAATTCCGAGAGGTATTCGTGTCTGTCGTTATGATCAAAATCATACAGCATCCACTGATCCGCCAGGAATCCTCCGGAAAGATTTGCTCTTATTTTCTTGTAGAACGGACACTTGAAGTGATTCTTTGCAAAGAGTATTCTCCTGAAATACAGAAGAACAAGCTTCATCTTCTTGATTGCCCATCTGCTGAATTTAAAAAAGTCCATTACATATCCTCATTTTCTAAAATGTGCTATCCCAAATTGCTCAAAATAAGCGAGCATATCTGTTTCGTGGAAGTTCCCGGATTCTCAGGAAGATAATGCTTCCTATAGTTTTCCAATGCCTCCCTGTTATAGTTCCCCTCTCTGAGGTTCTTGATAAGCTCGTCTGCATCTCTGAACACGCATCCGGGCATCGTCTCAAAAAGGTCTATGTTCATGCCGTTCTTACGGCGATATTCTTCGTAGTCGTAAACAAAATAGTAAGTCGGTTTGCTGAGCACCGCTCCTTCGATTGCAATTGCCGAATAATCTGTAATCAGATAGTCGCATGCCGCAAGCACTTCCGCCGACGAAAACTCGGGACAGGTGTATATGCCTTCCGTATCCGGCAGCTCGTCAAGTTCGATGCGCTGATTCGGATGCCCTTTGATTACAAGCACGAAATCACTGTCTTTGCCTGCGATATTTGCAAGGCCCTGCCAGCGCAGCTCGATGTTCCGCCGAAATGTCGGAGCATACAGCACCACCTTCTTGTCCTTAAATTCCGGATAAGCTTCCATCACGGCATTTCTGTTTCGCTCTTCGGTCTCAAGCAGATAATCGATTCTCGGCAGTCCGCAGTTCACCAGTTTGTCCTCTGTGGTGTTGAACGACTTGCAGTAAAAAGGATTCCACGCGCTTCCGCCCGCAAGGATATAATCGTAGCCTTCATGCATCTTCATAAGGCGTGCAATTTCCTCGCCTCTTCCCGATTCCTTGCCCAGCGTCTGATACCCGGACTGCTTAATCTTGCCGAGCGCATGCCACATTTGAATTACCGTAAGGCTTTTCTTGTGGTGAAGAATTGAAACCGCAGGCCAGTATGCATCAAGAACGCACACCGAAGAAGTCGCCAAATGATACATGCTTTTCAGGGTCGACTTTGCGAATGCGGCGGCACCACTGCCCTCGCCTTCGAGCCTGTGACAGATCGTAACGATTTTGATGTCCGGCCGCTCGCGCCTGAGTTCTTCCTGCGTCATTTTAAAGTCAAGCGTCAATGTATTTGACTGACGGCTCAGAAAGAGCACCTTGTTCTTCTGCGTCGGGAAAAGCTTCAGCACCGCATATATGAAATTTAAACCGATTCTCATAATATAAATTGCTATTTTTTTCATCCCTTAAGTTTATCATTTTTTTGCTGCTTTGTAAATGCTTTTAAGCTAATCCGTTTGATTTACTATATAAAGAAAAAGGCTCCTTTCGGAACCTTTCGTATTACCTCTTCGGGGACTTCGGATTAAAAATCAGTGAAACAATATAACCGAACGTAATCGCCACAGCCACCCCTGCGGCGGTTGCTTTTATCGGGCCTGTTATCGCAGGCAGGAATCCGTTCTTTGCGCCTTCCATCGCACCCTTTGCAAGGTTGTATCCAAATCCCGGCAGCGGTGTCGTTGCACCGTTTCCGGCGAGTTCTACGATGGGCTCATACAGGTTAAATGCCTGAAGGACCACACCCGCCAAGACGAAGATGACCAGAATTCTCGGTGCGGTCAGCTTCGTCG
>FR882016.1:13114-20503 GCA_000435615.1 Firmicutes bacterium CAG:238 | reverse complement strand
AGGTAGAGCAGGGGACTGAAAATCCCCGTGTCTCTGGTTCGATTCCGGAAGTGGGCACCATACTTTTAAGGCGGCTTCTCGCAGACATCATGTCCGAGGGGTCGTTTTTTATGCCCGGCGAAACTTTTTGCTATACTTTGGCGTCAAATATGGTAGAATAAAGATTACAACAGTGAAAGCGGAAGCAACCGCTGCAAAAGCAAAAGGGGGAAGCAATTTGAAAAAGAAAACAGCATTTTTTTTGACACTTATTTTGACAATTTCAGTCTTTACAGCCTGCGGCGGAAGCAATGACAACGTGAAATGCGTGGACATCGTCAAGGCATGCAAGGACATTACGCCGGAAGGAAGCTTTGACGAGTGGTACAGCTACGGCGAGGAAGCCTACGACGAAAACTTCAGCAATCTGTACGGCGTGCAGTATGACATGGTCGACGACGGAGCGATTCTTCAGACGGCTGCAGGAGGCACAGCCGATGAAGTTTCGGTGCTTCATATGAAGAAAAACGAAGATGTTTCCATCGCACAGAGCAAGCTCCAAGACAGAATTGCGGAACGGACGAGCAAGTTCAGCGGATATAAACCGGAAGAAGTGTATAAACTTGATAATGCAAGGGTTATCGTGCAGGGAAACTGTGTGTGCCTGATTGCGGCGGACGACCCGGACTGCATTGAGACGGAAATTCGAAGAGTCATAAGCGAAGGAAATCAATAAAATATTAATAGAAGTAAGAGGGAAGAAAAATGGTAGACAGAGGCGAAAGAATTCCGCTTGCCGAGAGGAAAAGACGGGCGAAGGTACATATCAGCGATTTAAAAAAAGACATAAAAATGAAAGCAAAGGGCAAGGGCAACCGCGCGGTGCAGCTTCTCATAATCCTTTTGATTTTGGGTGTTTTTGCACAGAACAGCGGCATGATCAGCAAAATGAACAAGCTGCTCGGGCAGTCCGAAACCACGGTACATGAGATTTATGATGACACGGCGGTAATCAAGGCGTACAAAACCGGGGACACCTCGGGGCTGGACGAAAAAGACCTTTTCGTGCACGACAAAATGTCAGAGGTCATCAAGAAGCTTATCACGGATGACATGAGCCCGTACGAAAAAGAAAAAGCAATCTACGACTGGCAGGTCAAATGGACGTCTTACAACGATCAGAGCCTTAATCCGATTGTTGCAGGGGGAAGTGAAACGCATACGCCTTATGGAGTTTTGCGCTCGCACAACGCAATCTGCGTGGGCAACGCCACGACGTTTAAGCTTTTTATGGACGCACTCGATATTCCGTGCAAAATTATTCATTCGACGCAGAATGGCGAACACGCCTGGGATGTGGTGCAGCTCGACGGAGAATGGTATCATGTAGACGTGACCTTTGACGGCGGAGTAAGCGGCGAACCGGGGTATAACTACTTCAACATGCCGGACAGCGTCAAGGATAACGGCTCCTATCCGTGGGACCACGACGAAATTCCTGCCGCAAACGGGACGAAATACTGCTACATGCTTACAAGCGCGGCGGCACTTAATGACATGTACGAAATTCCTGCACAGCTCAAGCAAGCAATCAACGGGGACAAAACCATGCTGACCTTTACCTTGAAGGATAACAGCGGTTTCACGCGTCAGATAGCGGAGTACATATGCAATTCGTTCCCAATCGACAACGGATGGGTAGGATTTGCGGATGCATATTCGCTCGACGGGCAGACCGTCTATAAATATACGATTGAAAGATACGAAAACGGTGGCGGCGAGATTCCGCCTGAGGTGCTTTCGCGCCTCGACGAAGCAATTGCCGACGCAAACGATGGCATGATTGCCGGCGCCGCACAATAGAAAAGGGAGTAGTTTATAATATATGGTATTCAGCAGTTCGGTGTTTTTTATGGCATTCTTGCCGATAACCTTGCTTCTGTACTTTCTGATTCCGGAAAGATTTCTGAAGGTGCGGAACCTGTGGCTTTTGATTGCCAGCTTGATTTTTTATGGCTGGGGCGAGCCGAAATATATCGCGGTGATGGCTTTTTCCATCCTCTTCAACTATGTGATGGGGCGGATTGTCGCAAAATCCAGGCCGCTTCTGATCCTGTGCATCGCGGGAAACCTTGCGATTCTCGGATTTTTCAAATACACGGATTTTGTCATCGAGACGGTGAACGCAGTCTCCGGCGGAGGGCTTGGCCTTCTGAACATTGCCCTGCCGATTGGAATTTCGTTTTACACATTTCAGACGATGTCCTATATCATAGATGTCTACCGGGGGAAAGTCCTGCCGCAGCGTGATTTTATCGCTTTTGCGGCCTATGTGACGCTGTTTCCGCAGCTTATCGCAGGTCCGATTGTGCGCTATTCGGATGTCGCTGAGATGCTTGTCGGCAGAAAGACCAATCTCGATCAGATTGCGGAGGGCGTGCGCCGGTTCATCGTCGGATTCGGCAAGAAGGTACTGCTTGCCAATCAGGTATATGTGATTTGGAACGAAATCACTTTCATGCCGGTTTCGGAAATCAGCACCGCTGCGGCATGGCTGGGCGCGCTGGCTTTTACCTTCCAGATATATTTTGACTTTTCGGGATATTCCGACATGGCAATCGGCCTTGGCAAAATTTTCGGGTTTGATTATCTCGAAAACTTCAACTATCCGTACATTTCGCGCAGCATCACGGAATTTTGGAGACGCTGGCACATGTCGCTCAGCTCGTGGTTTAAGGAATACGTGTACATTCCGCTCGGCGGAAACCGCAAAGGCCTTCCGCGGCAGATTCTGAACATCGCCGTTGTGTGGGCACTGACCGGGCTCTGGCACGGTGCAAGCTGGAATTTCGTGGCGTGGGGCATGTACTTCGGGGTGATTCTCATCCTCGAAAAACTGTGGATTCTTAAGTGGCTCGAAAAATGCCCGGCACCTGTCGGTCATCTTTACAGCTTGATTCTGATCGTGCTCGGCTGGGTCATCTTCGCACTCACGGATTTTGGGCAGATGCGCGAATATATGCAGGTGATGTTCGGCGGGAGCGCCGACTTTGTCGACGGGAACTTCAAATACCTCGCATGGAGCAGAATCTGGGTGCTGATTGCCTGCACCATCGGCTCAACGCCGCTTGTAAAACTTGTATGCGGAAGAATTGCAGGCACTCTTTCGGGCGTCAAGAACGGAGAAGTCATCCTCGGCGTGCTCGAAACCGTCGTGCTTCTCAGTATTCTGGCACTTTCGATTGCATTTTTGGTGAGCGGATCATACAATCCGTTTCTATATTTCAGATTTTAGGGGGATGAGAGATGAAAAAAAACAAAAGAAGCCTGATTCTCATACTTTCCTCTGTCGTTTTTCTGCTTTTTCTCTGCGTTGGGACGCTGCTTACGCCGGATACCGGATTTTCGGAGAACGAAAACCGCTATCTGCAGAAGAGGCCGGTCTTTACGGCTGCGAATGTGCTGAGCGGGCGTTTTGAGGAGCAGAGCGAAAAATACCTCAGCGACCAGATTATCGGGCGGAACCTGTGGGTCAAAACCATGGCGATGACCGAAGCGGGACTGGGCGTCAGTGACATCAACGGCGTGTACCTATGCACCGGCGGCCGGGTAGTAAAGCGCGTGACCGAGACGGATTTTGACAAGGCGCGGTATACCAAAAACCTCACGCGGACGCAGCAGCTGAAGGAGACTTGCCAGGCAAACGGTACAGAGTTCAAGGCGATGCTCGTGCCGACTGCCGCGTATGTCTATCAGGAGGCTCTGCCGGATAATGCGATGCGGTTCGATGAGGACAAGGCCTTTGAAGAGGCACGCAGGGTTCTCGGAAACAGCCTGATTGACCTTCGCGAAACAATGAGTAAAGCCGCAGAAGGCGGGCGGGATGTGTTTTTCCGGACGGACCACCACTGGACCGGTTACGGTGCATTCCTCGGCTATAAAGGATTTCTCGAGGCTTCCGGCGCATCGGAAAACGGCATGACTTATGACATGGCCTATGAAGACGAAAAGCCCGTCGTGCTTTCGGACAGCTTTTACGGCACGCTGTATTCCAAGGTGCTGCTCGATACGCTGCGCCCCGACACGGTGGAAACACCGGCGGCTGCACTTGCCAGGGAGTGCAGGGTGACTTTTACCGGCAAGTCCTACGACTCGCTGTACTTCAAGGAGTATCTTGAGAAAAAAGACAAATACGCCGTCTACTTCGGCGGCAACTACGATAAGGTGGACATCGAAACCTGTCGGGAAACCCGGTGCGGTGTCAAGGACAAAATCCTGATTATAAAGGATTCCTTTGCCAATTCGTTTGTGCCTTATCTCATGGACGACTACGACAAGATAACGATGGTGGACACCCGCTATTACCGCGGAAACATCGAAGAACTGGCGGCGGACTACGACAGCGTGCTGCTGCTTTACGGCATCGACAACTTCGCAGGCGAGAAGCTGAATTTTTCGCGCGCAGGCCTCTGATAACGGCGGGCGCACCGCTGCCGGGTGGAAACCGCGTTTGTGCAGCACGCAGCTTCCCGATCGAAAAAAGTGTTTGTGTAGCACGCAGCTTCCCGAGCGAAAAATAGCATTTACACGAAGATTGCCCCTATAGAGGGGTGTTTCGTGTATCCCGAGGCTTTCAGAAGAGAAAAAGACGACGATGTAAAAAAACAACAAAAAGTCACACCGCCAAAACGTTGAAATTTCAACACCCCAAAATATGACATTTTTGTAAAACGCAAAACCGTGATATAAATCCGGCGTGAAACGGGCTCAAAAAGGTGCAAAATCGGCAAAAATACACGAAAAGGGGGTCTTTTTTTGGCACTTGGTGGGAATTGCCTAATTTTTCCAAATGCAAGGCTGCGCCAGCCATGCCAGCAAGACCAGACGCACGGCCGCGCGACATGCCGGCTGTCCCGGTGCCCCAAGCCAAAGCCCGATCCGAGCGGCGCGCCATCAGAATTTATATTTGCCATGAAAAAAGCCTCGCATCAATGAAGATACGGGGCTTTAACTATGGTGGTTGGTGGTGAACTTATTATGCCATGCAAGTGTGCAGCTTCAGAGCCGACTGACCGATACGTTCGCTCAGGACACGATCGATGAGCATGTGGATGTTCTTGTCTTCCGGCTCGGATAAATCAACTCCCGCCTCAAAGTCCTTCTTGATGAGGTTAAGGCCTGCAACGATGAGTTCAAGGTCTCTGGAAGTGATAATACCCATTGCTTTATAGTCATTTGCCTTCTTAGTGATACCGGCAATATCTTCTGATAATAACTTTTCGTTTAACATGATTTTGTCCCTCCTTCATATATGTATAAATATTAACTTAAATGCATATAAATTTGAATCATGGACTTATTATAGTACCATGTTTTCCAAAAATCAAGAGGTTTTTGTGAAAAAATATAAATTTTTTTAATAAAAATACGAAAAAAGTGTGCGCAACAGGAAGCGTGTATGCATAAAAGAGAATTTTATACATAAAAATATGCATTGAAATGCAGTACCGCAACCATTGGTTGACAAATTTCCAAGCGGACTTTCTTGATTGCAACCCCAGAGAATGGTATATTTTAGGTACAAAGAAAAACCGGGCTTCGCGCTCGACGAAAATGCCGCCGCGGGCCTAGGCCTCTGCGTGCTTCTCGTGCTGGTTGCAATCGGCGTTGCAATTTTCATTTCAACCGCATCCAAAGTCAAGGAATATGAATTTCTCGAAAAAGAGCCTTTCGAGACGGCATACGGCGTTACCGGCATGGTGAGAAGCAGACTTGCCGAGTATAAAGATGAATACACGCGCCTGAATATCATCGGCACGGTGCTTTGCATCCTGTCCGTCGTGCCGCTTTTCATCTGTGTCTGCCTGAATGTCAGCGACACCATGTATGCGGCTGCGGTATGTCTGATCCTGCTCCTGGCCGGCATCGGCTGCATTGCATTCGTTTACGGCGGAACCTACAACGGAGCCCTGATGAAGCTGCTGGAAGAGGGCGATTTCACCCGCGAAAACAAGCGCAGATCCAAGGTTATGGGCAATGTGACCGTAATCTACTGGCTCACGGTGACAGCCGTGTTCCTGTTCTACACATTCGGGCCATCCGGCAACGGACACCCGCAGTACAGCTGGATTGTCTGGGCCATCGGCGGCGTTCTGTACGGAGCCCTCGTGGCAGCCGTGAAGCTGTTTCGGCGGTAAAGAAATTAAAATGCAGCAAAAAACATATACGGAGGTATCTTTATTACATCCGGCGTCTCTGCCAGATTTTTTGGATGTATAATGTAGGAGCTGCTAATCCGATTACGATAAACATCACGGAATACATCCAATGACGAGGTGGAATAGTTTTTTGAAGATTTTACTTCAATTGGAATTTCTCGGCCGGCTCATTTTCATTAAATGCAAGGCTGACAAGCAAGCCTGTGTCGCCAAGATAGCATTTGACAGAAGACTCGTTCTTGTTTAACGCAAATCCGACATTTGGGTCATTGCATTTGTAGCAAAGATTGCAAAGCATGGAATCATCAAGCCAGAAAAGGGGCTCACCATATTTGTCGAAGGTTGGATTCGTATCAATACTGCTCAGCACGATTTTTTTCTCGTGAGTCGACAGATTTTTCCGTATCGGCAGCCGCAAAATCACGCCTACCGTTTTTGTACGCCAGTACTGCCTGCGGCATACCGCCGACAAGAATATATTCTTTAAAAAGCCGCATGGCTTTGTTGTGCATACTCTTTTCCAACGGCTCACGGTTTTGATAACATTTGCAAATGTATTCAAGCAGGAGTTCTTCACTCAGAAACAATGCAAACTCTTCGAAATCAAGAGGATACATTTTTATCTTGCGTTCTTCGGATGGAATTGTAATGTGTTCAACATTTTCCTATTCGCTTGCACCTTCTATCATAAGTGACTTTGTCCCTTTTGTGCTCTCTTTTTGTTTCTTTAATAATACGCAAGGTAAAAAAAAAAAATACCAATAGTACGCAGAGTATGAGCCTATCGACAATTTGCAGTGTTCGTGCTAAAATAAAGGCAAAAGGGAAGGAGAAACACTATGGCAAACACATCCGCAAAACCTTCAGCGATTGGTGCAATGTCCAGAGAACAGCTTGACGCTTCGCTTCTTGCTAAGGAGTTTGGAATATGACAGAAAGATATCAGCTATTCCGAAAATGCATAATATATAAATAAATGGAAAATTAGCGGTTTTTTAACCGCTTTTTTTGTCGAAAAATGTCAGATTTTGCAGAAACAAATCGTCTTAAATCGTGTAAGTCTCTATAAAAAGCGAAAAAAGGAGCACCCAGATGAAAACGAAACGAAAAATTACAACAATTATATGTATTTTGATATGTGCCTTAGCAATGACGAGCACCGCCTACGGGCACGGCGGCAGAACCGATTCGT
>FR882016.1:279-13045 GCA_000435615.1 Firmicutes bacterium CAG:238 | reverse complement strand
GCTGGGATATTATCACTACCATTGCGGCGGCTACCCGGCGCACTTACATAACAACGGAAAATGCCCATACAAATCGGGCTATACTTCAGGAACAACTTCCTATCACTCTGCAGGCACCAGTTTGAAAGGCGCAGTTAAAAAAACACCGAAATTAAAAACGCCTAAACTACGGAGCGTTTCAGACGAAGGCAACGAACTTAAAGTTTCATGGTCATCCGTATCCGGAGCAAAAAAGTACGCAGTTTATCGCGCTTTTTCCCGAAACGGAAGCTACAAGAAAATCAAAACGACAACCAAAACTGTCTTTTATGATGATGCGGCTGCAACCGAAAAAACCTATTACTACAAAGTGAAGGCAATAGGAGGTGCAGGTAAGAAGGACAGCAAATTCAGCGGCATTAAATCCGGAAAAATTACTTTCAAAGAGGAAATCTACGTTGACAAAGAAGAAATATCGCTTGCATACGGACAAAGCGAAGTAATTGAGGTCTGGACGGACAATGAGGAAAACCTGATTACGGCATATTACGACGGAAACCTGCTGAAACTCGAATGGACGTGGACAGAGGACGGGAACCCAGCAATAAAAGTCGAATGTCTCGCCGCCGGCCTCACGCAAGCAGAGACAGAAATCCTTCTGAAGTTCGACGAGTACCCGGATTTGTATGAGCAGAAAATAACCGTTGAATTGGTGTGAAGCGGGAAATCCGATACATAAATGTCGCTTTTTGTCTAATCTGCTCGACGAAACTCGAAAACTGTGATAAAATTTAATTGAAAAATGCAAACGGTAATTTGTCGAGTTGAAAATGATTGAGAGTGTGTCTGAATGAACCAAGTCAAAGGCAAAATCCAAACAGAAAACGGACGCAAGTCCTATACGGAAAATTCAGAACCAGAGCCGACAGGCTGCACGGGGCGTGCGGGAGTAAAGGCTGTGGTTTTTGTGGAATGAGCATAAATAAAGAACATTCTGAAAAGAATGTGCATCAGATAAAAAAACAAATTTAAGCAAAATAACAAGTCAAAATTTTTCTTCGGGTTCAGCGAGTTTCATTAAAAGCTCCTATGCTCTAT
Organism: Firmicutes bacterium CAG:238; assembly: GCA_000435615.1. Classification (GTDB taxonomy): domain Bacteria; phylum Bacillota; class Clostridia; order Peptostreptococcales; family Anaerovoracaceae; genus CAG-238. The sequence continues at coordinate 11,968 of FR882016.1, read as the reverse complement.
GGTACAAACTAACCATAGCGTATTACTTGAATTCAGCCATGAGTTATATGAAACTTAGTCACATCATTATGGAGAGCGTACAGCATCATGTATGTGAATATATAAATTATGATATTGGAGAATTTGTATGAAAGCCATATCAATTAAAAACCCTTACGCAACACAAATACTGCGAGGTTCGAAAAATATTGAATATCGGTCGTGGGATACCAGGCACAGAGGCGAACTTTTGATTTGCAGCAGTGCAAACCCAAAAGTGCCGGGGATGCTTTCCGGCTATGCTCTTTGCGTTGCTAATCTTGATAGTACTGTCTACAACCAGAGCGAGGATGTTTATGAGTGGCACTTGACGAATGTGCGTAGAATCAAAGCATTTCCCGTAAAAGGGAAACTGAACTTTTTTAATGTTGACGATGCTCTTATTCGTTATCCGGACGAGCAGGTGACAAACGAGGAAATACAATCTCCCGCTTCTGAGCCGACTGCTCAGATAACTATGCCGCAAATGCCAGGGATGCCGAAAATGATTGATAACATCAATCTCCGGGTGCGTGATGATTTGGAAGAAACCATAACAAAGAAAAGCAAGCTGAGAATTGCTGCAGCCTGCTTCTCTATCTATGCCTATGGAGAATTGAAAAAGAGCCTTTCCGGTATCGAAGACTTACATTTTATCTTCACATCTCCTACTTTTACTACCGAAAAAGCAGAAAAATCAAAGAGGGAATTTTATATCCCTCGTATGACTCGTGAAAAGAACCTTTACGGAAGTGAATTTGAAATTCGACTCCGTAATGAGCTTACTCAGAGGGCTATTGCAAAAGAGTGTGCGGAATGGATAAAGCAGAAAGCAATTTTTAAGTCCAATACCACAAGTCAAGTCGTGCCGGGATTTTTGAATGTGCTTTCGGATAATGACCAGTATACCTATATGCCTTTTAATGAGTTCACAACCGTTGACCTGGGCTGTGAGCGTGGAAATTATGCGTACAATTTTACGCAGAGGCTGTCGTATCCGATGAGCAAGAGCTATATTGACCTGTTTGAGCAGCTTTGGAACGACAAACAGAACTTCCAGGATGTTACCGACCAGGTGATTGAAAATATTACAGCGGTTTATAACGAAAATTCTCCGGAGTTTGTCTACTTTATCACGCTGTATAACATTTTCAATGAGTTCCTTGAAGATGTATCCGAAGACACCTTACCGAATGAAGCGACGGGGTTTAAGGACAGCAAAGTGTGGAATATGCTGTTCAACTTTCAGCGTGATGCGGCTCTTGCCATTATCAACAAGCTTGAAAAGTATAACGGTTGCATTTTAGCCGATTCTGTCGGTCTCGGTAAAACCTTTACTGCCTTGGCGGTCATTAAGTACTACGAATCAAGAAATAAAAGCGTTTTGGTTCTCTGCCCGAAGAAGCTGTCGAACAACTGGAACACATATCGGGATAATTATATCAACAATCCCCTTGCAGAAGACAGATTGAACTACAAGGTGCTTTATCATACCGATATTGGGCGGACGCACGGTATGTCCAACGGAACGGATTTGTCCCGCCTGCGTTGGGATACATACGACCTTGTTGTGATTGATGAATCACACAACTTCCGCAATGGCGGCAAGCTCGATTCCGAAGACGGAGAAAAAGAAAATCGCTATACCACTTTACTGAAACAGGTCATCCGCAAGGGTGTAAAGACGAAGGTTCTTATGCTTTCCGCCACCCCGGTCAATACACGCTTCAATGATTTGAAAAATCAGTTGCAGCTTGCTTATGAGGGCGATTCCTCTCTGCTCGACAGTAAGCTGAAAACGACACATACCATTGATGATAATTTCCGGAACGCACAGAAGGCATTCAATACATGGAGCAAATGGGAGCCTTGCGACAGAACGACCGACAACTTGCTCCGTATGCTTGATTTTGACTTCTTTGAGGTGCTGGACAGCGTTACGATTGCCCGCTCCAGAAAGCATATCGAGAAATACTATGACACGACCTCTATCGGTAAGTTCCCGGAAAGGTTGGTTCCCAAATCGCACACACCGCATTTGACCGATTTGAAGGATGCTATCAGCTATAACGAAATTTTTGAACAGCTTACAAAGCTGAACTTGGATATTTACCGCCCGTCTCATTACATTTTGCCGAGCCGAATGGAAAAGTACGCCGAGTTGTATGGAGACAACAAGGTTAATGTAGGCTTCACGCAGGCAAGCCGTGAGCTGGGTATTCGCCGCCTGATGGCGATAAACTTGATGAAGCGTATGGAAAGCTCCGTCTATTCTTTCAATCTGACGCTTCGCAGAATCAAGGAGCTGATTGACACCACTATTGAGTCGATTGACGATTACGAAAACACAGTCGGAGCAACGGTCAATCTCACAGATATTTCTGATGTTGACGAGTACGACCTTGACGACCAGAACAGCGATGACTTTGCAAGCATCGGCAAGAAAGTTCAGATTGACCTTGCCGATATGGACAGACTTTCATGGCGTGGAGAGCTTGCAAAGGACCAGGAGATTCTTGAACTGCTTACAATAATGGTGGATGACATCACGCCGGAGCACGACAGCAAGCTGCAGGAGCTTTTGGAAGACCTGTCAAATAAGGTGGAGCATCCTATCAACGAAGGCAATAAGAAAGTAATTATCTTTACCGCTTTCGCTGATACGGCTATGTACCTTTATGATAATGTCTTATTTACCTTTTTGATAATGTCTTTGCGTTCATGCTGAAAAAATACGGCTTGCACACAGCGGTTGTTACCGGTTCTGTCGAGGGACGCACGACTGCAAAGCTGAAACGAGCGGACATGAACACCGTCTTGACTTGTTTTTCTCCGAAGTCAAAAGACAGAGATATGTTTGACAGCATCCCGAAAGTCGATATTGATATTTTGATTGCAACAGACTGTATCTCTGAAGGTCAGAACTTGCAGGACTGCGACTACCTTATCAATTATGATATTCATTGGAACCCCGTTCGCATCATTCAGCGATTTGGGCGTGTTGACCGTATCGGCAGCAGGAACAAGGTCATTCAGCTTGTCAATTTCTGGCCCGATATTACTCTTGACGAGTATATCAATCTGAAATCGAAAGTTGAAACGAGAATGAAGATTGTCGATATGACCGCTACGGGCGACGACAACATTCTCTCCGATGAAGAAAAGCACGACCTTGAATACCGTAAAACACAGCTCAAGCGCTTGCAGGAAGAAGTTGTAGACATTGAGGATATGTCCTCCGGCATCTCCATCATGGATTTGGGGCTGAACGAGTTCCGCCTTGATTTGTTGGAATATATCAAGCATCATCCCGAATTAGAGCATACCCCTATGGGACTTCATGCTGTTGCACCTGCATCAAAGGATTGCCCTCCCGGTGTTGTCTTTGTACTGAAAAACCGAGAGCAGAGCATCAATATTGATAACAAGAATCGGCTTCATCCGTTTTATATGGTCTATATCGGTGACGACGGCGATGTAGTCTGTGATTACTTGCAGCCGAAAAAGCTTCTTGACACAATGCGTCTGCTTTGCCGTGGCAAGGACAAGCCTATCGAAGCACTCTATCACCGTTTTAACGATGAGACCGACGATGGGCGCAATATGAGCGAGATTTCCGAGCTGTTGAGTGAATCTATAAACTCTATTATTGATGTCAAGGAAGAAAATGATATTGACAGTCTGTTCAAAAGCGGCGGCACAAGTGCGCTGCTCTCGCAAGTGTCGGGATTGGACGACTTTGAACTGATTTGCTTCCTGGTCGTAAAATAATGTGGACAACAAAGAGGTGAAATAAGTATGCTTGGCTTTCCGCAGACAACGGAGTTCAACAAAAGAATACCGAAGCAAAAGTTTTATGAGAATATTGAGGTTTCCCCTGCTCTGAAAAGAGTGTTTGTGGAGCAGATAAAGCTCATTCATTGGCGCAATAAGCTTGCCGAGCCCACGCTGAACATATCACACGGACAGGTGGTAAAGGAAATCGAGGTAATTGAAATCAAATTGGCGCAGCCGCAGCTTGATGAAGCCGTGCTCCGACAGATTGACAAGGAGATACCGTACCATATACTCTTTGTCCTCTCCTGCGGGAACAAGGTGCAGGCATGGACGGGCTACAAGGAAGCGGCGGAGTCCGGCAAAGCAGCGTTCAAGGTGAACAGATATTACCATACCGACTGGATGCTGGAAGACGAGCTGACGCTTGAAATTGACGGTCTGAATCTTGACGCCGTTTGGGATAACTTCATCATTCAAGTCGGCGGCGTGGAGCTGGAACAGGGTAATTCTCTGGACGAGCAGATTGCCGTTGATGAACACAAGGAGAAGCTTATAAAGGAAATTGAAAAGCTCGAAAAGCAGGCAAGGAATGAGAAGCAGCCGAACAAGAAGTTCGAGCTGGTGCAGCAGATTAGAGCATTACAAAAACAACTTGATGTGCTATAAAGGAGACTTTACAATGAATAACTTTCAAAGACTTTCTGTTGAATATAATGGCATATATGGAACGATAGACGATTACACAAGTGATGCCAATCTGATGAATTATCTATTCAAATTAAAAGAAGCCATTACCAATGCGGATTACGATACGATAATGTACACGCTTTCCGGCATTGACAAATGGTATGATGAAAACATCGGAGCTATTTCATCGAACGGATATGTATGTAACCTTGCATCACATCAGAAAAATATGCGGTTAATTAAGGAAATACTATCCGGTTTGAGGGAGGATGAGTGTGTTCCAACCACACCTGTAGGCATTGATGCTCCAAAAACAGACCCAGTCATTTTTATTAGCCATAAATCCGACGATAAAAAATACGGAGATGCACTTGAACGGTTTATAATGGGATTAGGCGTAAAAGACAATCAATTAATCTACACCTCCCATCCGCTCCACAAGATTCCATTGGACGCACCCATTTATGAGTATCTGCGTTCTCATTTCAACAGCACTCTTTTTATGATAATCCTATGGTCGGATAAATATCTTGATAGTCCTGCTTGCCTTAATGAGATGGGAGCTGCTTGGGTGACGCAATCAGATTATACCAATATCTATGTTCCGACATTTTCTTTTGGAAATCCGAAGTATCACGAATGTGCTGTTGACACAAAGAAAATGGGAGCGGTGCTGAACGGCGATGCACATTGCAAAGCAAATATGATAGAATTAAAGAATAAAATTGAGTCAATTTTTGGCTTAGAGAATGATGAAGCCAGAGTAACATTTCTTTTAGATAGCTTTATTGATGAAATCAAGGAGGACAAGCCTAATGGATAAACTCAAAATGCAAACGGCGAACAAAGCCGATGAGAATTTCAAGAAGTTAGCGGAGATGTTCCCGAACGCCGTTACGGAGACGATTGACGAAAACGGAGAGGTCGTTCGTGCTATCGACAAGGAGGTGCTGATGCAGGAAATCAACACAAAGGTCGTTGACGGAAAAGAGGAACGCTATCAGTTCACCTGGCCGGATAAGAAGAAATCTGTCCTGCTGGCGAACGCTCCCATTTCCAAAACGCTCCGTCCCTGCCGTGAGGAAAGTGTGGACTTTGATACCACCGAAAACCTCTATATTGAGGGCGACAATCTCGAAGTGCTGAAGCTATTGCAGGAAACCTACCTCGGCAAAATCAAGATGATTTACATAGACCCGCCGTACAATACGGGAAATGACTTTGTGTATGAGGACGACTTTGCCCAGAGCACAGAGGAATACCTTGCAAACAGCGGACAGTTTGACGAGGAAGGCAATTGTATGGTGCAAAATACAGAAAGCAATGGTCGCTTCCATACTGATTGGCTGAATATGATTTATACGAGAATTCGTATATCAAAAGATTTACTTCAGGAAGATGGAGTTATATTTGTTAGTATAGATGATGGCGAATTGAAAAATATTCTAAAAAATTGTGATGAGATTTTTGGCAGTTCAAATTTCGTGTCCTGTATAACAAGAATTGCAAAAACAACTAGTTTTAGAGGTAATTATTTTGCACCGAGCAAAGACTATATTGTTGTTTACGCAAAAAACATTTCAGTACTTCCATCATTTCAGGATGAGGTTTCAAATGATGACCAGTTTAACAAAATAGAAACCGAAGGTGAGCGTAAAGGAGAATATTATCGAGACGATATTGCATTCTATTTATCAACGCTACAAACACGTCCAAATCAAAGGTATTTTATTGAATGTCCCGATGGGGAATTGGTTGTTCCTCCTGGAACGACAATTCCACAGATTGAGCAAGATGGCGAAAAAGTTTTACCAAATGAAGGCGATGGTGTGTGGAGGTGGGAACAAAAGCAGTATTTGTTAAAAAAGAATCTTCTTTCTTTCAAACAAACAAAGTCTTCGCCTCTAATTAATCAAGACGGTCAAAAAGCAAAATGGAATATTTACACCAAAAGCTACCTAAATGATAAGAAAGAGAAGGGAAATATCCCAAGAGATTTGCTTGAAGGTTTCTTAAATAGAAATGGAAGTGAAGAACTGAAAAAGTTAGATATTCCGTTCTCGTTCCCTAAACCAAGTAAACTAATAAAACATCTCATTAAGATTTTGAACACCAACAAAGATATTATAGTTCTCGACTTTTTCTCCGGCTCTGCTACTACTGCACACGCAGTTATGCAGCTCAATGCTGAGGATGGTGGACACCGCAAGTTTATCATGGTACAGTTGCCCGAAAAGACCGACGAAAAGAGCGAAGCCTACAAAGCAGGATACAAAACCATTTGTGAAATCGGCAAGGAACGTATCCGCCGTGCCGGTCAGAAAATCAAAGAAGACAGCCCTTTGACAACACAAGACCTTGACATCGGTTTCCGGGTGCTGAAGTGTGATACCTCCAACATGAAAGACGTTTTCTATCGCCCTGATGAAGTGGAGCAGACCTCGTTTGACAATTATGCGGACAACATCAAAGAGGACAGAACGCCGGAAGATTTGCTGTTTCAGGTCATGCTTGACCTCGGCATACTTCTCTCCTCCAAAATCGAGGAGACCACTATCGGCGGCTGCAAGGTGTTCAATGTTGCAGACGGTTTCCTTTACGCCTGCTTCGACAACAATATCTCCGATGAGGTCGTTACGGCTGTCGCCAAGGAGCAGCCTTACTACGCCGTGTTCCGTGACAGCAGTATAGCAAGCGATTCTGTGCTGACGAACTTCGACCAGATTTTCGCTTCCATCAGCCCGTCAACAGTTAGGAAGGTGCTGTAATTGAATAGACACTACGCAGAAGATGTTATATCAGCATTGAAAAACGATCTGGAAAATGATTATAAAGGCTTTGACCTTGCAAGCGATATGAGCCGTGCAGCGAAACTGTTTGGAGGAGATATTCCTGCAATATGTGATTGTGTAGAAGAAGCTAACAGATTCAGCGGAACCATTCGCTCAAATGCTCAGACTATTATTGATTTACTTGAGATGGAAATATCAGAACAGGCAGGCGGAAGCATGACGCAAGTAGAAAGGGACATGTTTATCAAATTGTTCAATCGCGGTGGGTATGTACTTAACTTTTCTACGAATGATTTTGATATATTTACGATGGAAAGCATTGGAGTTGCTGTTTGCTCTAAATATAAGCTGTCCAAGGGAAAATCTCTTCAATCCTATATTAAGTATGCTAAGGAAAGTGAAAAAAATAAGTTGTTACATGACTTGTTTGATTACTATGAAAGACATTACGAAAGCGAATATAATAAAGACTTTCGATTAGACGACGAGACACTACTTCCCTATACTTACCGTCCGCCGTATAACGAGGATTATAGCAGGCTCTATGCCAAATGTAAGGAGATTGCAGGGCGAGTATTTTCAAGTAGACGCTTTTCACTTTCTGCAATTGCAGAAAATTTGAAAGAACAATTTTCAAGCGAATATTTGAACGCTCAAATCAACATGATGCTTTCAATGACAGAAAGCAACCCAACGGAAGCTATTGGAAAGGCAAAAGAATTGATTGAAAGTTGCTGTAAAACGATACTGGATAGCAGAGGGATTGTGTGGGATAAGAATTGGGATGTCGGTCAATTAATCGGCGAAACTCTAAAACTTCTCAAGTTAATGCCGCGGGATATTCCTGAAGATGCTCCTGCTGCGACCGAGATAAAAGCGTTACTTGGGAATTTACGAGCGATTGCCGCCAATGTGGCAGCCTTAAGGAACCATTACGGAAGTGGCCATGGGAAAAGTGCCAGTTACAAAGGGTTGGGTCCGAGACACGCTAAATTGATGGTAGGAAGCAGTATTACTTTGGTAGAGTTCTTATGGGAAACCCATTTGGACCGACCGCAAGGAAAGTGAGGTGCGTGATAACCGATGAAGTTTAATTTCAAAATCCAACAATACCAAACCGATGCCGTGGAAGCAGTCGCTCGTGTATTCAGCGGACAGCCTCACTACGACAAGGTTTCCTATATCCGAGATTTAGGCAAGCCGCAGGCAAATCAGCAGATTTGTCTTGCCGTGACGGAAGATGAGGATGAACTGTTGAGCGAGACCGGCTACAAGAACGAAACGGTTGAACTTACCGATGATCAGTTGCTTGAAAATATTCGTACGATTCAGAACGAGAACAATATCAAGAATTCTGGCAAGCTCATCGGCAATGTAGGTCGTTGTTCTCTTGACATAGAGATGGAGACCGGTACGGGTAAAACCTATGTTTACATCAAGACTATGTTTGAGCTGAACAAGCTTTACGGGTGGAGCAAGTTTATTGTGGTCGTTCCCTCTATTGCTATCCGTGAAGGTGTCAATAAGACCTTTCAGATTACCGCCGACCATTTCATGGAGCAGTACGGCAAGAAGGCTCGGTTCTTCATCTACAACAGCTCCAACTTGAACGAGCTGGACAACTTCTCCTCCAGCTCCGGCATCAATGTCATGATTATCAATACGCAGGCTTTCGCTTCTTCCTTGAAAGAGGATGGCAAAAGTAAAGAAGCCCGTATTATCTATTCCAAGCGTGATGAGTTCGGTTCCCGCCGCCCGATTGATGTTATCAAGGCGAACAGACCGATTATCATTTTGGACGAACCGCAGAAAATGGGCGGAGAGGTCACGCAGAAAGCTCTGCAGAACTTCAATCCGTTGTTCAGCTTGAACTACTCTGCCACGCACGCAAAGCAGCACAACCTTGTCTATGTACTTGACGCTTTGGATGCGTTCAATAAGAAACTCGTCAAGAAAATTGAGGTAAAGGGCTTTGAGGTAAAGAACCTTACCGGCACAAGTCAGTATCTCTATCTCGAAAACATTGTGCTTTCTCCGAACAAGCCGCCTATGGCAAAGCTTGAAATCGAAGTGGCACAGCAAAGCGGACATAAGCGGAAAATGTTTCAGTTTGCCGTCGGCGATGACCTCTACTACAAGTCCGGCGAAATGGAGCAATACAAAAACGGCTATACCATTTCCGACATTGAGCCGCTTCACGGCACGGTAACTTTCACGAACGGCACAATTATTCGCCAGGGCGAGGTTATCGGTGATGTGGTAGAGCAGGATAAGCGGCGAATCCAAATCAGAGAAACGATTCAGTCTCACTTTGAGAAAGAAGAAAAACTCTTTGATATGGGAATCAAAACGCTTTCCCTGTTTTTCATTGACGAGGTTGCAAAGTACCGCCAATATGATGAGGACGGAAACGAGCTGCTCGGTGAGTACGGGCGCATCTTTGAAGAAGAATACAACAATATTCTGAACGAGTATCTGACTCTGTTCGATACGCCGTATCAGAAATATCTCCGTAGCATTGAAGTCGTCGACACTCACAAAGGCTATTTCAGCATTGATAAAAAGACCGGACACAGCATCAACTCCGCACTCAAACGAGGTTCTGAGTTCTCGGATGATATTTCCGCATACGACTTGATTTTGAAGAACAAGGAGCGTCTGCTTTCCTTTGACGAACCGACACGCTTCATCTTCTCACATTCCGCTTTGCGTGAGGGGTGGGATAATCCGAATGTGTTCCAGATTTGTACGCTGAAACACAGCGACAGCTCCACACAGAAGCGACAGGAGGTCGGTCGAGGTTTGCGTCTCTGCGTAAACCAGGCAGGCAACAGAATGGATGCGGAAGTCCTCGGAGACATAATCCACGATATTAACAAGCTGACGGTTATCGCAAGCGAGAGCTACAAGGGCTTTGTGGCTGACCTGCAATCTGACATCAAGAAAGTTCTGTATGACAGACCGACGGCTGCTACCAGCGAATATTTCAAAGGCAAGTTTGTCAAGGCGGACGGTAAGCCTACTGTTATTGATGATAAGACGGCAAACGCTATCGAGTTCTATCTGATTGCCAACCAGTATGTTGATATGGACCGCAAGGTTACGGACAAGTATCGCATAGATTTGGAAATGGGAACGCTTGCTCCGTTGCCTGAAAACCTTACACCGATGGCAGAGAGTGTACATACGCTTGTGCAGGCTGTCTTTGATGAATCCGCACTTGCATGTATGATTGAGGACGGTAAGCAGACAAAGATTGAAAAGAATGATCTCAACGAGAACTTTTATAAGAAAGAGTTCCAGGAACTTTGGAAACGCATCAACCATAAATACGCCTATGCCGTTTCGTTCGATAGTGCCGAGCTAATCCAAAAATCCATCAAGCACATTGATAGCGAACTGTTTGTTTCCGAGCTGACCTACACGCTTTCCAAGGGCGAGCAGACAGATGAAATGGACGCAAACGCTTTGAAGCGTGGTGAAGCATTTAAGACGGCAAAGACACGCACGACTACACTGAAGCGTGGCGAAGTAAGCCAAATCAAATACGACCTTGTTGGCAAAATTGCGGAAGGAACCGTTTTGACGAGAAAGACTGTCGTAGAAATTATCAAGGGCATCTCGCCGGTGAAGTTTGCTATGTACAAAGCAAATCCGGAAGAATTTATCGCCAAAGTCATTCGCCTTATCAACGAGCAAAAGGCAACGATGATTGTTGAACATATATCCTATGACCAGATTGAGGGTGAGTATGACAGCACTATCTTTACTGCAGAAAAGACCTCGACGAGCATTGACAAGGCTTTCAAGGCGACAAAGCATATTCAAGACTATGTATTTACCGACGGCTACGCCGAAAAAAGCGTGGAGCGCCGGTTTGCCGAGGACTTGGATAATGCCGAAGAAGTATGCGTGTATGCAAAGTTGCCGAGAGGATTTCATATTCCGACTCCGGTCGGAAACTATTCTCCCGACTGGGCAATCGCTTTTTACGAGGGAACGGTAAAACACATCTACTTTATCGCCGAGACTAAGGGTACGATGGAAAGCTTGAGCTTGAAACCTATTGAAAAAGCGAAGATTTCTTGTGCAAGAAAACTCTTTAATGAGATTTCTACCGAAAATGTCAAATACCACGATGTTGATAGTTACCAACACTTGCTTGACGTGATGAAATCATTGTAGGATTGATCTGTAAATGATGAAATTTCAATGATTGCAGGTAATGGAAGCGCAATAGTAAGAGTAGGAGTAACAGAAAGATTAGCAGGAATCAGTAAGGGAAAGGAAAACGATTAACATGGAAGACAAAAAAATTTGGGGAATACATACATTAAACGACCACATGATGCTTGATAAAAACTTAATTGCCATCGGTTGGACAGAAATGGGGAATTTATCTGGCATTCCTGCTG
>FR882016.1:0-257 GCA_000435615.1 Firmicutes bacterium CAG:238 | reverse complement strand
GCTGAACGAGAAGCCTTTAAGCAGAAGTATAGAGAAATTTATCCGGATGCAAAGGTGCAATCAGTTGCTAATAGCGCCGGGATGCTTTATCGATTTGTACACGAGGCTGCAGTAGGTGACTATGTTGTTTTGCCATCAAAATTTAATCGAGAAATAAATATAGGACTCATAACAGGAGAGTATGTTTATTTAGAAAATGAAAGCCAGTATCCGAACAGCAGAAGCGTGAAGTGGCTGAAGCATTTTCCACGGACAAA
>FR882015.1:10409-13285 GCA_000435615.1 Firmicutes bacterium CAG:238 | reverse complement strand
TAAAGTTAATATATAAATATATTAAGTTAAAAAAGGAGAATGGGAATATGCTAAGAAACGTATTCGGAATTGCAATAAGCGTCGAGGACTGGAATCATCAAGACTCATTGCCTGTCTACATGTCAGACAGCTATAATTTCAATACAGCATATATTGCGGATAAACGATGTATAATTCTCACACCGAAAGGTGCACTTGCCACTGTTCCGGCATTAAAAAAACAAATAGCCCAAATACGTCAAATCGATAATGTACCGATTGTACTTGAACTTGCAGCAGTATCCGCTTACCGAAGGGAAAGCCTTATAGAAAATAGGATCCCGTTTATAACCCGGAAGCAGATTTTTTTACCATTTATAGGAACTTTGCTCACAGAGGAAAAACAAGATGAGGGCAGGAGCGGAAAATTTGTTTTTTCCACGCAGCAATTATTCTTGTTCTATCTCTATAGCAAGAAAAAACGGCTTTACATTTCAGAAGCAGGAAAAGAACTTCCTTTTACGGCAATGACGCTAAGCAGAGCAGTAAAGCAGTTGGAGAATACAGACTTGTTTATTGTCTCAAAAGATGGTGTAAACAAGGTTATTGAATCAAAATACGACAGGCCGAAACTGTTTGAGAAAGCAAAAGCATATTTGTCAAGTCCTGTTTTTAAGGCAGGATATATAGCGAAGTCTCAAATTACAGATGATATGGTGTTTGCAGGAGAAACGGCACTTTCCACGGAAACCATGTTAAATCCGCCGCGTGTTATAACATATGCTGCGGAACGAAAAAAAGATGCAGTAATGTTGACGGAAGAACTGGTAGACCCGGATGAACAGGTAAGACTTGAACTATGGGCGTATGATCCAACACAATTCTCGGATGACAATAACGCGGACGACATTTCGGTCGCATTATCTTTCAGCGGGACTACAGACGAAAGAATCGAAGAAGCAGTAGAAGAGTTGATAGAAAGAAGGTTGCAGGAATAATGGTCAATGGAATTGTAAAATTCAAAGAAGCGTTTCAAGGCTTTGAAAATCAATATGTTATAATCGGTGGAACTGCATGTGATTTAATTATGGAAAATGAGGAGCTGCCGTTTCGTGCCACGAAGGATATTGACATTGTGTTGATTATTGAAGCTGTAACGGCTGAGTTTGGCAGACGATTCTGGGAGTATGTCAAAGAAGCCGGATATGAACATTTGAATAAAAACAGCGGAAATGCACAGTTTTACCGTTTTTCTGCTCCAAGGAGCAAGGAGTACCCATATATGATAGAGCTTTTTTCAAGGAATCCGAGTTTTATCGCGTTGCAAGAAGATGCAATTCTTACCCCGCTCCCGATAGACGATGAAATATCAAGCCTGTCAGCAATTCTTTTAAATGAATCCTACTATGAACTATTGAAAAGCGGGCAAGAGGTTATTGACGGTATTCCGGTGTTAAGTCCAACCTGTTTAATCCCGTTTAAAGCAAAAGCTTGGCTAGACTTGAAAAAACGCAAGTCGGATGGAGAACATATCGACAGCAAAAATATCAGAAAACATAAAAATGATGTGTTTCGTCTCGCACAACTGATTAGCGCCGATACCAGACAATTACTCAGCCCAGAGGTAATAAATGACATGAAAAAGTTCTTGTCTGAAATAGAGGGTGAAGATGTGGATTTGAAATCGCTGGGTATACAAATAACAGATAAGAAGAGAATGTTAGATATATTGTATCAATGTTACGGTTTATAAGGTGTCAGCAAATTAAGACACCTTTTTATTTTGTGCGAAAAACAGAGCGGAAAAAAAGCAAAAATTTTTTCAAAAAAGTATTGACAATTGAATAGCTATTCAACTATAATAAAGACAACAGTTGAATAATTGCTCAACTCTATGAGAATAATAAAAATGATATAAAACAGGAGGAACATAAAATGAAGAAGACATATTTACTTGAAGGACTTGATTGTGCAAACTGTGCAGCAGAGGTTGAAAGAAACGTAGCAAAGCTCGACGGCGTAAACAGCGCTTCCGTAAACTTCCTTACTTTGAAGATGGTTCTGGATGTGGAAGAAGAAGGCTTTGATGAAACCTATAAGAAGATTGCAAAGACAGTAAAGAAAACAGAACCTGACGTAGTAATCAAGGAGCTCTAGAAATTTTCGGAAGGGAGTGGCGTGAGATGAAGAAGACGATAATCAGACTTGCGATCGGAGCGGTTTTGTTCGTGATTGCGATTATGGTTCCGGCGGAGCCATATCTTTTGAAGCTTGCGGTATATCTGATAGCGTATCTGGAAATCGGATACAAGGTTTTATGGAAAGCGATTCGCAACATCAGCCGAGGCAAAGTGTTCGACGAGAACTTCCTGATGGCGGTTGCTTCGGTCGGGGCCTTCGCAACGGGCGAACTTCCGGAAGCAGTCGCGGTTATGCTTTTCTATCAGGTCGGGGAACTTTTTGAGGATTATGCGGTCGGCAAATCCAGAAAATCCATTACGGAGCTTATGAATATCCGCCCGGATTATGCGAACTTAAAGCTTGAAGGCGGCGACACGAAAAAGGTTGATCCCGAAGAGGTCAAAATCGGTGATGTCATCGTGATTAAGCCGGGAGAAAAGGTTCCTTTGGACGGAAAAGTTTTGAGCGGCACTTCGATGCTGGATACTGCGGCACTGACCGGAGAATCGGTTCCGCGCAATGTAGAGGCGGGAAGTGAGATCCTCAGCGGCTGCATCAACGAAAGCGGACTTTTGGAAGTTGAGGTAACCAAGGAATTCGGCGAATCCACGGTTAGCAAGATTTTGGAACTGTTAGAGAATGCGACCAGCCAGAAGGCAAAGATGGAAAACTTCATCACAAGATTTGCGGCTGTTTACACACCGGCAGTTGTAGGA
>FR882015.1:6465-10402 GCA_000435615.1 Firmicutes bacterium CAG:238 | reverse complement strand
CACCGGCAGTTGTAGGAGCGGCTGTGGTTCTGGCACTCGTTCCACCGCTTTTGATCGGCGGAGGAATTGTCGGCAGTGCGCCGGGCTTCACCGGGGCTTTGTTTAAGGACTGGGTTTACAGAGCACTGAACTTCCTCGTAGTATCTTGTCCGTGCGCTTTGGTAATTTCGGTTCCTCTGAGCTTCTTCGGCGGAATCGGCGGCGCATCGAAAATCGGCCTGCTCGTAAAAGGCAGCAACTATCTGGAAGCCGCAGGGCATACCGAATGCGTGGTCATGGATAAAACCGGAACCCTGACCAAAGGTGTTTTCAAGGTGGAAGAGGTTCACACCTGCGGAGAACTTTCAGAAGACAAACTGCTGCGTTATGCGGCTTATGCAGAGGCAAACTCCAGCCATCCGATTTCGGTATCCTTGAGAGAGGATTTTGAGGAGAAAAGCGGGGAAAAAGTCGATAAATCGCAAATTGGCGATGTGAAGGAAATCGCAGGTCACGGCGTGCAGGCTGTGATTGAAGGGCATACGGTTCTGGCGGGAAATGCCAAGCTGATGAAGCGTGAGCAGATTACTTATGAAGAGGCGTCCGCTGCGGGAACCGTGGTTCATATCGCGGTAGACGGAAAATATGAAGGCTATATCACGATTGCAGATCAGATTAAGGACGACGCGGCAGAGGCAATCCACGGCTTGAAAGCAAGGGGAATCAAGACGGTTATGCTGACAGGGGACAGCAGAGCGGTTGCGGAAAGCGTCGGCGCGAAACTCGGAATCGATGAAATTCATGCAGAACTTCTGCCGGAAAATAAGGTAGAAGAAGTCGAAAAACTGCTTGCGGCGAAATCGCCGAAAGGAAAGCTTATGTTCGTCGGCGACGGCATCAACGATGCTCCGGTTCTTGCCAGAGCGGATGTCGGGGCTGCGATGGGCGGCCTTGGCTCGGATGCAGCCATTGAAGCGGCGGATGTTGTCATCATGACGGACGAACCATCGAAGCTCCTGAGCCTGATGGATATCGCAAGAAAAACGCTTGGCATCGCAAAACAGAATGTGGTATTTGCACTTGCGGTTAAATTAATCGTATTGGTACTCAGTGCAATCGGTCTTGTAGACATGTGGGCCGCGGTATTCGCAGATGTCGGTGTATCGGTAATTGCCATCCTCAACGCGATGCGCGCGCTGAAGGTTGAATAGTGGGCGGCACTCCTTGACAGTTCGACGATCATAAAAAAAAGAAAAGTTGGCTTTTTTCAGAATAAGCTTCCGAAAGAGCCAACTTTTGTATTAGTTATGTGCATCGTGGCAGCAGGAGCAGGTACAGTCCGCTGCGTGATTTTTGTGCGTGATATGCACGAAAGCAATATCCAGAATATCCATGACATGCTGGTCGTCGAGGGAGTAAAAAATGTTTTTGCCCTCCCGGCGGCTTTTTACGAGATCATCATCCTTGAGCAGCTTTAGCTGGTGGGAAACCGCCGACTTTGTCATGTCAACGGCCTCCGCGATGTCGTTGACGCAGACCTCGCTGTCAGCTATCGTGCAGAGGATTTTCATCCTTGTTTCATCGCCGAGGACTTTAAAAAATGCCGCGGCGCTTCCTATTAACTCTTTTGAAATGTGGTTCATCATTGCAATCTACCGGCTTTCCTTATTTTCCTCTTTCGTAATACAGCTTCATTTCGCCGTCAGGCACCATGCTTCCGCCCGTTGCCCATAAGATGTGGGAGGCATTCTGCATTTTGTCCGTAAGCCCCTTCGTTTCGAGGTATTCCGCAGCGGCGGATACGAGCGCAGGACCTGTGAACGAAGCACAGGAAGACGGCTCAATGTAGATTTTTTCCCTGTCGGCAAGCCGCGTCAGGAACGGATAAAGTTTTTCGTCGTCAATCGTGTAACAGCCGTCAAGGAGCGTCTGCATAAAGGAAGACACAAGATATGAGGCTCTGCCAACCGCAAGACCGTCCGCATCGGTAATTCCGTCAATTCCGATGTCACGGCACGAAATCCCGTCGTGAAGTCCCGTGATGAGACCAAGGGTCATGCAAGGCGCATGTGTCGGCTCTGCAAAAAATACATGCACATTATCGCCGTAAATCTGCTTAAGGCCAAATGTAACGCCGCCCGGAGCCCCGCCGACCCCACACGGAATATACACAAAAAGCGGGTGTTCGTCATCAACGGTGATTCCGGCTTCCTCAAACTGCGCGCCGATTCTGAGAGCGGCAACCGCATAACCAAGGAAAAGGTCAACCGAACCTTCGTCATCAACAAAGTGGCATGTCGGATCATCTGCCGCTTCCCGGCGTCCCTGTGCAACCGCTGCCTGATAATCGTCCGGATATTCGATGACGGTAACGCCTTTGGAGCGGAGAAGGTCTTTCTTCCACTGTCGCGCGTCGGCGGACATGTGAACTGTAACCTTGAAGCCGAGCTTGGCACTGATAATGCCGATCGACAGGCCAAGGTTGCCGGTGGAGCCGACCGCAACCGAATATTTTGAAAAGAGCTCGCGGAATCTGTCCTCTGCCAGCATGCTGTAATCGTCCGTCTCTTTCAGCATGTCTGCCTTCATCGCGACTTCTTCGGCAAATTTCAAGACTTCATAAATGCCGCCTCTTGCCTTAATCGAGCCGGAAACCGGCAGGTGGCTGTCGCGTTTCAGGAAGAGCCTGCCGGAAATCGGCCCGCTCATGTGCTCGAGCGCAGGTTTCATGCGGGCGATTTCCACCAAATCCGATTCAATGATGCCGCCGGATTTGGCGGTTTCCGGGAAAGCCTTGGCGAGGTAAGGCGCAAAGCGTGCAAGCCTTGCTGCCGCATCTTCGACGTCCCTCATGCCGAGCACCGGCTGCTGTGCTTCCGGCTGCTGTGTTTCCGGCTGCTGCAAGATGCCTTCGCCGGAAACGCACCGGGCAGTGCCCCCTTCCGCTGCAGTGTCGCTGCCGGGTGTGTCTTTGCCGGGTGCGTCTTTGCCGGTACCCTTTGTGCAGCCGCCTTTGCCGCTGTCCGGATTGATCCAGAAGATTTCCTTATAATCCGCCATCTCAGCGACCGGCGGAAAATCCGCCATGAGCTTGTTCATATCCATTTTAGTGTTCATAATGTGACCTCCGAAGGTATATGGAATTTTAAATTTTGTGTTTTGGAAAAAATTACATTTTTGAAATAATTAAGCAATTCCCACCATCCGCCCTCAAAAAGGCATCTTTTCGTGAAAATGCTAGCGTTTGCGCCGCCGTGCAACCATTCGGCCAGTCACGCGGCCCCTTGCTCCGTGCGGCTAGAATCTGTCGCTATAGTTTATGAGGCTGCGAAGATGGCCGCCTTTGACCTTGGGCTTCTGTTTCGGTTTCCGCACGGCCGGAGCCACCGGAGATGCCGCCGGAGACGCCGGAGTTTCGGGCGCAGAAGCGGTGCCACCTGCGGCCGAGTTGTCAGCTGCTGAGTTGTCTGGTGCATCCGCTCCGCCACCGGTCGAACCAACGCCGGCTGCGGGCAGCATAAAGTCTTCGTAATAATAGATTTTGGCCTGCAGGCCGGCTTCCGAAGTCGTGACCAAAGCAAAAGTTCCGCCGGAGCCGTCGCGCGGCTGCGAAAGGCTGCCGGGATTCAGCAGGTACACACCTCCGGTTTCAACAAAAACGCTTCTGTGGGTGTGACCGAAGAATGCGCCGATACAGCCGGATTCAAGAGCTTTGTAGTAAAGCTTCTGCATGCTGAATCCGACATCCTCCATGTGACCGTGGGTAATAAGGATGTCGCCGCACTCGGTTTCAAGCAGGGAGCAGGCTTCAAAGTCGAAGCAGCCGTCGCAGTTGCCCTTGACTGCCAGAACCGGGATGCCAAGGCGGGCACGGATTTCCTGTGCGTCGGCGTAGTAGTCACCGCAGTGCACAATCATGTCAACGGGCGGGGTGCGGTGCGAGCCGGGCTGTGGCGCC
>FR882015.1:0-6408 GCA_000435615.1 Firmicutes bacterium CAG:238 | reverse complement strand
CTTGAAAACCCGCCGGAGAGTCCACCGGAGCGGGCTGCCGGGCCGCCTGCGGAAGCAAGTTTGTTGTATACATCGTAAACGCGCTCATTTTTTCCGTGAGTGTCGCTTATTACTAAAATTCTCATTTTACAATTCCTTTATTTGTTGTATAATATAATTAAGTATAACATATACGGAGAAAAAAATGAACGAGAAAAAGATTAAGTTAAAAAACAAATATCTTCAACAAACGCTCATGCTGCTTTTGGTCGGGGTCATTCTGATTATTGCGTATTACGTGGTGAACCACATGCCGGTAATCAAAGAAGGCTTTGCGAAGCTCAACGACATTCTGATGCCTTTTTACATAGGAATCGTTATGGCGTATCTGCTTTGTCCGATCTACAATGCTACAGTAAGGCTGGTATACAAACTCAACAAAGGCAGATTCAAGAAACCGGCGAGGGACTTTAAATTTGCGAGATTTTTCGGAACCCTGGCGGCACTGGCACTGCTCATCGTTGTGGTTGCGGGACTGATGATGCTTGTAATCCCGGATCTTTGGGACAGCATTATGGGATTGGCAATGGGAGCACCCGAAATTGCGGAAAGAGCCCAGGACTGGATCAGTGCGAACGTGGACCAGAACCCGGAATTTGCGACGATTTTGCAGGGAAAACTGGAAAACATGTCCGACACGATCATCTTGTGGGCGCAGGACAGAGTGCTGCCGGGAGCCGAAGCCATTTTGACGGGTGTCGTCGGAACGCTCGGAACGGTGCTCGACATATTCGTGGCACTGATTATCTGCGTATACATATTGAACAGCAAAGAACTTTTTGCGGCGCAGACGCGTAAACTGATACTTGCGACATTCAAACAGGAAAGAGCCGAAAAATTCTTCGAGCTGGGAAGGCTGAGCAATCAGACCTTCGGCGGCTTTATCAACGGGAAAATCATAGACTCGGCGATTATCGGCATCCTTTGCTTCGTCGTGCTTACGATATTTGAAATACCAATGACGATGCTCATAAGCGTTGTCGTGGGAGTGACGAACATCATCCCGTTTTTCGGACCTTTTATCGGAGCGATTCCTTCCATTATCATTTTGCTCATAGTGGAACCAATTGCGGCACTGAAGTTCGGAATCATCATCCTCATCATTCAGCAGCTCGACGGAAATATCATCGGGCCGAAGATTCTCGGAAAAACCACCAAGCTCGCAAGCTTTTGGGTAATGTTTGCGATTATCGTGGGCGGCGGACTCTTTGGTTTCCCGGGAATGATTCTGGGTGTGCCGGTTTTCGCTATCCTGTATACATACCTGAGCAGGGGTATCAACGCAAAGCTCGAAAGCAAAATGCTGGATACATGCACGATTGCGTACGAGGATTTCAGCAAATACAATGTCGACAAGGAGGAAATTTTTTGTGAAGACAGAATTAACAAAGACGGGGACAGCAGACGGGGCGAAAAGCTCAGAAAAATGTTCGACCCTCCAAATACAGGAGAACATAAGAGCGGCACTGGAAGGACTGACGGAGCCAAAGACGGCAGCGCCGGAGACAGCGGCACCGGATGCGGCGAAGATGCCGGCATCGAATAAAATCGAAATCGAAGAAAATGCCGACATGAAGAACTACACCTCGTTTAAGGCAGGCGGACGCGCGGCGGCACTGATAAAAGTCAGCTCTGCGGATGCGTTGAAAGAGGTTCTGAAGGCTTTGGCAAAGAAGGAAATTCCGCACCTGTTCCTCGGGAACGGCTCGAACATTCTTTTCAGGGACGAAGGCTATGCGGGTGCGGTTATCAAAATGCAGGATTTTGCGGATGTTGCCGTGAATGAAGACCGAGTGGTCTGCCAAACGGGAATCTACATGTCATCCCTCGCAAAAATTTTGATGAACGAAGGCCTTGCGGGATTTGAATTTGCAAGCGGAATCCCCGGAACGCTCGGCGGAGGGCTTTTTATGAATGCCGGTGCATACGGCGGAGAACTCAAAGATATCGTTATGAGCGTGCGCGCGATTTCGCCGGACGGTGAGGAAGAGCGGGTTTTCAGCAGAGAAGAAATGCAGTTCGGATACCGCAGCAGCATTCTTCAGCAAAACGGATTCATCGCAGTCGAGGCGGAGCTTAAGCTTGAAAAAGGCCTGCCACATGAAATCGGCGGGAAAATGCGCGAACTTGCGGCAAAACGAAATACGAAACAGCCGGTGCAGTATCCTTCCGCGGGGAGCACCTTTAAGCGCCCGGAGGGATTTTTTGCGGGAAAACTTATCGAAGATGCGGGCCTGAAAGGTGTCAGCGTCGGCGGGGCACAGGTTTCGACGCTTCACAGCGGCTTTATTATCAACAAAGGCGGCGCGACGGCGACGGATATTCTTTTGCTCATTGACCTTGTAAGGAACACGGTATATGACAAATTCGGCGTGATGCTGGAACCGGAAATTCGGATCATCTGACGCCCGGACGGCACAGCAAAACCAATGCCGGGCCGGTGCGGACATGGATGCGCCCGGACGGCACGAAGGCACGAAGAAACGGAGATTTTATGGATAGATTTGACGAAATAATAGCAAAATACAGGATGGTTTACGACCACCATACGCATACGACTTACTCGCACGGCAAAGGAAGTATTGCAGACAATGTGCGCGTTGCTGCGGCAAAGGGCCTAAAGTCGATTGCGATTACCGATCACGGCCCGGGGCACATGACTTACGGGCTTGACAGGGCAAAAATCCCACAGATGCGTGCGGAGATTGCGGCTCTCAAGAAAGAATTTCCGGACATGGAGATTTTGCTCGGCGTGGAAGCCAACACGATGCGTATTGAGCCGTACATCGACGTTCCGGCTTCGGAGCGCGGAGATTACAACATTTTGCTCGCGGGCTACCACTACGGAATCCGGCACGCGGGAATGATTGCAAATTACGCATATAAGCATGCGGGATTTTTCAGGGGAGAGGACTCTTCGCTGAAGGTCGCAAACACGGCGATGATCCTGGACTGCCTGTATTTCAATGAAGAGGCGGGCAATCACATTGATGTGCTCACACACCCCGGCGACAAGGGGCCGTTTGACATTGAGGATATCGCAAAAGCCTGCGCGGACACGGGCACACTTATCGAAATCAACGACAAGCACGCACACCTTACGGTGGAGGAGATTAAAATTGCCGCAAAATTTGATGTCAGCTTTATCATCGGAAGCGACGCCCATGTGCCGGAAAAAGTCGGCTCGTTCGAAGGACCGCTCAGACGCGCGCTCGAGGCAGGCATGGATCCTGGGCGAATCGTGAATATTTCTCTTGCCAACGAAGGACAAAAAGAGATATAATAGATTGTTAAACAAAACGCAAAGAAAGGAGCAGAGATATGGATAGTGTCCCCGATGGGAAGAACAACGTTTTAAAATTGCATAGCCCTATCGCTGCTCAGTCTGTAATTCTCCTCTAAGCATTGGGATGCGGCGGCGGCAGGGCGCACGAGAGAGGAGATGATTCCAGTGGATCAGAACACATTGAGAAACCCTGACGACATCTTGAAGGAATCCATGGAGCGAATCTATCAGCTCCTTGAAGAAAAAAAATACTTCATGGTGAAGGATGAACTTTTGAAGTTCAACGATGCGGATATCGCTGAAATGTTCGAAGAACTTTTGGAGGATCCGGATGACATCGAAAAAATCATCGTCGTCTACAGACTCCTGCCGAAAGATGTTTCGGTTGAGGTTTTTTCCTACCTTCCGTCCGACGACCAGCTCAAAATCGTTGACGGCATAACGGATAAGGAATTAAGCTATATCGTAGGCGAACTTGACTTCGACGACAAAATCGATATTTTGGAGGAACTTCCGGCCAATCTGGTCGATAAGATTCTCGAAAAAACGCCAAAGAACGAGCGGCAGCTCATCAATAATTTTTTGAACTACCCGGACACTTGCGCGGGAAGCCTTATGACGCCTGAATACATCAGCCTTCAGAAGGAGATGACCGTGGGAGAGGCTTTGGCGCACATTAAGAAAGAGGGAATGGATGCCGAGACGATTTACACCTGCTATGTCAAGGACGCAGGCAGAAAACTCATCGGTATCGTTTCGCTGAGCACGCTTGTCATAACCGATGACAGCGTCAAAATCAAGGACATCATGCACACCGACTATGTGTGGCTGAATGTATACGACGACCAGGAAGAGGTTGCCGAAGAGTTCAAAAAATACGACTTTTTGGCGATGCCCGTTGTTGACAAAGAGCACCGCTTGGTCGGCATCATCACCGTCGATGATATCCTCGACGTAATGGAAGAGGAAGCGACGGAGGACATCGAAAGAATGAACGGCGTCATCAATTTTGATGACCCGGACAAGGACTATCTGGATATTTCCGTGTGGAAGCATGCCCTCAGCAGGCTCCCGTGGCTGCTCATCCTCATGGTCGCATATATTTTTACGGGAATGATCATCACGAATTTTGAGGCAAAACTTTCGGAAATTATCTGTCTGGTTGCCTACATGCCGATGCTGATGGGCACGGGCGGAAATACCGGCTCCCAGGCGGCGACACTGATCATCCGCGGTCTTGCAACCGGCGAGGTTGACACCTCCGACACCCTCAGGATTCTGTGGAAAGAAATCCGAATCGGCGTTGTCATCGGAGCGATTCTGAGTGCCTTTAACTTCCTGAGAATCTGCCTTTTGGACGGCTACGAAATTTCGATTGCGCTCACGGTCTGCAGTGCAATGCTGTTAATCGTAATTTTCGCCAAAGTCCTCGGCAGTATGGTTCCGCTTCTTGTAAAAAAAGCGAAACTCGACCCGGCGCTCATTGCAAATCCAGCAATCTCGTCAATTTCCGACGCGGTGGCTCTCAGCATTTACTTCGCGATGGCAAGCCTGTTCCTCGGCCTCTAGGCCTGTGGACCGGCACCCGGCGGGCCTTGGCTGTTTGGCGCCCTTGACCTTCGGCACAAGACGCGTGCCAATCGCATGGCCGGCATGTACTGTTTTGCATACATGAGAGTATATATATGTGTTTTTTGAAAAACGCAAAAATGTAAACGCCCGTTTACAAAATCACCAAATGCAAAAAAACATATATGCAAGATATGGTGTATACATTGAAAGATTGTCCGAAATGCGGGTGAATGCTCCAGGCGGACAATTTTTTTGCATATTAATAAAAATTAACCGGAAAAACAAAGGAGAGTACAGCAATGAATACGATAATGCCAACACAAAAAACGAAGAAACTTGCACTCATGGGCTTTGGCAATGCGGGCAGAGCATTCGCGAAGCTCCTGATCGAGAAGGGCAAGCAGATAGAAGAAAAATACGGATACAATGTCATCGTAACAGCAATTGCGACGGGCTCGCGCGGGAATCTCGTGAATTCGACAGGCATCGATCTGGCTGCGGCACTTCATGATGTTGAGACGGAGGGGGCTTTTTCGTCGCATATGCCGCTTTCACAAATGAGCACCATGGAAATCGCATCCAATGCGGACTACGATGTACTCGTTGAAATGACGCCGCTGAATATTTTTACGGGTGAGCCGGCTATCACGCATATCGAGACGGCTTTTGCACGCGGCAGGGATGTAATCACCGCCAACAAAGGGCCGATAGCATGGAAATTTGCGAAACTGCGCGATATGGCCACACGAAAAGGATGCAGGTTTTTCTATGAAACGACGGTTATGGATGGTACGCCGGTGTTCAATTTGGTTGAAAAAACGCTCAAGCTCGCGGAGGTTACCGAAGTTTCGGGCATCCTCAACAGCACGACCAACTATGTTCTCGAAGAAATGGCGGCGGGAAAATCTTACGACGAAATTATAAAAAACGGGCAGGCGATGGGCTTTATTGAGGCAGACCCTGCCATGGACATAGAAGGCTATGATGCAGCCGCAAAAATCACTGCACTGCTCAACGTTCTCATGGACGCGGGCATAACGCCGGATAAGGTGGAGCGCAGAGGCATCGAGGACATCACTTTGGCGGATATCGAGGCGGCACGCAGCAGAGACTGTGTAATCAAGCTTTTGTGCAGAGGAAGCCGCGGGCAGGATGGGACGGTTAAGGCGAGCGTGCAGCCACAAGAAATACCGCTGACGGATATGCTGGCATCGGTGAACAGCACCACATCGGTGGTGTCCATAACAACGGATTTAATGAAAAAGATTTCCATCGTGGAGCATGAGCCGGAAATCGAGCAGACCGCATACGGAATATTCGGAGATCTGCTCCGCGTACTGAGTGAGTAAGCACGCGTCTGCTCGCATCGAAATTGCCGAGCTCGCTGCAGGGCGAAATATAATGAGAGGATTTTAAAATGGCAAGTATGATTACGGAAAAAACGGTCCAAAATATAATTGGAAGGCGAAATAAGGAAATACATAAGGGCGATTGCGGTCGAATCATGATCG
>FR882014.1:13591-22484 GCA_000435615.1 Firmicutes bacterium CAG:238 | reverse complement strand
CTTTATAGTATTTGATTTTATCCGCTTTGTCAATACTTTTTTCGAAATTTTTACTTCAAAAAAGGCTAACCAGCCACATTAAGAGAATGTAACTGGTTAGCCTTTTTTAATAAAATCTCAATATATTTCTACTCACACGCCCCTTGCGGGACATGACTTTCCCGTAAGCTCTGTAGCTCCGAGATGTTTATCATAATATCACAGATTGCTGTATTGTACAATCAATTTATAACCTTTTATTCTATAAATAAATGCATTTATTCTTGCGTACCATCGGAATTTACGCTATACTAATAAAATTCACAACAAAACACCATCAAGAACTTACAATTCGGAGACTCCAAAATGACTATAAATCTAACCAACGGTTCTGTAACCAAATCCATGCTGCTGTTTGCGGTGCCCATGATTTTAGGGGATCTGCTTCAGCAATGCTATAATATCGCCGATACCCTGATTGTCGGGCAGTTTCTCGGCAAAACCGCACTTGCGGCAGTCGGCTCTTCCTTTGCCCTGATGACTTTTCTGACCTCGATCATGCTCGGGCTTTGCATGGGAAGCGGCGCGCTTTTTTCCATACGCTTCGGACAGCGCGATGAGGAAGGCTTGCGTGAAAATATATGCGCTTCCTTTTTCTTCATAGCAGCAGCTACTGCCGTGCTGAATCTGTGTGCCTTTCTCCTTCTTGACCTGCTGCAAGTTCTTCTTCAGGTTCCTGCTGAGGTATGGCCGGACATGAGAGCCTATCTCTTTGTCATCTTTTGGGGAATACCGGCGGTTTTCGTCTATAATTTTTTCGCGTCGTTTTTGCGCGCGGTTGGAAATTCCGTGGCACCGCTGATTTTTCTGGCGGTGTCCGCTGTGCTGAATATATTGCTGGATTTATACTTTATCCTTCAGTTAAATCGGGGCGTTGCAGGAGCCGCGGAGGCAACCGTTATCGCCCAGTATGTTTCCGGCATCGGCATTGCAATTTATGCGATGCTCCGCTGCCCTGAAGTGCGCTCTGCCATAAGACCATCGTGTCTGCGCAGGATGCGTGTCCGTGAAATCGCTTCTTTTTCGGTTCTGACCTGCATTCAGCAGTCCATTATGAACCTCGGGATTCTTATGGTTCAGGGTCTTGTCAACAGTTTCGGAACGATTACAATGGCCGCGTTCGCCGCTGCGGTGAAAATCGACGCTTTCGCCTACATGCCCGTGCAGGACTTCGGCAATGCGTTTTCCACCTTTATTGCCCAGAACTATGGTGCAAAACAGGACGCGCGGATTCGCGCCGGACTGAAAAGTGCGGTCTCTATCTCCATGCTTTTCTGCATCGTTGTGTCGATTTTGGTCTGCGTCTTCGCAAGTCCTCTCATGAAAATCTTTGTGGACGCCGGCGAGACGGAAATCATCCGCGAAGGCGTGCGCTATCTGCGGATTGAAGGCGTCTTTTACTGCGGCATCGGGTGTCTGTTCCTGCTTTACGGCTTGTACCGCGCCCTTGCAAAACCTGGCATGAGCGTAATGCTCACCGTCATTTCGCTGGGCACCCGCGTTGCACTGGCCTATATTTTATCTGCAATCCCGGCCATCGGTGTCGTCGGTATTTGGTGGTCGGTGCCTATCGGCTGGTTCCTTGCGGATGTGACAGGACTGGTTTATTTCAAATTGAGGAAGTCAGAGCTTCTTACAAACTCTCAATAAACGCAATCGCCTTCTGAATCACTGCTTCGCCGCTTTCGCCGTTTGGTCCGCCGTTGTGGATTTCATGGTAATAGCCCGGCCACTCAACCATCGTAAAGTTCTGCGGGTCCTGCAGTTTGGCAAACTCGCGGCTGCCCTGTATATCGCAAATCAAGTCCTTCGTGCCGTGCATCAAAAGGCATGGCGTATGTTTTGCCCTGCCGTTGTCCTCGTTTATGCCTTTTTCGAGCGCGGTGCCGATGGTAAATCCCTCGTAAGCGCAAAGCGCAGTTGCATACGGGTGCACCATTGGGTCTTTCTTGTACGGCCTTACATATTCCACATTTCCAAGATTTTCTTCCGGGAATTCCGACTTGATTTTGAAGTTTGGCGCAACCTTCGTCAAAAGTTTTACTGCCGTCAGAAGTCCGCCGCTGACCGGGCGCACCAGACGAATCCACGGTGCAGAAATAATGTAGCCGACCGGCACATCATTGTGACCGCCGCGTGCACGATAATCCAGCGTGATGTTGCCGCCCATGCTGTGTCCGTACATCACAATCGGAACGCCCGGATAAAATTCCTGCGCGTACTCAATCAGCGCATCAATGTCTTTCAGAACTTCTTTTCTTGGGGCGCATGCTCCTCGCACTCCTTGCGAACGTCCGTGTCCGCGCAAATCCATTGAAACGACCGCAATGCCCGCCTCATTAAAATGCTCCGCAACGCGGCTGAACCTGCCTGCGTGCTCACCGATTCCGTGAATCAGGCAGACCACGTGATTGGGATTTTCGCAAGGGAAGTGATACCCCTGCACAATACAGTCTCGCTTTTCAAAATCAAATAATTGATACATATTGATACCTCCGGCAAAAAAACAAACTCACAATTTCCTGCTCCATTTTGCAATTATTAGCAAGCATGTATTCAATTGTGTGTCTATATTCTTCTTTTTCTAAAAGTGTATGTAACCTTCTGACATCATTTGAGGTAAGTGGTTTGCGCGCAATCGCGAACTTCTCATTTTCCAGCTCCGGAATTCCCATACAATGCAATTCAAACTGCTTTCCGGTTGCCTGGCAAAGGTTTTGATGAATCAGAAAGCCGCCTGCATCAATGTCACCAAAATGTACATACTTCAATTCAGGGTTATCTTCTATTACTTTCTTCAAGAAAGCAAGCTGATGCCTGTTTGCATAACCTCCGAGATAAAGATACGAAAAATTCGCCTCGTCCATGCGTTGAAATGCTGTCTTGTTTTCGACAGTCATAACTTTATCGGTGCCGATCTCTATACGAGCGATAAAAGGAATGTCCGCTGAGGAAATCGCAATGCCGCCGCGAAGCTGACTTGAATCCATGCTGAAATTCTTCCAGTGAAGTTTCCACCGTCCTTTCAGCAGAATCTCCTGCTCGCTTGTAATGACATGGAAGCGTTCCAGTATCGCGTCTGCAGGTTCATAATCTGACTGTGGCACGTCAAGAAGAGCCCTCAGCAAGCTGCAGATTTCTTCATAATTATTCTCTTGAAACCACTTTGAATCACCGTATACCAAAACGGATACCTCCCTGACATAGAGCGATTTACTGTTTTTCTCAAGAAAATCTATCATTTTCAGGTTTGCATCTATCCTCGCAAATTCAATTTCTTCTGCCGTCTCATTCAGATGCTGCTTCAGTGATTCGCAGTAAGCCTGCACAAGTGCTCCGCCGTGTTTATAAGCAGTAAAAAGCTGAAAGACTTCTTCTTTAATTCGGTTTCGTGGGGTAATTCCACATTGATTTTGCAGAAAATCCCGCACACTGCTCGCAGAGTCCGCAGGCATATATATTTTTTCAATTTCATCGCTGTATTTCAGTCTTTTAACTGCTACAAACGATTCGGATTCCAAGACATGAATTGCTTCGTTAATGGCTTCTTTTCGCCTCATATCCGCATCATTGGCATGATAAGCTTTGTATATTTCCGACGGACTCAGAGTGATTCTACGGTTGGTCTCTACCTGCTTTGCACTGCGTTTGTCATATTTTTTCAGCAGTTTTTGAAGGATTTCGCCGCAAAGTTTTTTCGTCTCACTGTTCATGGAACTTCACCTTTCCGATTCGCATATCTTCTTTTTTCAGCTTCAACAAAGGAATGATCACGCCGCATTCACTTCCGATGGATTCCAGTCGGTTCGGCGGTGCACAAAAAATAACCTGAAAGTTCTGCGCTTTAAAGAAATCCAGCATCAGTTTAATATTGTGATCGCTCATTTTTTCGAAAGGCTCATCAATGAAAATCAAGCGCACAGAATTGACTCTGGCGTTATACAGCATTGAGAGTGCCGCAGACAGAATCAGCGTATAAGGAATCTGCGTTCCCGCGCCTGAGTTGTAGCCCACGGTTTTGGATAATTTTCCCTCTTTGATTGTATCATCGGTCACCAAAATTTCATAACTCATGTAGTTTCGATAATCAGCGAAACGTTTAATTTCCGATAAATCATTTTTATCAATCATTTTGTTAATGATATTTTTAATTTCATTTTCGCGCTTTTCGATTTCGTCTTTTTCATACTTTCCGTATCCGCTGCTGTTAAATGAAATTTGATCGTCGAATAAATCATTGGTGCTTTGGAGATATTCCGCATAATTCAGTACCTTGGCATAATCGGAATGATCCCTGAGCATTTTCACATCAAACTGATATTGCGTGGAAAATTTCAGCTTTCTGAGTTCTTTATTGATTTCCCGAATATCGCTGAGAGCCGTCCTTGCATGTTTATAGATACTCAAAACAAATTCATGTTTGAAAATATCTTCATACTTTCTGGTCTGCTCCCGCATTTTTTCCTGAATTCCCTGCAGATCATCAATCCAGATTTTCGTCTTCCGTTTCTGATAGCTACCCTCTGCATCTGTGCCGAGCGGAAGCCTTTCCTCCGGCGGCTTGCGGTTGTTATAGTTCATCTGCCTTCCCTGAAGCATTGATTGCAGATTGGCAATGCTGCTCTGCAATCTCTCCCTGGAATTCTGCTTCATCAGACCACCGATTTTTGCCTCACCTTTTCGGAATCGGTCATATTCTTCGATTGCCTTTTCATGAACAGATGCATGCATTATTCGCTCTTCATCAAGGATGTCTAAAGCTTCCTGCAAATGTCTTCTGTATTCGATCGAGTCGTTCTGCTTGCTTTCCGTATCGACTTCAAGCCTGTCCTTCTTTCGGCTCATTTCCTTCTGCCTTTTTGTCCGGTCGTCCAGTTCTCTGCCTAAACGGCTAAGCTGCTCGGAAAGTGCCATAAACTCTGCGTTGTTCCTTTGGGCTTCCAAGAGTTCATTGTAATGTTTTCTTTCTTCACGCAGCTTCGTTTCTGTCTGCGCGGCCTCACGATGAGCATCAAGATTAAATTCCCTGAAATTATCAATTGTACTGCGAAGCGAGTCCATTTTTTGCTGCTGCGTTTTTTGTTTTTTCAAAAGCTCTGTTTCTTCTTTTTCCAGAAGATTCAAGCGCTTCTGCGCCGCTATTCTGTTCAGCTCGATGGCCTCTTCTCCCAGGCAATAGCTTTTGATTTTTTTAAAATTAATGTAGGTCACAGCCATATTTCGGCTTAGCTTTCCTTCTTTGGACATGGCATTATCATAGCTTGGTACCTCTTCCACAGGGACAGCGTGAATTCTCCCGAGCCAGAATTTAAAATATGCCGCGGCATAGGAATTTTGAATATCCAAAAGATGAAATACCGCATCTTCTTCACAGGTAAGTTCCTTTTTCATAAGCCGTTTCGTGTTGACCAATTCGATGTACCTGTGCCCTGACTTATCAAGCATGCGGTTGGCAGTATCAAAAGCCGAGGGAGAAACAATTACAGCATAGCGGTGAATCCCAAGGAAAGCTTCTATCGCATTTCTCCAATCTTCATCCTTGATGCCGATGACATATTCACAAGCCATTTTTGCCTGTTCGTCGATGCCCAGCCGTTCAAATTCACGATTTATCTCTTTTATGAATGCAAGCTGTTCTCCTGCAAAAGTAAAGTCCGCTTTTTTCTTTTTACAGGCCTCCAAAATTTCATTTTGCAGGACGCATTCTTTTTGAATTTTCTCCAATTCATCTTCAATAAAATATTTCTGCTGCATTACCGCATCGCGCGCTTCCTGCAAAGCGCGTCTCAGTTTCTCAAGAAAAAGCTGTTTTTCCGCCGCTTCTGTTTTCGAATCGACAAGTTTTTCAAGCATCCCACTGTCGAGCAGCTGCTCGGCTTCGCTTACCTTGGCGGCTTCCACCGTTTCTCTGATGATTCTTTGGAAATTTTCCAGCATCGCGGCTTCCCTGCGCAGTTTCTGAAACCGCTCCTCATAGCCTTCGATTGCCCTTCGGGATGCCTCGATTGCCTGTGATGCATCCATCTTTTGAAGGGAATCTTTTACTTTCTCATGCTGCTCCTGAGCATTTCGTATTACTTCCTGCTGCTCTTCGATTTTCTTTTCCAGTTCTTCACACTGCAGACGATTCTTTTCGATTATCTGTTCCGCATTCTGTAATTTTTCCTGCCATTCCAGAACTTTTTGATATTTCCGTTTGATATCATCTACAAGCAAACGGTTTTGTTGTTTTTCCAGTTCTCCGAAGTTTTCCAGAATTTCGTCCAGATCCTGAATTTCCTGATTAATCAGCTCCAAACTGTTGTTGATTCGCTCAATGTTCTCTTTTGCATCCTTAAGCTTTTCAAACTTAACCGGATGTTCCTCAAGTACCGATTCTTTTATAAACTCCTGAATTTTAGCCGCGGGGTTATATGCCATGATATTGCGAAGTTTTCTCTGGTATGCACTGACCTCTTGATACGGCAGCTTCAGCCCCGTCATCTGCATGAACAAAGTAATCCCTTCTTTTCTCGTTTTCAGTTTTAATCCGTTTTTCTTTTGGAAGTCAGATGCGTCATAAGGCTTTTCCTGCCCCTTTTCTTCATAGGTGAAATCAAGATCCTTCAAAGTTTTTTTCTCAGCAGCATACCATCCGGTTGTTCGAATCTCGGCTGCCGCAGTTTCCAAAACAACGCCGAGCACAAAGCTGCTCTGATTGATCTCGTCATAATATTCCAAAGCAATGTGTGTGAAGACACTTGGCATTTTGTCCGCCGGTCTTGCGTAAATGCCCGCGCTGGGATCCAATAAGCATCTGGTATAGGAAACGAGATTTCGCTTGCCGGTTCCCGTATTATTTTTTCTCGTAGCCTCATTAAATTTATAATCCCCCGTATACGCATATTTAATTGCATCTAAAATCGTCGATTTACCGCTTTCATTCTCACCGGTAATCAAGGTCATGTTTTCCGACAGCGGAATATTTTCATTGATAAAGCCGTACCAGTTTATCAGCTTAACCTCACGCAAACTAATTTTACTCATACTCTTCTTCCTCGCTTTCTATGAATAAATCTGCGCTGTCTTCTGCACCGGATTCAGCAGAGATATCCGGCATCCCTGTGTATTCCTCGATGACGCGTTTCAGCTGTCCGATATCCATACAGAACTGCAGGGATGGATACAGCCGTACAATTCCGTCCTCACGGCCAATGTCGTCACCGAAGTCAATTAAATTAAATCTTCTGAAAACCAGATACGCGCCTTTAAAATCAGCCGGAGTCAGGCTAATCTGATAAATTCCGCATTTATCGATAATGTCTCCTACCGTAACGAAAACAGGCTCTTTGTATCCCATTCGTTCTAAATAGAGCATCCACAGCACCAAGAGCAGTCTTATCTGTTTCGAATCAAAACGATACAGATTTGCCCTTTTTAAACCTACCGTTTCCACATCTTCGTCATGCTGCTGCAGCATGGCAACTTTCAGCCTGTCATCCACCATCACCTGATAACCGATGAGGGAAAGGTAGGTATTTACATCATAATGATTTGACTCTGCAGCGATAAAGTCGTATAATTTTTCATCTTTATCCGCAACAATAAAAGTTGTATCCAGTAGTTTTCGAATACTGCGTTTAAACAGATATGCGTCTTCATCATTCATTTTATTTATGATTTCTAATCCCATATTTTTTCACCTGTGTCTTTCTGTCCGTTCTTTCGTATAATGCGTGCTCCGCTGATTTCCGCGGTTTCGGTTTCGACCGTTTTTTCTCCAAGCTCCACTTCAAACGGAAATTCCTCATTGCCTGCATATGCCATCGCTGCCGCATACATCAAAACTTCTTCCTTCGACAGAATCGGTTTTTCTCCGATTTCAATGCTCTCTGCTATGCCAAGCTGTGCGTCAAGATAGTCTCCGGTTCTCTCAACAGAATAGCGATTCTGCGCCTGGCTGAACATTTGCTCCGTTTTAGCTTCTTTTTCCTCTTCTGTAAGTTCTTCCTTGTAAAGTGCAATATTTTCACCCGAATTTTTCATCCTGCGTTTCTTTTCAAAGGATTTATAGCCGACATATCTTTGCTGCATAGTATTAAGCGTATCGGCAACCTTTTCGATTGCTGTTTCCTGTTCTTTTTCCGAAAGCTTTTCCACAGTACTTAAAAAATCATGAAGCACACTTTCCATTTTTTCGCCGCTGCTCGACATCAACAGGATACGCGTATTCGCTAAATTGTAATAGTTATTGATTCTTGTATCAATCAATTCCATATTTTCTTCATACTCGATACTCAAAAAATGCTGCAGCTCCGCAAAATATCGATTCACTCTCTCTTCCGCAGACTGCATGTCCATCTGCAGTCTTTCCGCGCATTCCCTTGTCATCTTCTGATAAATCTCGGGTTCTTTTAGTTTTCGCAGTCTGCCGCGAATAAAGGAAAGCTGCGTCGGTATCAGACCGTTATTTTTAATGAAGAAATACTCGCTGAAAAACCGATCCAGCATCTGATCCTTCATAATGAATTGCCCGAAACAGTTCATATCCTGAAATGCTATTACTGCCTTCATAATATCAGAAATGCTGTCCTTTAAATCGGTCAGTTCATTTTTAAATTCACTCTCATTGTCAATCATCGGTACAAGAATGTTGTTGTAAGGATGCTCCATTCTCGGGCTGTCCTCTTCAAAAGCCGATTTCATGATTTCATACATAGAAAAAATACGGTTGGACATAGCCCCTTGACCGCTGCGCTCCGTCAGCTTCCGCAGGAAATCCATGATTCTGCGGCAATCGGTCGCAATATTCACAACATACTCGCCATTACGCCCGATTTCCCTCGCCAGAACCCATCCGGCCTCGCGGAAGAGC
>FR882014.1:0-13569 GCA_000435615.1 Firmicutes bacterium CAG:238 | reverse complement strand
AGAGCGCTATAATAGTTCCCGCCTGAAGCGGATAACCTAACGCTTCTTCATCGGCATCGTCCGCAGGCAAATCCTCTGAAGGGATCTGCAAGGTATTTCGCAGATAAAAAGTAATGCAGTCTCTGGCATCAGACTCATAAAGAACCGGAAGTTCCTTCGTCTTGTCAATCAGAAGCTGCATACAATCGTAATATATTTTTTTGTATTTTAAGTTAAACGGTTTGAAAAAATTTTCATTTTTCAGATAATCAAATAAGTTCACACTCGTCTCCTATGCTACGGCCGGCTCTATGCCTTGAATTACAGCATTTAAATTGCCTCATTTCAGTATCTTCCTTTACCGATATTTTATCATAGGCATTATGACTTTTCTACCTGAATTTCGGCATTTAGTAATAAATTCGCAATATTTCGCCAGCATTCCCTTACAATAGCTCCAAAAGTTCTGCCCTGCTCATATTCATCAAGCCACCGGTATTGCCGCTGAGAATTTCATCAGCAAGCGCACTTTTTTCCTCCTGCATTTTGAGGATTTTCTCCTCGATAGAGTCCTTTGCGATAAGCTTGTATACCGATACCGTCTTGGTTTGACCGATGCGATGTGCACGATCGGTTGCCTGGTTCTGCGCAGCGATATTCCACCATGGATCGAAATGAATTACAATATCCGCTCCCGTTAAGTTAAGACCGGTTCCGCCTGCCTTCAATGAAATCAGAAAGATTGGCGTTTCATCCCGATTAAAGCGATTCACAAGGTTGATTCTATCCTCTTTCTTCGTTTCTCCGGTAATTTTAAAGTAGGAAATGCCTTCGCTTTGTAAATCTTTCTCGAGTAGTTCGAGCAAAGAACGGAACTGCGAAAATACGAGAATTTTATGTCCTCCGTCAATTGCGCTCTTAAGAAGCTCCATGCAGGTTTCTCGCTTGGCAGATTCCCCGTCATAATTCTCGAAACACAGAGAAGGGTCGCAGCAAATTTGACGAATTTTTGTAATCTCCGCTAAAATTGCCATTTTGTTCTTTTGGAACATCTCATCGCTCTGCCTCTCAAGAAGCTGCTTCATATGCAATGCCTGTCCGTCATAAAGATTTTGCTGTTTTTTGTCGAAGTGCACATAATAAATTTCCTCATTTTTCTCCGGTAAGTCACTGAGTACATCCTGTTTCAGCCGTCTTAATATAAACGGCTCGGCAAGCCGCTTCAGCTTGTTCATCGCATCTTTATCATTATGTTTGACGATTGGCGTCTCAATTTCTTTTCGGAACTTCTCATATCCGTACAAAAATCCGGGCATCAGAAAATCAAAGATGCTCCAAAGCTCGCTGAGTCGGTTTTCAATTGGCGTTCCTGTCAATGCGAAACGAACCCGACTATTGACAGCCTTGACCGATTTGGCTGCGGCAGTGGTGTGCGTCTTTATATATTGTGCCTCATCGATGATTTGATAGGAAAAAGTTTTGTCCGCATAATAAAGGATATCCCTTTTCAGCAGATCATAAGAAGTTATGAGGATATCTGCTTTTTCCACATTTTTTATCTGCTCCTCCCGCTCGTCTTTGCTTCCTGCTATAATGGCAGTCGAAAGCTCCGGCGCAAATTTTGCGAATTCCTCCTTCCAGTTGTACACCAGTGATGCCGGTGTTACGATAAGTGCCTCTTCAAGTCTGTCTTCCTGTTTTGCCGCCAGCAATACCGAAATAATCTGAAGTGTTTTTCCAAGGCCCATATCATCAGCCAGGATTCCGCCAAATTTATAATGCTCAATCGTTCTCAGCCATTTATACCCGAATTCCTGATAGCTGCGCATGATATGCTGCAGCGATTCAGGAAGCTCATGCTCAGAATCCGATACTGTCTTGAACTCCTTGACTAAATGTTTGAATGCATGATCGCGTCGTGAATAGAACGAATCATTTTTCTCTAAAACCTTGTCAAGGTACAGTGCCCGATAGGTAGGAACTTCCATATCCCCTTTCACAAAATCGCTTGGTTTCGCCTTAGACAGGCTCATGAATGAAGCAAGCTCTTCCATGGTATTTTCTTCCATTCGGATGAAATCACCATTTCTTAGCCGATGATATTTCTTGGCACTTCGATAACTGTTCAAAATGTCAATCAGTTCTTCATCCGTCAAGTCTGTCGATGAAAGCTTTAGCTTCAGCAAATCGCTTTCCATCCGCACTCCCACCGTGATTTGAGGCTTTCTTCGAATTGTCACACGCTGAAATCTGTCGGTCGCATGCACGTCACCCAGTTTAAGCAGGAAATCCACGCCGCTTTCCAATACTCTATACTGCTGTTCTTCCTCATCGCAGCAAAGCGTTCCATCTTCATTCTGCTGTGGGAAAAACTCTCTCACATTGGAAAGAACCTCGTTTTCCGTGCGAATGTCACGATACTCCTCGATAATTTCAGTTTCACCCTGCTGTTTTTCCTTCGTTTTCGATTTTGTCAGTTCACAGACTTTGTCTTTATACTGTACCTTTACAGCACATGTGAAAGCGTCGTCGTTTGCATCAAGGAAAAAACTGAACTCGGGCTGTGGATACAAATATTTTTCGATTGTCTGCTCGTCCTTTATTTGAACATCCGCAATTTCTTCAAGAGCCGGCAAAATCTTATGATAGAACTCAGACAGATTTCTCCTGCCGATTTTAAGGTCAATGCTTCCATAATCATTTACGCTCATTAATGCTTCCAAAATCCGTGAATCTTTTGCAACTGCGCGATTCAGGCTTACATCTTCAAAGAAATATTTATATTCCGCGCCGTCAACAAGTGTCGAAATTTCGCCGTGAGCCCGAATTCCGTCAAAGCTTCCGTCAGAGTCTTCAATATTTTCAATCAAAAGCTCAATTCTTGGGCTTTTGATCGCACATACAGCCTCGCCCGCATTCTTGCTTCTGCCATACTTTTGTACGAAAGGAAAACGCCTGTCTTCCATCAAGGCAAAGAAGTCATCCAATGCCCTTCCCTGCAGCGGTATTGAGCCTTTAATCTCACCATAGGATTGACCGAATTTTCTGTATAGTTCCATGCTGCGTACGCTTGCCGCTTTTACCTCTTTTTTAATGAAGTTATATAGTTTGCGCGATTCCTCATCAAACGATGCAGCCGCAAACGAAATTTTAGTCTTCGTGCCAAGCTGCATTTCTCCGTGCGCCTCAGCAATATTGACAAATTCGGATAAGTCCTTTATCACATACAGCTTTTCATCACCCACTTTGAACACTAAGCTTAACTGCCCGTCTTCGTCAACATCAAGCCGTGGCTCCAAATGTATCGGTTTGGCTGCAATTTGCTCCGTCAAATACAGCTTACGGCTTACAGCACTATCCTCACGGCATTCTCTGATTAGCCGGAGTGCTTCTAAGTCCGTCGCATCACCCAGTCGTTTTTTTATAACATAGTCCTGCGCTAAGAGAAGCAGTGCTATTAAATGCGCACACATTCTGCCGCTTGGACTCGTATACATATAGTGATAGTAGGAAAGACGCTTTTGACCTTCCGGGCAGGTTGGTACCGAGCAATAGGTGGAAAGCAGTTCCTCTCTGCTGAATGTCATCCTTATGTCATGTTCGTTTTTTCTTGCATCAATATAGAGCCCATAGGCTGTACACTCTCGTTCGTTTTGCTGTCTGTAAGCATAACCGGGAAAACCCTCGTATACGTTTTTCAATATAACGTGCTTACTCTCTATGAGTTTTTTAGCAGTTTCGAAATCGTCACTATAGAATGTGGAGTTTTCGGTTATTTTATCGAATTTATAATATTGATACGGAGTCTCCTCATTTGCAGTACTCCTTTTTTCCTTGAATGGGAATACTTTGGTCGGTTTATGCAAAGCTTTCGCTTTCGCAGCCGCAGTGCTCTGCAAAGAATCAACTTCGAGGTCGCCGTTCCTTTCCATCTGAAAAAGCGCCGCAGCCATATGTTTGCAGAATGCGCCTCCTCTTGCATACGGGCAATTGCACTGTACTTTTTTTATTGATTTTTTCCCTCTCGTTATCTTAACGGTATACAGCCCCGTTCCTTGTACATAGAATGTTTTCGTATTTGAATTTTCATTGCTTCGTGATGAGAGAACATTTCCGTTGCGATAATAGCTCTCACCGCGCTTTAAAATTGTGTTTGAAAATAAGTACTTCCAAGTAATGTTCATGTCTTTTTCCGTTTAAAACTCCAGTCCTTTTTTTTTCCGCCCATTCGCGAAACATTGATTATAAATATCTTCAGAGAAGATTACAAAGTCATCGTATAATTCCAGTTCCTTCAGAGCAGCAATATAAGCTTCTTGCCAGTCGACAATTTTGCTCCGAAACAATTTCCAATCCTTTTCTGAAAAATTATTCATGACATTCTCCTCTTCAGAAAAAAACATTGCAAATTATCTAATTTATTAAATTTTATGTACAGAGAGACTTCCTTATTGGCATCACCGACTCTCTCCAAAAGTTCAACATCCTTGCCGAAAACATATAATCGTTCGTGTTCGTAACCTACGTGTCCATTTTTTAAAATCGCAGAAAAATCATCTACTGCCAAGTCAAGCAAAATTTCTTTTGCCTTTTCTTCATCAATTACATAGTCCACAAACAAATTTAAATTATCTTGTCTGCGTGAATTGCGTTCTATTCGGTATTGATTATTTTGAATCGCATTTTTTATATCTGTCAGATAATTCTCAATCTCCTCTTTTGTTGTATTCAAAATGTTTTCCCCCTGTATAAACATTTTATGATTGTGTTTTTTGTTT
Source organism: Firmicutes bacterium CAG:238 (assembly GCA_000435615.1). GTDB lineage: Bacteria > Bacillota > Clostridia > Peptostreptococcales > Anaerovoracaceae > CAG-238. The sequence continues at coordinate 8,812 of FR882014.1, read as the reverse complement.
TTTCTATCATTTATTATATCACATGATTAGATTTTGTCAATATGCTATCATTCCATTTTCGCTGCATATCTGTCATTCATGACATTGTTTTTTATCCTTACCACTCGATTTCTTCCGGATACTCCATCTTTGAATCATATAGCTCATGGATACTGCAGCCGTACTGTTTCGCAGAGTATTCGAAATCGCTCTTTAAATTTTGGTACGAAGTCGGCTGATTAATAAATCTTTTTGCGATGTTCCGGAGCTTGTCTTTTCGCTTCTCCGGTATCGTCCTCAAATACTCAAGATTGCATTTATCGACGTATTGTGTTGCATAATTTAAGAATGACATCTTTCCTTGATTCTCTTTGAGGCGGAAATTCAGCAGTCTCTTCCTGCTTTTGGGTCCTCTGTCCATAACCGGATTTCGACCATAGATAAAGATCCGGAGCGGATAATGCCACGAAAACAGCTTCCGGGAACAAAAACTTCACGGCGTAATGAACTTCCTGCTTCGGAAGTATCATGGAGTGCCACTTCATCATCTCATCATGAACACCGTTGTCCACCAGCTTAACCTCACGATCTCCCATATAAGCATGTCGAATATCATAGCATACCGCAAGCAGACGATTCTTGACACCCCAGTAAAAATCATCAAAATTGCCTTCTACTGTAATTCCTGTAAGGTTTTCTGTAGGTTTTGCTGAAATCATAGCTTAACTTCTTCCGTGTGGTTGTTTGCTCTTCTCCTCTTCATCAAAAATATACATTGCAAAATCATTCAATCTGTGCTAATATGAAGTCAAGAGAAAACCGTTGAAAACGGCTAACCTGTTTGGATTAAAATAATCGTCTCAGATTGCAAGCCGGGCGATTATTTTTTTATGTAAATGGTAATCCGCACTTTTCGCTTGTCCTCTTGACAAAATCATTATATCATATTCTCAGTCGATGAACAAGTGTTCGTTTTGTTTCTCGTTTATTTTTTCCCTTCAATAACAAATTTAAGCATTTTAAATGCTGCCTGCTTTTTTGCTTCCTTTTTTGATGACGACTTGTAAGTAAAAGATTTCTCGTATTCTTTACTCTTGCATGTGCAGCTCCAAATCGGATTACCATCTTTGTCATGCGTTTCTTCAAAAACATAGATAGGGATTGAGAAATATCCTCTGCGAGCAAGAATTTCAAGTTGGTTGATTGCAAAATCTTTACTTGGCTCGTCAATTTCGTCTTTCATTGTAGTTTCTCGAATATATTCGTTTTTCTTCAAATATTCATACGCTAACTTGCAAACGTTCATTCGTGCTTCACTTTTTGATTCCCCGAACCCGCGAAAGATCGGAAGCTCATTCAATAATTTTAATTCACAATTATATTTTATGCGGTCGTAATCGCAAGGCAAAGATATATTTTGAGAGATTCCTTCAAACTTTACATACCACGTTGACTGGTATGATTGTTCTTTAAACCAAAACCAAGGCACTACATGATTATTTTTCATTTCCCAATCTTGAATCAAACGAACATAATTGTCATCTTCGTCATTTTCAATAAAATCCTCTATTACCAGCATTGCCTCCACTACCGACTGAATTATCGTAAAGTTCCATCCGCAGTCTATAGTTACTGCGCCAACAATTGCCTCAAACAAATCCTCTTTTACGGACTTCTCGTTTAAAACATTATTTTTAATATCACTTTTTCCCATTAGCAAAAGCTCTGCGAATCCCAATTCTTCAATTCTTTGTGCCAGATTTTTCTTTTGTACGATTCGGCTTTTCAGTTTTGTAAGTTCGCCCTCTGTGTATTCACAGAAAAACTCCTTTGACCCTTCCGGTGGATTGTCGCTTTGCACTGCTCCGAATTTTTCTATCAGTATTTTTATTACTGCAAAATCCAGTGCTTTATCTCCGATAAATTCCAAAACCTCATTATTTTCTCCGCCATTTTCTTCTGTGTAAGAACGACGCGTAAATGCTTGGTTCAGCAAATCAATGTTCTTAAAAGTATAGCCAATCTGAGCTTGAACCATTTTAAATTCTAATTCTCTTTCCATAATAAAAAAATCCTTTCAGCAAATAATTACCAAAAGGCATAATAAATAATAGCAACCCGACAGATATTATCTCCCGCATAACAGCACGCAAAAAATATTGTCAGACCCGATAGATTAAATTTGATCCTTTGTTTTCTTTTATTTACTCGTGTTCACTTGCATAAACAGGAATAAACACCAAAATACAATGTCTGAAATTTAACTTATTATGCCTTCAAGTATTTAAATTATAGCACCAATATTTATTTTTGTAAACGAAAATTTTGTTCATGCCACACTGACCGTGTCATACTGACAGTAAAACCGCCTTTAGCTGTCGCTTTGGGCGGTTTCTCCTTCCTTATTGATGCTAACATTTCCCTGATAGACTAAATTATGTTTGCAATAAACTCCTCTTAGTTTTCGTTGTAAATATCTGAAATTCTGTATACAGCCAATCTTCCTATGCATATATTGTTCTGTTATCTCGCCAGTGTTTCAGCTGTTATTGCGATCTGCCGGGTAGTCCGCAAAAAAGCTGCCTCTTGAACGGAATTACTCTATATACACCCGCGTCCCAGACAAAAGCTCCGCGGTTTCTTTGTCGATTTCCTCAAAGTCTTCCGCAAAGGAGTTTAGCGATCCAGTCGGACTTAGGGCCATATTGGTAAACTTCAAATAGGCTTCATATAATTCCGTAATTTTTTGGTATCCCGCCTGAAATTTTTTCGGCGGATTCTGCAAAGCTTTCACATAAGCATTTACTTGACTTTGATTTTCCATAATTTCTCGCAGCTGGTCAACAAAATCCTCATCTTCAAATAATCGATCAAGAGCATCATTAAAATCAGAAACAAAAACGCCTTTTACCTTTGTATATTTATTTGTCTCTTTGTCGGACTTTTTCCAAATTGCATTGTTCCACGTTTTTTGAATCAGATTGCAAATGTCTTCCGCTTTTATGTAGCCCTCCTGCATAAAATAAGCAGCCTGATAGAGATTTTCAGCATAATCGATCCTTTGTTTTTGCACATATCCAAAGGCCAGTGCCGCAATCAAAAGTACAACAAAAATCGAAAGCGTAATTTTCTTCTTTTTACGTTTCGGCCCCTCGCTTTTATTCGCATTTTCATTATCATTTCCGACGCTTATCTGCGTTCCATCCTCCGCAGGCTCCTGCGTATCTACCGTATCCATCGGATATCCGCACTGTGGACAGACAGACACATCCTGTTCTAATTCATTTCCGCATTCGGGGCATGTTTTCTTTGTTTCTTGAGAAAATATGCAGCCGCAATAGACGGTGAATGCAGAGAGAAGAAACCTTCTGCACGTTGTTGATTTTCCTTTTCCTCTGATGAATGCAGTTGATCATCGAAACCATATTTCTTGCAAATTTCGTTGATGGTTTCTGTATACAAAGAGCGCGAATGCTTATGTAGGTTTTGGTTTTGATTTTTCTTTTTTAAGTATCGTTCCCGAACCGCGTTCCAAGCCTTCGGCTGCTGTCTCAGCCAGTTTTCTTTTTCTTTAAGATTAAAGCCCTTTGACTGCTGTTGCCATGAATAAGAGTTAGATTTTTTATCAAATGCAATATATTCCTGCCCCGCTGTACCTTCTTCGTCTATGAAATTATTTACAATCGCAATGTCACAGCTATGAATAATCTTTTTCTTTTGGGAATCATACAATTTAATTGTAAAAACTCGCTTTGAGTTTTCAGAATGGGTATATCCATATTTTCCATACACCTTCTGGAATGCGCGCTCAAGAGTCTGCCGTATTTTCTTTGCTAAATATTGTTCTTCATTATCATTTACTTCGAGGTTCACATCAAAATCAAAACCTATATTTGTTGCTGGATCATAGGTTATCATATTCCTCGCACTGCTTCCTATAAAATAATACTGAAAAGTAAAATTGTCTCGCACCTCATCTTGAACCTCATGTACAAGGTTTTCCAATTTTTCTCGCACTTTTCTCGCTTCTGCTTTGGTGACATACTTAAAATGGTACATAAAAACGCTCCTTTCTCTCCCATGCCTCCCATTGAGCAGTGACTGCTAAATCATTTTATAATACCACTTTTTCGATTTTTGTCAATGCTATTGTACATTATTAATTCATCTTTTAGTTTTTTTAACTTTCTATCAGTCATTGTTTCATTATAATGAGTACCTGCGTATGTCGGATGCAGCAACGGATAATAAGCATGCTTCGTTTGCAAAATAAATTGATTGTTTATAAGCCACTTAATAATAAATTCGATTTCATTTTTATCCAAGTCTTTCAGCATTCCAAATTCAGGAATCGTCATCAACGATTCCTTATCTACTTTTTTAATTGTTTGACCAATAAGAATATGCAACAAAACTTGAACACCATAAAACCTTATTTCACTCATATGTGAAAGTGCCTGCAAAACTGTATGCACAACTTCATTTAAATTCCACCCATTATATATAATCGGTTTGATGTCCAATTTTGGAATCTCTTTGATTTCTGCTTGCTTACTTGGCTTTTCTTTATCTCCCTGTGCTTTAGAAGATTCATTATAAGACTTCTTTTCCTCTGACTTTCTGACAATCTTATCTTTAGATCGGCACTCGTACTTTGGTATAAGCGGCATTTTTTCTTCTTTAATTTTCATAAAGTCGAAGAAATACTTTGGTGACATCACTCGTGAGCATCCAGTTCCATCTTTCTTGTAATTCGTGCATCCGAGTACATAGGTTTCTTTGCCCTGTTTGACTACCAAGTATCCATCCCGACATTGGTCACACTTAATAATTGAAAGTTTTCCTGCTCTATATTCATTGGTCATAAAGCCACAGATCTCAGGTTCATTTGTGCATATATATAAGCGAAGCCCATACGCGTTCTTATACCTATACTGCATCGGATATCCGCACATTGGACAACTTTTATTTGTTAATTGACTTTGCGTGGACTTCTCATTCCAATCACCTTTTAGAACAATGTTTTTATAATCTCTCTTTAATTCCAGCAAAAATTCAGAAGGATTTTGCTCCGGAGCAATAAAATAAACTCTGTTTTTCGTGCGTGTCATTGCGACGTAGAATAATCTCCTCTCTTCCGCATATTCTATTGAACGATCCTGCTTTACGACAAACGAAAGGACTGGATCATCCTCAATTTTGGAAGGGAAACCATAGGTTTCGTTTCGCCCGTTAATTACAATAACATTATCATAACCTAATCCCTTTGATGCATGAGCAGTCATAAATGTTAAGTCAAGCTTCGGATATTTAACACTCTTCAGCTTACCTCCCCTTGTCTTATACTCAAAAAGTCCTGATTTTTCAAGCTTATCACCATCGAAACCAAAGCGACCGAGGACAAGGATATTTGAAGTTTTTTTACCCTCGATTCGATCAAACTCCATAATCTGTTCTATGGCGATTTCGACCGCATGTGCCGCGGCATAGTTTGCACCGCTCCTTGCGCTTGCATTTGCACTTTTTTTGGTACTGTCGTATGTGTAAATAATTACAGGGTCTGCGATATGTTTCGGTGATTTCAAGGCCTTTTTAATCTGCGACGAATTTTTTTGAATAAAGTTTCCTGCAATATCAATGACTTCTTGCGAATTCCGATAAGTCTTTACGATTTTTAGGAGTTTTGCATATCCCATTTTTTCTGCGAATTTTGTGAACAAAGTGATGTCTGATCCACTGAAAGCATAGATGGACTGCCAATCGTCTCCTACCGCAATGATTTTCGCATCGGTTACTTCTGCCAGTGCTTTTACAAGGTCAAAGCGCTGTCTTGAAATATCCTGATACTCATCAACTATAATATACTTAAAATCAAGCTTTTGCTTCATTTCTTTTGTTTCTTGTAAAATCCTTGCGGATTCATTAATCATATCTTCGAAGTCAACTGCTTCGTTTTCTCGCAAAAATCTCTGATATTCAAGATAGCAATCATGACAAATGTTCAAAAATAAACGCGTTCTTACATTTTGCGTGCTGTTGTACATACGTGCAAAATCGCCTTCTGTGAAGCCATTCGTTTTAAAGTTCGTGATGAATCTGCAAATAAGATTTATCAGTTTTCTAAGATATCGGTTTTCTTCAGACTCAACAATCTTTTTCATTACTTCTTTGTTGGAACGAGGTTTAAGGATGAAACCTCCGGCTTCAAGTTTTTCCTTTAAATGCTCCTGCAAACTGCGCCCATCATTGTATTTCGAGAAAGTATAGATTAATGTGGTCTCATGCTTTCGATGCAACTGAATTTTATCTTTTACTGCTTTTTTATAATATTCGATTTCATTTTCTGAATATTTATCGTTTTTTCCATCCTCTGTAAGTCCAAAATGTTCAATATATGCGGTTTTCCCGTCCTGCATTATGACAAAATCCGGTGTATAAGGTTTTCTTGCATGAAGAATATCATATTTATAAATCGGTTCATATTGATAGTCAATCCCGTTCAAATAAAGGAAATTTGCAATTTCAACTTCTTGGTATGAACGCATAACCTCACTTTGTATTGTTACTTTTTTCTTTGTTCTAATATCCACTATTTCTTGCTTGAACTCGTCAAGATCACTACGCATGGTAGAAAAATTAGACTTCGCAATTTTATTGAAAAAGCTGTTAAGATCTGTTCCGTTATACGGTGCCTCAAAATACGAGGCAAAAAACAAAATCAGACTATTTGCAATGCTTTCGTTTTTCATTACAGATGATTTAAAATAATCTTGCAACACAAAGTAAAGCTTTGAGCTATCTACTATATTCAGTTTTTCCGGGCTTTGCTTCCGCGAAATCGCATTTCCCGTAGAGTGGAAGGTTGCAATTGGGCAGTCAATATTAAGATCTTTATTCAGCTTATCCCTAAGTTCCTGAACGGCCTTGTTCGTAAAAGAAACCACCAAAATCTGCTTCGGATCAATATGCTTCTTTTCAACCAAATATTTTACTTTTGCGGCAACGGTCGTCGTCTTCCCCGCACCCGCACCGGCGATAACAAGCATATAGTCCTCATCGGTGAGAATAACCTTTCGTTGATCATCATCCAGTAAAATGTTCGAATCCACATCTTTGAGTATATTATCTAAATATTGCTTCTCTTCTATCATCAATTTTCGAACAATTGCTTCATTATGTGCGTCCACTAGGTTTTCAATGTTTTCGTAGTTCGAAAGTATTGTCATCGCAACAGCAAGCGGGAAGTCATTCTGCTCACAAAAGGTTCCCAAAAGCCCGCTGTTTTTAAGTACATCAAAATACCGAATTACTTCCTCATAGTTCATTACGGCAGTTTTGTATTCACTTTTAGCTATGTAATCTTCTTTCGCAAAGAGTTCTTCAAAAAACTTCTTCAGTTCCCATAGTTTCCTACACTGATCATTTGAAAAATCTTTTCTGTTTCCGATTGTCTCCGAATCTTTCGGAATCTTTTTAAATAGTTTTGAAAAAATACTCATATTGTTTTCCTATATGATGTAACTAAGCTCTTTATCCTCATAATTATTTAGATATTCTAAAATATTGCTTTTCTTCTTGGTAGACTTCAGATTTAAAGCCTCTTGCTTTGTGGTTGTTTCTGTTTTGGAAACAACCATCATCTTTGTGTCAGCCGTCAAGATTCAATAATTCGCAAAATTCAATGAAATTGTACGGATATGAATTACTTCCGTAACATTTGAATGACTTTGAGCCGTCACTATAATGAATTTCGAGTTCCCATTGTGTCCCATCAAGTACTGTCTCACCGAATCGCGCCAGACTATATGTATGTCGCCACTCTCCTATATGTAAAAGTCGTAGTTCAGACAAAAAGTCCTCTTTGTTGTATAAGGAAAAAGAATCTTCCGTAATTTTGTCCGGATCGGTTTCTATGGAATGCTTCACACTTATTTTCAGATTCCCGTCATTCATAAAAATTGTTCGTGTCTCATATCCACCGAAGAAACTACCAATTATAAATACAATTCTGTCGATTTTTGAAATTCTTTCGTCAAACATGATTGCTTTTTGTTCCGCTTGGGATGGCTCATACACACCCCCTGCCTCAGTAAAAGCATTCTTCGCTCGTTTCAGATACTCTCTGGCACACCACAGTTGAGTAGATTCTTGCGGGCACATGTCTTCTTTAGAGTTATAGTCCGGGTGTTCCATCACATTCTTAAGATGTCCGATTTCATTTTTGAGACCACGGATGGAACTCATAATTTGCTCAGCGGTTTTTCCTTGCAGATTCATTTCATAATATGATTCCGGACTGATCATCATTGCAAACACCTCCTATAAATTTTTCCAGTCGATATGCATCAAGCTGCGGCATATTCTTCTTTGATAAATTCAGTCCGTATTCCGGCGAGGATTTTTTTCCCTCGTAAGCGTGATATACAAATATGCTTCCATGCGGTTCCATCCAAGCAGTTGCCGGTATTACATACATATTTGGAGCTTCTCCATCTTTAAGAACTAACAAAAGAAGATATAATGCTTCATCTCTAATGTCAAAGTCCTTTTCACGCATAAAAACATAGTTCGTCCCCTCTCGGATTGTTTTTACCTGAAATTTCATAAATCCGTTTGCAGTTTCTGCTACAAAATCGATACCATGGTCATCTACCTCTGCCGTATAAATACTCATTCCATACGAAGCCAGCGACATTTTTGCATAGTACTCTCCAAAGGTTCCGAGTTTTTGTCTTGTAAGTTCTTTTCTTGACCAAATTTTATTATACATCTCACATACTCCTGTGATTTCTGGGGATGGCTGCTTTTTTAATTGGCGATTTTGCTGAAGCCG
>FR882013.1:29880-79081 GCA_000435615.1 Firmicutes bacterium CAG:238 | reverse complement strand
TTTATTTTTCTGTTAATGCGACAGCCCCATCTTTCTGTCTATTTCTGTTTATCGTACTGTTCGTCCGTTACGGCTTCCAGCCATTCGTTCGAGCCGTCTTTGCCCGGAACTTCAATTGCAAGGTAGGAGAACCATTCGTTTGCCGCCGCACCGTGCCAATGCTTTTATAAAGCTTTTTCTATTTTGTTCTGCCTGATGCACAGCAGGTAAAACGCGATTGCAAGAAGAAGCTGTGCGGCAACGGATATGATGACAAGGTACATAGGGCTGAGGTCGTACAAAATGCCCAGAATCCAACTTCCGAGGAACTATGCGATGCCAAAGCCGGGATCGCCAGCACCTGCATCGTATAGCCAACGATAACAAGCGTCCAGTATTTTTTCGTTTGATCTGCGATAAATCCGGAAAAGCGCACCTGAAATCATTTTATCTTTTTTTCTGCTCATGTTTTCTCTCACAAATTCCAAGTTATAACTTGCGTCAATCCGTTTGTAATATGAAGCATTAATCCCATGTTTCCGCCAGCAGAAAATCACGGATATTTCGATGTTTAATACCGTTGCGGCTCATATCGAATTCATCCAGCGATACGACATACTTTGGGAAATTATCGCGAATACTGTCATAGACACCAAACTCTCTGCCTGCAGTTTCTTCTGATGCTAACAAATAGGCAACTTGCACATAGATTTTTTCGCTGCGTCTTTCACAAACGAAATCAATCTCTTTGTCTCCTGACTTTCCTACTGTGACTGTGTACCCACGGCGCAGCAGCTCTAAAAAAACGATATTTTCCAAAATCAGATTGATATCCCGCATATTGCCGCCGTATACTGCCTCGCGGATACCGTGATCGGCAATATAGTATTTTTCGTTGGTTGTCAGAATTTGTTTTCCTTGTAAATCCTGCCTCTTGACCTTATAGAACAAATACGCATCACAGCAGTATTTGATATAGTTCATAATGGTTTCCGGTGCGACGATACGCTGCTCGCTCTTAAAAAACTTGGACAGTGATGTGGCCGAAAAGGTCGTCCCTACATTTGCCATGACATATGCCAGAATACGTTCCAATAAATCCACATCCCGGACTTTGTTTCGTTTGACAATATCCTTGAGCTGCACAGAATTGAATATGTCAGTCAAGTACTGGCATGACGGTTCCTCTCTATACTGTAAATTCGCAAGGTATGGCATTCCGCCCGAAAGCAGATATTTTTGGAAACATTGCTGTATGGAATCCTGCGGTGCAATAGGCTGGTATAACGCAAGAAATTCCGCAAAGGAGAACGGATAGATTACAAATTCAACATAGCGTCCGCCTAAGTAGGTTGCCAGTTCACCGGACAGCAGTTTGGCATTGGAGCCGGTAATATAGATATCGCAGTCCAGCGCAACTCGCAGAGAATTCACACATTTTTCCCAATCTTGCACCTCTTGGATTTCATCAAAGAACAAGAAAACCTTTCCATGAATGGATTCCGCACGCCGCAAAATTTCTTCATGCAAAGACTGCATATTACAAAGCGGTGCATTCCGCAAATCTTCAAAATTTATAGAAATAAAGTTCTGTGAGCTGACACCGGATTCCAGTAATTCCTGCTTTATCAGCTCCAGCATGACAGATTTTCCGCTGCGCCTAATGCCGGTCATAACTTTAATCAAATCACCGCCAATAAACGGACGGATACGGCTCATATACGATTCTCTTTTAATCATAATACCATCCCTCCCTTCTGTGATGATTTTATTTTATCAAATTGTAACTTAAAAAACAATGCGAAATAATATTTTATCAGATATAACTTTTAAAATATTGTTTTTTAATTGTTTGTAAATTATACTTAATGCTGTTTAAAATTCAACGCCTATCAAGTTTCAGTTTATCATTAATCCTGCTCGCAGAGACCGTTTTCGTCAAAGAAAATGCTGTCATCAAAGAAAATATCATTTGGTTCTCATATTCATTCATACTAATATCTTCCCCTTGCTTATAATAAAATTTTTTTCGCATATGAACTTTTCTGCGTCTTTGCTGCAAAAAACACAGCATGTGCTGCTGCACTGATTTGTGCAAGCACGGTGCTCCACCATACCATAATCTGCCCGCCAAAGAATCTCGGCAGAATCAGCATAAATGCAAGCATAGGCTGCAATCGCTTTTTCACCGCCATAGGAAGCCGAAAAGCGGTTGATAAACATTAAGGATATGTTCGGAGTTAGGGTAAGTGCAAATGGTGCAAGTCCTATACGGCAAAACGAAATTCAATCCTGATAAGTTGACTTTACTTTGATATGCGTTTAGAATATAATTATTGAAAAAGAAAGCGAGGAACGAATATGGAAAAAGTTTATGAATTTTTGAAAAACGCAGGCGTATACTATATTGCAACCGTTGACGGCGACCAGCCGCATGTAAGACCGTTCGGTACAATCAACATTTTTGAAGGAAAACTCTATGTTCAGACGGGAAAATCCAAAGATGTTTCCAAGCAGATTCAGGCGAACGGAAAGGTTGAAATTTCCGCTATGGTCGGAAGTGACCGCTGGATCAGACTGACAGGCACACTCGTGGAAGATGACAGAATCGAAGCGCGTATTTCCATGCTCGACGCATATCCGAGCCTTCAGGCAATTTACAAACCTGACGATGGTAATACAGTTGTTTATTATATCAAAGACGCTGCCGCTGCATTCTGCTCCTTCACGGAAGCACCGGAAGTTGTAACCTGGTAAGGAGCCTCTCAGCTCAGCATTATTATAGAACCACAAAAAATGCCCGCCAAAGGCAATCTTCGGCGGGCATTTCATTACAGTCCAAAAGTTTTATTTATATTCTTCTCTGAGTTTTTTGATGAGTTCATCAATTCTGTGAACAACTCTTACGAAATCTTCTTCAAGGTAGCCTCTGGTTGTCATCGGCGCGGTTCCGATTCTGACACCCGAAGTTTCTCTCGGAGAACGTTTCTCACATGGAACGCAGTTCTTGTTGAGTGTGATTCCAATCTTGTCACATTCTTCCTGCAGGACTCTTCCGCTGAACGGTTCGTCGGAAAGGTCAAGAAGAATCAGATGGTTATCGGTTCCCCCTGTTACAACCTTATAGCCGAGACGAATAAATTCGTCGGACAAAGCTTTGCAGTTTTTAACAACCTGATGTACATATTCCTTGTAGGAAGGTCTGAGAGCCTCCTCTGCACACACTGCTTTACCTGCAATAATGTGTTCAAGCGGGCCGCCCTGTGCATAAGGGAATACCGCACTGTCAACTTTCTTGGCAAGGTCCTGTCTTGCAAAAATCAATCCCCCACGAGGTCCTCTCAACGTTTTGTGCGTGGTGGTTGTGATAATGTCCGCATAACCGAACGGTGACGGATGTGCACCGCCTGCAACAAGTCCTGCGATATGTGCCATGTCAACCATGAAATAAGCACCCACTTCCTTCGCAATTTCAGCAAATGCCGGGAAGTCAATGGTTCTGGAGTAAGCGGATGCTCCTGTAAGAATGAGCTGCGGTCTGCAAGCCAAAGCTTTCTTGCGGACATCTTCCATGTCGATATATCCTCTTTCATCTACATCGTAAAATACCATATTGTAAAGGGTGCCGCTGAAGTTTACGGAAGAGCCGTGAGTAAGGTGTCCACCGTTGTCAAGGGACAAAGATAAAATAGTATCTCCCGGTTTCAGTATTGACTTATATGCTGCAAAGTTCGCCTGCGAACCGCTGTGCGGCTGTACATTCACATGATAGTCCGTATCGAAAACTTTTCTCCAGACATCACAGCAGTACTCTTCCAGCTGATCAACAAACTCAGTTCCGCCGTAGTAGCGGCTGGTATTTCCGGAAGTACGTACATAAGGATACCCTTCCGCGTATTTCCATGACAGACAACTTCCGCATGCCGCAAGGACTGCTTCTGAACAGTAGTTTTCGGAAGCGATGAGCTCCACATTATTCTTCTGGCGATAGTACTCTTTTTCAATGAATCCGCCGACTACAGGCGATGTTTTTTTAATAAATTCGAAATTGTCAACATTGTAAGTATTGTTGTCTCTTCCGCTAGCATCGAACATTTTGTTTCCCTCCGTTTGTATAAAATATGTTAAAGTTCATTTTAGCACAAAATCCATCCCGCCGCAAGCGTTTCAAAGCTATTTTACCCGATGCTCCGCGTCGCAGTAAGCGCAGCGGTATACTTTCTTTTCCCTGTCAACCAGACGGAAGGTATGCACGATTTCCTGCTCAATGCTTGTGATGCATCTCGGGTTTTTGCATCTTACTACATTTTTGAGGGTCAGCGGAAGCTCTAAGTGTAGTTTCTTTTCCAGCTTTCCGTCTTTCACGTGATTTACAGTGATATTGCTGTCGATATAACCCAGAACATCTAAGTCCAGTTCGATGCTTTCATCGATTTTAATGATGTCTTTCTTTCCGTATTTGGAGCTGGAAACATTCTGAATAACCGCTACACAGTTGTCAACCTTGTCCAGTCCCAAAAGTTCGTAAACCATCATGCTCTTTCCTGCCTTGATATGGTCCAGTACGATTCCGTTTTTTACGCCATCTATATTCATTTTTTCCTCCCTATTTTCGTTTTCATTAACTCTAAACTCTGTAGCTTCCCTTCGCTCTACGCTCTCTTGATGCCGAGCAGGAAGAGAATGAGTGCCATACGGATGTGTTTTCCGCAAAGTGCCTGGAAGAAGTAGCATGCGCGCGGGTCGTCGTCTACTTCAACCGAAATTTCGTTTACTCTCGGCAGCGGATGCATGATTGTCAAATCTTCCTTTGCAGGCTGCAGCTTTTCAAGATTCAGGATATAGCTGTCTTTCAGTCTTACATAGTCTTCTTCGTTGAAGAAACGCTCTCTCTGTACTCTGGTCATGTACAGGATGTCAAGCTGCGGCATTGCCTCTTCCAAAGTCTCCACTTCCGTCCATTCTGCTCCTGCCGCGTCCATCTTTTCCTTTACATAGTCCGGTACCTGAAGCTCCTGCGGTGAAATCAGCACGAATTTAATGCCTTCGTAGCGGAGCATTGCTTCGATGAGGGAGTGAACGGTACGACCGAATTTCAGGTCTCCGCAAAGCCCAATCGTCATATGATCCAGACGGCCTTTCTTTCTCTTAATCGTCAAAAGGTCGGTCAAAGTCTGTGTCGGGTGGAAATGTCCGCCGTCGCCGCCGTTGATAATCGGAACCGTCGTGCGTTGCGCTGCAACAATCGGCGCGCCCTCTTTCGGGTGACGCATTGCGATGATGTCCGCATAGCAGCCGACCGTGCGAATCGTATCGCTCACGCTTTCGCCCTTTGCCGCGGAACTGGAGCTTGCTTCGGAGAATCCCAGAACGCTTCCGCCGAGCTCGAGCATTGCAGCTTCAAAGCTGAGTCTGGTTCTGGTGCTCGGCTCAAAGAACAGTGTTGCAAGTTTTTTATGCGCGCAGATATCCTCATATTCCGCGTGATTTTCAACGATGTCGTCCGCAACCGCAATCAGCTCGTCGATTTCTTCTACAGTTAAGTCGGTAATGTTAATCAGGTTTCTGATTTCTTTCATTATTTGTCTCCTTTCATCCAGCCCTCATCGGAAGGGTTGTCTCTGAACTTTAAAATTTTTGCTTTTTCGTCTTGTTTGATATATCCGCTTTCTGCCGCAATTTTCACCAAAGCGTCCAAGTCGCAGAGGCTCACGTTTTTTACTTCGTTTTCTGCAAGGCGTTCAAGACCTTTCTTCATACCGTATGTAAAAATGCTGGCGATTCCAAGGACTTCCGCGCCCGCTTCCCGAAGCACCTTTACGGTGTCAACGGCGGAACCCGCGGTCGAAATCAAATCCTCGACAACGACCACTTTTTGTCCCGGCAAAAGTTTTCCTTCGATTTGGTTGGTGCGCCCGTGATCCTTGGCAGAGCCTCTGACATAGCCCATCGGAAGATCCATCAGATGTGCGGTAATCGCCGCATGTGCGATTCCTGCCGTGCTGGTTCCCATCAGAACCTCGCACTGCGGATAGTTCTCTCTGATAATTTCTGCAAGTCCGTTTTCCACCATCGTACGCACATCCGGCGATGTCAGCGTCAGACGGTTGTCGCAGTAAATCGGACTTTTAATTCCGCTCGCCCATGTGAACGGCTCTTCCGGTCTGAGAAAAACCGCCTCGATGGAAAGCAGACCCTTTGCAATTTCTTGTTTAAAATCCATACTAATCTCCTTTATACTTAACATGCCTGTAACTTACAATTTCATTTTCGCCGTTTTACGGCTTCTGCTCTCAGCCGACAAACTCGCTGACGCAGCGTCTATAGGCTGCCACAGGGTCTTCTGCCTGCGTAATCGGGCGTCCGACCACAATATAGTCCGAACCGATTTCCTTTGCCCGCTGCGGGGTCGTCACGCGCACCTGGTCGCCTGCATCGCCGTCCGCAAAGCGCACACCCGGTGTTACCGTCAGGAAGCCTTCTCCGCAAAGCTCATGCACCCGAGCTGCTTCCAGAGGCGAACATACCACGCCGTCAAGCCCTGCTTTTTTCGCGTTTGCTGCATAATGGTCAACCACCTCTTCCAGAGGCTTTTCAATCAGCAAGTCTTTCTCCATCCGCTCCTGGTCGGTGGAGGTAAGCTGCGTAACCGCAATCAGCAAAGGTCTCGTGCCGTCTTCTCTTGTCAAACCTTCGAGTGCCGCTTCCATCATCGCGGCTGTGCCTGCCGCGTGAAGGTTGCACATATCGACATCCAGAGCCGAAAGGACTTTCATCGCCTTTTTAACGGTATTCGGAATGTCATGCAGTTTCAAATCCAGGAAAATTTTATGTCCGCGTTCCTTGATTTTCTTCACAATCTGCGGTCCCTCCGCATAGTAAAGCTCCATGCCGATTTTGACATACGGTTTTTCCGCGGTGAATTTGTCCAGAAATGCCAGCGTTTCCTCTGCCGAAGCAAAATCGCAGGCGATAATTACGTCTTTTCCCATTAGTGAGCACCTCCTATGATTTCCTTTAAACTTGTAATTCCGTATTTTTTACATGTATTCGGTAGTTCTTCGATAATTTTTTTGCAGATAAACGGTTCTGTCAGGTTTGCCGCTCCGATTTCCACTGCATACGCTCCGGCAAGCATCATTTCGATGACTTCCTCGGTGCTTGAAACACCGCCCATTCCGACGATTGGAATCTTTACCGCATCGTAGACCTGCCACACCATACGCAGTGCCACCGGCAGAATCGCATGACCCGAAAATCCGCCCATTTTATTGGCGATGACCGGGCGTTTTGTCCGCAGGTCGATTCGCATTCCGAGCAGTGTGTTAATCAGGCTGATGCCGTCCGCGCCCGCATCTTCACAGGCTTTTGCGATTTCCGTAATATCCGACACATTCGGGGAAAGTTTCAGCAGCATCGGCTTTTTCGTCATTTTTCTGACTGCCTTCGTGACCTCTGCCGCTGCCTGCGGACAGGTTCCGAACGCCATGCCGCCGCCATGCACATTCGGACAGCTGATGTTGATTTCGTACCATCCGATTTGGCGGCTCGCCGCTTCGTCGGCTTCGAGTTTTTCGACTGTCTTCGCATAATCGCTCACGGAAAATCCGCTGACATTTGCCATCACAGGCTTATGAAAAATCTCTGCCAGTGCGGGAAGTTCCTCGTTGATGACCTTCTCCACACCCGGGTTTTGCAGGCCGACCGCGTTAATCATGCCGTCCGGGCACTCCGCAATCCGCGGCGTCGGGTTACCGAAGCGCGGCTCCAAGGTCGTTCCTTTGAATGAAAAGGTTCCCAGGCAGTTTATATCGTAAAATTCGTTAAATTCTCTTCCGTAGCCGAAAGTGCCGCTCGCCGGAATCACCGGATTATCAAGGCGGATTCCGCAAAGCTCGGTGGAAATATCCGCTTCCGCAGTGCCGGCGGCTTTCTTTTCTCTATCTACCATATGATTTCCTCTCTTTCCAAAACCGGTCCTTCCTTGCAGATTCTCTTGTTTCCGTATTTCGTCCTGCAGGAGCAGCCCATGCAGGCTCCGAATCCGCACCCCATCCGCTCTTCAAAACTGAGCTGCCCTGAGGTTTTCGCCTCTGTGTCAATTGCCTTCAGCATGACTTCCGGTCCGCAGGCATAGAAGTAGCTGTAGGTAAGAGCCTTCATCACATCGGTTACGAAGCCTTTCGTGCCGGCCGTGCCGTCTGCGGTCGTGAGGAAAACTTCGGCACCAAGTGCTTCAAATTCCTCTTTATAGAAGATTTCCTCTTTCGTGTTAAAGCCTAAAATGACCTTCGCTTCGCATTTCGGATTTTCTTTCTTCAGGTGCCGAAGCAAACCGTACAGCGGTGGAACCCCTGCGCCTCCTCCGATTAAGAGCGGCATATTTCCCGCTTTAGCGGTATCGTATCCGTTTCCGAGGCCCGTCAGCACATCCAGCGTCTGTCCTTGCCGCATCTGCGACATTTCCTTCGTTCCGGCCCCGACGGTCTTATATATAATCTTTATCGTGTTTTCGTCATAATCGCAGACGGAAATCGGTCTCCGCAGAAAAAATCCTTCGAGCTTGATATTAACGAATTGTCCCGGTCTTTCACAAGCAGAAGTATCGCCATTTAGCGTCATTTCCCATACGCTTTCTGTCAAGGCTCTGTTTTCTGCAATTCGATAGGTATTCTGCTTCATTTTTTGTCCTCCCAAACCGTCTTTCCGCCGAGTAGATTCAGCACGCATTTTCCGTAAACCTCTTGCCCCGCAAACGGCGTCGCTCTTCCCATTGAAATGAAGTTTTCCGGGCAGATTATATAGCTTTCGGCAATATTCCACACCGCCCAATCGTCTGCCTCTTCCGCCGACGGGAGACCGAATCTGCGTCTTGGGGCTTCTGCCATCAATTCGACTAATCGCTCAAGCGGCAGAATTCCGCTCTTTACAAGCTCCGTATAAAGCACCGGAAATGCGGTTTCCAGTCCCACAATTCCCATCGCGCTGCCCGCAAGTCCCTTTGCTTTTTCTTCTTCGCTGTGCGGCGCGTGGTCGGTCGCAATCATATCGATGGTTCCGTCGAGAATCCCTTTTCTGAGTGCCTCGCGGTCTTTCTCGCTGCGAATCGGCGGATTCATCTTGAATCTTCCGTCCTCCTGCAAATCCTCGTCCTTAAAAATCAGGTAGTGCGGCGCGGTTTCGCAGGTGACATCCACGCCTCTTGCCTTGGCTTCGGCGATAATTTCCACGCTTTCCTTCGTGGAAATGTGGCAGACGTGGTATTTACAGCCTGTCTCTTCTGCCAGCTTCAAATCACGCTGTATCGGTTTCCATTCGCTTTCGGAGGAAATCCCCTTATGCCCGTGTCTCTTCGCATAATCTCCGTCATGAATATAGCCGCCGTTTCTCAGAGTCAGATCCTCGCAATGCGCTGCAATAAGAAGGTTATGGTACTTTGCAGTTTCCATTGCCTTCTTCATCAGGTCGGGGTCGTTCAGCCCCACACCATCATCGCTGAAACCGATGACAAACGGTGCCATCTCTTCAAGCTCCGCAAGTTCCCTGCCCTGCTCACCCATCGTAATTGCTCCGTAAGGCCTTACATCGATGCAGGCATTTTTTTCGATTAGCTTGAGCTGCACTTTGAGGTTTTCGAGCGTATCGGGCACCGGATTCAGATTCGGCATCGAAAAGATGTGTCCGTATCCCGAAGCTGCTGCCGCACGGCTTCCGCTTGCTATGGTTTCCTTAAAAAAAAATCCCGGCTCTCGCAAATGTACATGTACATCCACAAAAGAAGGGATTATCAAAAACGATTCATCGGAGAAATCACCAAACTTGTTCTTAAATTTTTCTTTAAAACGCTCCGCGAAATATTTTTTCATTGCCAATCCTCCTTTGGGCATAAAAAAATCCTGCCCTACGGCAAGATTACGGTCATACATAACACACTAACGCAAGCACCTGTTCTGAGGGCTTCCGCTGTTTGTCTTCCTATGTCCATCTTGCCGACATCTCTGTATCGTGCTTAAAGATTTCTTTCGCCAGCTATTGTAGCATATAAGGCAGGGATGTGTCAAGGAGGATTTTCACGGATAATTTATGTGCAGTCAAAAATCCATTCCGCCGCAGGCAAAATGGATTTTGCATCGGTAATATTATTTTGAATTATGCTTCCTCCAGCTTGACTACGGATACTTCAAAAGCCTTCCGCATCTCGGCAGTGCCGTCATCAAGCTTCTTTTTGTATTCTCTGCTTTGAATTCTTCCCTCCAGCGCAAGCTTGGTGCCAACCCCGAGTTTTTCGGCATATCCGGCATTTCTGCCCCACGCGATGCACGGTATGTAGTCGGATTTGTTATACATGCGGTTTACAGCAAGCATCATATCGCAGATTTCGCGTCCGAGAGGCGAGGTTCGCTTCAATGGCTCTTTGCAGAGAAACCCTTCCAGATAGATGTAATTCTCGTTATATCCGAAATTTTCACTTTGATATATTTCCTTGGCAAAAACAACAACATTAAGTTTGTTTTTTTCATCCACAATCTCGTTGTAGGTCCTTATCTGGCCTTTTATCTCAACAAAATCTCCTTCTCTCGGCGGATTGTCAAAAATCAGCCGCTCCGAAACCATAATGTTTATTTCATCGATATATCCGCTTCTGCGTTCGATTCCCAGAACGAAAGTATAAAAAATTTCGCCGTAAGTTTTGTGACTGAATCTTAACTCTGAAAGCACAACACCGCAAAGTTCCGCTACATTACTTTCCATTTTTTCCTCCTAAAGTTTTAGTGTCTATACATTCTATTACTTTAGAGAAAAAGTATGCCTATATTTATTCGCTGCGAAGGGCATCAATTGGATTCAGCCGGCTTGCCTTTCTTGCGGGTGCCCAGCCGAAGACAATTCCGACCGCAAATGAAAATCCGAATCCCAAGGCAACCGCTGACAAGTTCACCTCAAAGCCCGTTCCGATTGCCGAAAGTGCCACATAGGAAAGCAGCTCGCCGGACAAAATTCCGATTGCGCCGCCCATTAGTGACAAAATAATGGACTCGATCAGGAATTGAAGCTGTATAATCTTCGGCTCCGCACCGAGTGCTTTGCGAAGTCCGATTTCCCGTGTTCTTTCGCTCACATTTACAAGCATCATGTTCATAATTCCGATTCCGCCGACAAGAAGCGATATTGAGGCAATCCCAGCAAGCAGTTTATTCATCATATCGTACATGGTATCCATCATGTCAAGAAGGCTCTCCATGTTGATAATGCTGTACGCACTTTCGGAATTGTTGAATGTGTTGTCAAGAAAAGCTTCAAGATTGTCTACCAAAGTGCTTGTCAGTTCTGTGTTGTCAATGTATACTTCAAGACTCGTAACAAAATTCCTGCCGTTCATGCTCAGCGCATTTTTGTACGGGATGTAGATATTTCCGTCGCTCTCTTTCACTCCGACCATCATGCTCATCATGGTATCGTCAGGGGCACAAAGCCCGATTACGGTATAGCGGATTCCACCTATGCGAATCGTTTTCCCGAGGGGATCTTCTCCCAGGAAAAATGTTTTCGCAAGAGTATCGTCAATCAAGCAGACGGTAACCGTTCCATCCATGTCCTGTGCTGTGAAGGCCCTTCCGTAGGTCACCATCTCGTCGTTTTTTTGAAAATATGTCTCGTTCTTTCCGGTTACGGTTACATCGTCACTGACATAGTCATTCCTTACGACTTTTGCATATACGCTTACAGACGGTGCGATTCCCTTGACATTGTCGAGTTTTTTTATCTCTTCCAAGTCGTTTTCCGTAAGACCCGCTTTGAGAGCCGTTCCGGGTGCGTTGACGGTAAGAGTCCCCGCTCCGAGGCTCGAAAACTCATCCATCATGTAGTCCGAAACGGCAGAAACCGTCGTTACCATCGCGATTACCGCAGCTACACCTATGATAATTCCGAGTGTGGTAAGAAAGGAACGCATCTTGTTCGAAACGATGTTTTGGACGGACATGATTACGCTTTCTTTTATCATGCTGAGTTTAGGCATCTTCCAAGCCTCCCTCGCTTATATTTCCGTCAAGAATACGCACGATGCGCTTTGCATGCGATGCGATTTTGGAATCATGCGTGATCATTATAATTGTTCTTCCCTCTTCATTGAGTTCGTGGAAGATTTCCATGACCTGTTCGCCTGTTTTCTGGTCCAGTGCACCCGTAGGTTCATCCGCAAGCAGAATCGTGGGATTGGTTGAAATTGCTCTTGCAATCGCAACGCGCTGCTGCTGACCGCCGGACATTTGATTCGGAAAATGATACATTTTATCCGCAAGTCCGACACGCTCCAGCATGAGTTTCGCTCTTTCTTCGCGTTCCCTCGTATTCATTCCGGCATATATCAGAGGAAGCATTACATTGTCAAGGGCACTCTGACGCTGCAAAAGATAAAAGGACTGGAAAATAAATCCGATCTCTTTGCTTCGGATATGCGCCAGTGTTTTTTCATCCTGGTTGAAAATATGTCTGCCGGAAAGGTAATAATCCCCCGAAGTTGGCGTGTCGAGGCAGCCTATGATATTCATGAGTGTTGACTTGCCGCTTCCCGAAGGACCCAGAACCGCAAGAAATTCGCCCTCGTTTACGGTAAGGTCGATGCCTTTAAGAACGGTGGAGACTTCCTCGCCCATGACATATTGCTTCACAATTTTTTCCATTCTGAGAATTTCTTTCACTGCCATATCATTCACCCAGCATCATGGAGTTTCTTGCTTCTCGCATGGAATCCATTTCTTCCATATTAAAATCAAATTTTTTCGGATAAAATATTTCTTCGCCTTCGCTGAGCCCGTCCTTAACTTCCACATAGATGCCATCCGAGGCGCCCAGCACAAGCTGTCTTTGCTCCATGCTTCCGCCCGCATCCTTAACGAGGACATATGCCGTATTGTCTTCATTGTATTGCAGGCTCACTTGTGAAACGCTCAAAACATTTCTTTCGTCGATTCTCGTGAGTTTTACTTCTACGCTCATTCCTGCCTTCACAAGTTCATCCGGGGTAAAGCTTACTTTTGCGTTAAAATAGGACACGCCGCCTTCAACGGTTGCGGTCTTATCCACCTCAATGAGAATCCCCTCATATTCTTTGTCGATGGCATCAATCAAGATCTTTACCGGGCTTGAAACATGCACGTTTTTTATCGTGTATTCGTCTACCTTGATATTCACCTGCATTCCGTCAAGATTTGAAATCGTTGCGACCGGCATTCCCATTGTTGCCATTTCCCCTTTTTCAAGAGAAAGCTGCGTCACGGTTCCGTCGCAAGGCGCCTTGATGATATAATCCGCACGCGTTGCTTTCAGCTGGTTGAGCTGTATTTCCGCTGCACTTACATCGCTGAGTGCTTTTGTCTTATCGTATGCGGCTTCGTAACTCTCAAGCTGCTGGTTAACCTGAAACTCCGCAATTTCAAAATTTTTCTTAGCGGTGTCGTACCCGGTCTGTGCAGTGTCAACAGCACTTTCGAGTTTCTTTAAAATACTCTTCTTGGAGTTCTTATATGCCGTATCTGTGTCATTGTATGTATCGCGTGCGTTTTCGTAGCTTCTGTCCGCCGCATCTGCCTGCGTCTTTGCGGAGTCCATTGCCATTTTCGCACTGTCCATTGCTGTCTTCAGTATTGCAATGTTCTCTGCGGAGGAATTTACCGCATCGTCATACGCTTTCTTTGCCTCTGTATATTCTTTATATTTTGATGAATATGTACGGTACGCATCCGAAGAGGCTTGGGAGGCACTCAAATATGCCCGGTAGGCCTGTTCCCGCTGCAGATATATGCTTTGGATGCCTTCATAGCTGCCGTTTTCCAATGATTTCTTCGCATCTTCATACTCGTCTTTTGCATCTTGAAGCGCATCTTTGGCACTGTTCATCTGTGTTCTTGCACTCTCAATGGAAGTGTTGAGTCCCCTGTCAATGCTTTCCTTGTAGCTTTCGTATCCGTGCTTTGCATCGGAAATGTTGAATTTATTGTTTCTCTTTGCGGTTTCCAGGTTCGCTTCCTGGAGCTTGATATTGTAATCGATTGCGGTGGTGTCAAGCTCTGCGATAACATCTCCGGTTTTGACTTTGTCTCCGTTTTTCACCGCTAGGCTCACCACCTCTTCCGAGGCCTGTGCCACAAGCTGTATGTCCGATGCCGGTTCCACGTTGCCAACAAAGCTGTTGTAAGTTACGATGTCGCGCTTTTCCGCTGTCTCCTGAAGGTAACCTGCTGCTTCATCCTTAAAAAACAGGCTCTTTGCAAGAAGCAATATCGCTACAGCGAGCAGAATCGTTATAATTTTGTGTTTTTTTATGAATTCCGCAAGTTTTCTCATGTTACTGCCCTTTCTGAATTCTGAGATGAAGGTTGTTTGCTATGGCTACGATTACAAAACCAAGCGCAATAGCAAGCGCAATAATCGCCGCTTTGCTTCCGTTTTCAGCGAACATAAGCTCATCGTTTGATACCAGGCCAAGCATGGTGTAATAAAGACTTCCGCCCGGAATCAGTGGAACCGCACCTGTGGTCAGAAAAATCGTTGCCGGAGTGCGGTTTACGCGTGCCATGATTTCTGCGTATATGCCCACAAATACGGAGGCCAAAAGATTCGGCAAGAACAATCCCCCCATATAATTTTGCAAAGCCAGAAAAAGTGCCCATGTGAGTCCGCCGCCGACTCCTGCCATCAAAGCCTGTTTTCCTTTCATTTTGAGAAAAACGGCAAATCCAAGTGATCCTATGAAAGCTACTGCAATCTGTATCATCATATCAGTCCGCCTCCCGTCACAAAAAGGGAAAGCGCAAAACCGCATGCAATTGCAATCGCAAGCAGAAGCGCATTTGCAACTCTGAGCATCCCCGTAGCAATGTCCCCGGTAAGCATGTCTCTGACTCCGTTTGTCATCGCAATTCCCGGAATCAGAAGCATGATTACACCTATCATTATTTTGTCGGTATGCATGCCGATTCCGAGCCATACCGTAATAACCGAAAGAATTCCCGCTGCAAACGAAACAATGAATATGTTTGCAAGCGGATTCTGTCCCAGCTTCGAAACCACTAAATTGAGCACGACGGTCGCAAGACCGCAGACTGCCGCTGCGATTCCGTCTTGAATGTTTCCCCCGAAAAAGACAGCAAAACTTCCGCCGATTGCCATCCCACTCAGA
Organism: Firmicutes bacterium CAG:238; assembly: GCA_000435615.1. Taxonomy (GTDB): domain Bacteria; phylum Bacillota; class Clostridia; order Peptostreptococcales; family Anaerovoracaceae; genus CAG-238. The sequence continues at coordinate 63,921 of FR882013.1, read as the reverse complement.
AGGCTCAAGGCAATCGGCTGCTGCTTTCTCTGCATCACTTCGTCGAAGCGTTCGCGCAGTTCTTCGACCGATGGTAAATTTCTGCACACATATCTTGACAAGTCATTAAGAAAATCAAGCCTGTCAAAGTTGACATCATTTCTTACAACTCTTCGTATCTGCGTTACAATCTCCCCGTCCGGGTCTTCCATTGTAACCTGTATATTTGAGGTAATAACAAAAACATTTACCCGATCACAGCCGTATGCGCTGCACATGCGCTCCACACTGTCCTCAACGCGGCTGACTTCCGCGCCCGCGACCAGCATTTCTTCGGCTATGTCGAGTATTCCCTGCAAAAGTTTACTGTAATTCATGTCTTTTTCTTTCATTTCAAATCCAATTTCATTATTTCGGGATGACATTCTTTCCCGTACTGCGGGCAGTACTTGCATTCGAAGAAGTTCGGTGCGTTGTCGGCAGGTATTGTTTCAAAGCCCAGCCGTCTGAAAAATTCAGGTGCTCTGGCAACCAGATAGAGTGCATCTCCGCCTCTTGCCAAAACCTCTTCTTTCGCTTTATTAATCAAAAGTCTGCCCAGGCCGAATTTTCGCATGGCCGGGTCTACAGCGATTCCGTCTATGATGTATTTACCCTCTCGCATCGCCAAAACGCATCCCGCAGCAATAAAATCTTTGCCGTCCCGGTTATCTGTCTTGATATGCTTGAGGTCATCTCCCTCCGCCTGGGATATCTTCCAGCATTTGAGAATATCCGTATCCACTTCCTCGTCGCCGTCGAATTCCAGCTTGTTCTCTACGAAAAACTTGACGAGTCTGTCGTATTCGTCTGTCGAACGCAAAATAAATTTCATAACATCCTCCTGATTTCTCCGATCAGATACAGCGAGCCGGCAAATAAGATCACATCGTACTCGTCCTGCATTGCCTTTGCTGCATGAAGAGCCTCTTCATGCTCTGCAGCCGCTTTTACACTGCCGCCCAGAGCCTCTATTTTCGCTTTCAGCTCTTCTTTTGACATTCTGCGTGGATTTACCGGCTCCGTGACAATAAAGTCGCCTGTAATCTGCGTAAATTCCTTCAATATAGTATCGGTATCTTTGTCGGCAAGCATACCGGTAACCATCAGAATTTTCGAATCCGCACAGAAGGTTGTCATCGTTCTGCGGAGAGCAAGAGCGCCGTCCGGGTTGTGTGCACCGTCAATGATGTAGACCGGCTTTTGTCCCGGCGGCGTCATAATCTCGAATCTGCCGATCTGCTTTGCTTTCTTGAGCCCGGCGCGCAGTGCTTCGTTCGGAAGTCGGATGTCTCCGTTCTCTTCCAAAATGCACAGGGCTGCTACAGCCACGGCTGCGTTTTTGACCTGATGGCGGCCTATCATGCTTATTTCAAGGTTTTTGAATGTGACTCCCTGAATATCAATGTCGAATTTGGAGCCACCGAAGGTTTCGGCTGTAATCAGGCAAGGCAGATTGCGGGTTTCGAAGTACATGGAGCCGTGTTCTGCCGCGGCCTGCTCGATGACGGCGAGTGCTTCGTCTGCTTCGGCACTTGTGACAACCGGGCAGCCGTCTTTGATGATGCCGGCTTTTTCCGAGGCAATTTCCGCAAGGGTATTGCCGAGGCGGTCCGTGTGGTCATAGGATATGGATGTGATTACCGAGATAAGCGGTTTCTTGCAAACATTGGTGGAGTCTCCTCTTCCGCCCAGGCCTACTTCAAGCACAACATAGTCCGTTTTCTTTTCTTTGAAGTACAAAAAAGCTATGGCGGTAATCACTTCAAATTCCGTCGGTGACTGCAGCCCTGCGTCTGTCATCTGTTTTACGGCAGCAAGAACTCTGTCCGTGTATACGGACAAATCCTCATCACTGATATAATTTCCGTCAAATTCGATTCTTTCATTAAAGATTTCCAGAAAGGGCGAGGTATAAAGCCCCACTTTATACCCGCATTCCTGTAATACACTGTAAATAAATTTGCAAGTTGAGCCTTTGCCGTTGGTTCCGGCAACATGAATAACCTTCAACTCATCCTGCGGATTTCCGAGAATGTCAAGCAGTTTTGTCATTCTTTCCAGTCCGAGCACCGATCCGAATTTTTCAAACTCATGTATTTTGCCGATTGCTCCTTCTGCAGCATAGGCTGCGCCCTTTAAATCTGCCATTTCTTACCTCTTGTGAATGTATTGTATGATTGTATTTATTGTAATTTTGTCTTAATTGCTTCTATCTGTGCACTAACTTTTGCGAGCATGTCTTCGTACACAGCAAGTTTATCTTTTTCCGCTTGAATCTTTGCTTCAGGCGCCTTGTTTACGAATCCCGGATTGCTTAACATTCCGTTCGAACGCTTAACCTCGCCTTCGAGACGCTTTTGTTCTTTTTCCAGTCTTGCCAGTTCTTCTGCGAAATCTACCAGATCATCAAGCGGGATATAGATTTCCGCGCCGTCGATGACTGCCGATACTGCGTCTTCCGGAACGTCCTTCTTGGAATCCGTGAAGAGAATTTCCGTGATGTTTGCAAGGTTTCTAAGATATGCTTCACCTGCTTTGGCAGTTTCTGCCTTTTCGCCTTCCGCAAGGATAATTGCTTTAATCTTCTTGGAAGGTGCAACATTCTTCTCTGCCTTGATGTTACGGATTGCCTTGATTGCGTCCATTGCCATTTCAAGGGTTTTCTCTGCCTGCGGATAGATATAGGCAGCACTTGTCTTCGGCCATTCTGCAGCAATCAGATAGCCCTGCTCATCGTCGCCGTGCGGCAGGAATCCCCAGATTTCTTCCGTGATAAACGGCATGAACGGGTGCAGAAGCTTCAGCATATTCTTCAGGCACATTACCAGTACGAAGCGAACCACCTTCTTGTCTTCTTCGTCGTCGCCCCAAAGTCTTGCCTTTACGAGCTCGATATACCAGTCGCAGTATTCGTTCCAGATCAGGTCGTAAACCCTCTGTCCCGCAAGTGCAAGGTCGTATCTTTCCATTGCGTTGTCAATATACTCGATAGCGTCGTTTACTTTTTTAATCATCCACTTATCTTCATCCTTAAGCGGAATATTCGCAAAATTCGTCGTGTTTGCACATGCGCCGCCGCAGCAGTCGTCGCAGCATTTTGCAAGCGGCTTGAATTCGCCCTCTTCATCCTGAAGGTTCATAATTACGAATCTGGACGCATTCCAAAGCTTATTCGCAAAGTTTCTGGAATTTTCCAGTCTGTCTTCGGTGAAACGCATGTCATTGCCCGGCGTAATACCCGTGGAAAGCATGAATCTGAGGGCATCTGCGCCGTATTTGTCGATAATTTCAAGCGGGTCAATTCCGTTTCCGAGAGACTTGGACATCTTGCGACCTTGTGCATCTCTTACCAACCCGTGGATGTATACATCATGGAAAGGAACCTCTCCCATATATTCCAAGCCGGAGAATACCATTCTTACCACCCAGAAGAAGATGATGTCATATCCCGTTACGAGTACATCCGTCGGGTAGAAATAGTCGAGCTCCGGAGTTTTTTCCGGCCAGCCGAGCGTTGAAAACGGCCAAAGCGCAGAGGAGAACCATGTATCCAGTACATCCTCATCCTGCTTCAGATGCGTGCAGCCGCATTTCGGACATTTTTCCGGTGCGTCGTAAGAAACAACAGTCTCGCCACATTCTTCACAGTAGTATGCCGGGATTCTGTGTCCCCACCAAAGCTGTCTGGAAACACACCAGTCCTTGATTCCTTCCAGCCAGTGCAGATAAATCTTTTCAAATCTTTCCGGTATATGTCTCAACTTACCGTTTTTCGCAACTTCGATTGCCGGTTTTGCCAGTTCTTCCATCTTTACAAACCACTGGTCGGATACCATATCTTCGATAACCGTATGGCATCTGTAGCAGGTTCCCATCGGGATTACCTTTTCTTCGGTCTTAACCAGATAACCCGCAGCCTCAAGGTCCGAAACCCAATTCTTACGGCATTCGTAGCGATCCTGACCTTCATATTTTCCTGCCAGTTCGTTCATCGTTGCGTCCTTGTTAATGCAGGAAACAACCGGAAGTCCTGCGCGCTGTCCTACTTCAAAGTCGTTCGGGTCGTGCGCCGGAGTAATTTTAACGGCACCGGTTCCCTTCTCAGGGTCAGGATAGCTGTCCGCAATAATTGGGATTTCCTTGCCTACCAATGGGAGGATAACCTTCCTGCCGATAACTTCCTTATATCTTTCATCGTCCGGATGAACGGCGATTGCTTCATCTGCGAACATGGTTTCCGGTCTTGATGTAGCAACTACGATTCCGTCAAAATCAGCGGTCGGTGCTGCAGCAGGATATTTGAAATACCAATACTTGCCGTTCTTGTCCTCGTGTTCGACTTCTGCGTCGGAAAGCGAAGTTCCGCACTGCGGGCACCAGTTTACAAGACGGTTTCCCTTATAAATCAGGCCTTTCTCGTAAAGCTTGATGAATGCAGCTTTGACCGCGTGGTTGCAGCCTTCATCCATCGTAAATCTTTCTCTGGACCAGTCGCAGGAGTCTCCGAGCTTACGGCACTGACGCGTAATTCTTCCGCCGTATTCTTCCTTCCATGCCCATGCGCGCTTGAGAAATTCTTCTCTTCCGAGGTCTTCTTTCTCCAGACCTTCTTCGGCTCTGATTTTTTCAACGACCTTAACTTCCGTTGCGATACTTGCATGGTCGGAGCCCGGAAGCCAAAGTGCGCTGTAGCCTTGCATTCTCTTCCATCTTGTGAGCACATCCTGCAGAGTCTGGTCGAGCGCATGTCCCATGTGAAGCTGTCCTGTGATGTTAGGTGGCGGCATAACAATTGTAAAAGGCTTTTTGTCCTTATCTACTTCTGCTCTGAATGCGCCGTTTGTTTCCCACATCTCATAGATTCTGTCTTCAAAATCTTTCGGATTATAGGTTTTTGCTAAATTTTTTTCCATCTTTTCGATTTTCCTTTCTCTTTTTCGTCTGCGGCGTGCATGAGAATAAAAAAAGTCCTCTGCAAGCCAATGCTTACAAAGGACGAAATATCATTCCGCGGTACCACCTTTGTTCCTATCTTCCGCCTCGGAAAACAGACCCTCATTATGATTAAAACTCGGAAGCAACCTTCAAAAAACGCCTTCTTCCGGGGCTCTCAGCCGCGTCCCCGATTCTCTGTAAAGGGCAGGTCTCTTTCTACTCCTCTTCGTCATCGTTTCTATTGAATTTTCAATAGATTTATTTTATATCGCGGTGGGATAATTGTCAAGCAGCAAACTACAGTTTGCTCATCATATATTCTGCGAATTCGCGGCAAGTCCCGCCGTCACGCATTCCCGTCACTACCACGGATTTTTCAACATCGCAGCAAACGTGAAGTGCTTCTGCAAGCTTATCGGCTTTCTCTGTGAAACCGATGTGTCTTAGCATCATTTCCGTCGCTTTGAAAATACTCGAAGGGTTTGCATAGTCCGCAAGTCCCTCTTCGATCATTCGCGGCGCTGAGCCATGAATCGCTTCAAACATCGCATAGCGGTCTCCAATGTTGGCACTGCCTGCCGTTCCGACTCCGCCCTGGATTTCGGCTGCTTCGTCGGTTATGATGTCACCGTACAGATTCGGCATTACGAAAACCTGAAAACGACTTCTGATTGCCTTATTCACAAGGTTTGCGGTCATAATGTCGATATACCAGTCCTCCGCTTCGATTCCCGGATAGTCCGCTGCAACCTCGCGGCAGATAGCCGAAAAGTTCCCGTCGGTCTTCTTCATAATGTTGGCTTTTGTTACGATTGCGACGTTGGTCTTGCCGTTGTTCTTCGCATAGTCGAAAGCGGCTCTTGCGATTCGCTTCGTTCCTTCTTCGGTTGTAACCTTAAAGTCAACCGCCAAAGTTTCCGGAATTTCAATGCCCTTGCTTCCAAGCACATATTCGCCTTCCGTGTTTTCTCTGTAGAACATCCAGTCGATGCCTTCCTCAGGCACGCATACCGGGCGGACGTTCGCATAGAGGTCAAGTTCGCTTCTGAGCGTTACATTGGCGCTTCCCATGCTTCCGCCCTTAGGAGTCGTCGTTGGTCCTTTCAGGATTACATCGCAGGATTTAATTTCTTCCATCACATCATCGGGAACCGCTTTGCCGACAGCCACGCGGTTTTCAAGCGTAAGTCCCTCAATTTTTCTGAGGACAACCTTGCCGGATGCAAGTTCCTCTGCAAGAAGTTTTGTAAGCAGTCTTTCTGCCTCAGCCATGATAATCGGGCCGATGCCGTCTCCGCCGCAAAGACCGATTGTAATCTGCAGCAATGCTGCAAAGTCTTTCGCACCTGCTGCGTTCTTCATGTCTTCCGCGCGTTTTATCTGCTCTCTGAGCAAGGCTTCAAATTTTTCCGAAGCTTCTTTTATATATTTTTCTTTATCCATTGTCTGACTCATCTTAGTTTCCGCCCTTTCCGACATATTTTAAAAGACCGCCGTCCTTCAAAATCGCTCTCTGTCTGTCTGTGAAGCTGCATACAAGCTTAATCTTTTCGCCGTTTGTGAGGTCTTCCAGGGTCATTTCGCCGGATTCCATTCCTGCAAAAACACCCGTAATGCGGATTTCGTCTTCCTGATTGATTTTTTCGTAATCCTCCGGATTTGCAAATGTCAGCGGCATAATTCCCGCGTTGATAAGGTTTGCCGCATGGATTCTTGCAAAGCTCTTGGTAACGACTGCTTTCACGCCCAGATAAAGCGGTACGAGTGCCGCATGCTCTCTGGATGAGCCCTGACCGTAGTTGCTGCCTCCCACGATGATGCTGCTTCCCATCGCCTTTGCTCTTTCCGGGAATTCCTTGTCGCATACTTCAAAACAGTACTGTGACAGGTGCGGAATGTTGGAACGATACGGGAGTATCTTCGCGCCTGCAGGCATGATATGGTCGGTGGTGATGTTATCGCCTGCCTTCAGGGATACACCTGCCTTCAGCTCGTCTTCCTGCGGACAGCTGTCAGGGAACGGCTTGATGTTCGGTCCTCTGAGAATTTCTACCGATGCAGCTTCCGCTTCCGGTGCGGGAGCCAGAACTGCGCTGTCGTCTATCTTAAATGCTTCCGGCATTGTAACCTTCGGCATCTGACCGAGAAGCATCGGGTCTGTGATTTCACCTGTAAGTGCTGCAGCGACAGCGGTTTCCGGAGATACTAAGTACACTTTTGCGTCTTTTGTGCCGGAACGGCCTTCAAAGTTACGGTTGAAAGTACGAAGCGATACACCTGCGGAGTTCGGTGAGAATCCCATGCCGATACATGGTCCGCACGCACATTCCAGCACTCTCGCGCCGCTTGTGAGAATATCCGATAATGCACCGCAGTCAGCAAGCATGGAAAGCACCTGCTTGGAGCCCGGGGAAATGGAAAGGCTTACATTCGGGCTGATTGTCTTGCCCTTTAAAAGTGCTGCGACTTTCAGCATATCATATAAAGAAGAGTTCGTGCAGGAACCGATGCAGACCTGATCCACCTTCGTTCCTTTCAGACTCTCAACCGTCACTACATTGTCCGGGCTGTGCGGACAAGCAATCAGCGGTTTCAATTCGGAAAGGTTGATGTCGATTACCTTATCATAAACGGCATCCTCATCGCTTGCAAGCGGTGTGAAATCCGCTTCTCTTCCTTCTGCCTTTAAGAATTCTCTTGTAACTTCATCGGATGGGAAAATGGAAGTTGTTGCTCCAAGCTCCGCGCCCATATTGGTGATTGTTGCTCTCTCCGGAACGGAAAGGGTCTTTACGCCTTCGCCGCCCCATTCGATAATCGCACCTACGCCGCCCTTAACGCTCAGAATTCTGAGAATTTCGAGACTGACATCCTTCGCAGTTACGAAATCTCTAAGCTTTCCTGTCAGATTGACTTTATACATTTTCGGCATCGTGATGTAGTATGCGCCGCCGCCCATTGCAACCGCAACGTCAAGTCCGCCGGCGCCCATCGCAAGCATACCAATGCCGCCGCCTGTCGGTGTATGGCTGTCGGAGCCTATGAGAGTCTTACCCGGTTTGCCGAAGCGTTCCAAATGCACCTGATGACAGATTCCGTTTCCCGGTCTGCTGAAGTATAAGCCGTGCTTCTTTGCCATGGATTGAATGAAGCGGTGGTCGTCAGCATTTTCAAAGCCTGACTGAAGCGTGTTGTGGTCGATATATGCAACCGAAAGCTCCGTCTTTACGCGCGGAACGCCCATTGTCTCGAATTCCAGATATGCCATCGTTCCTGTCGCGTCCTGCGTCAATGTCTGATCTATTCTGATTGCGATTTCATTTCCTACTGTCATTTCACCGCTGATTAAATGTTCTTTGATAATTTTTTGTGCCAGCGTAAGTCCCATCTTACATACCTCCCATAATATTTTTACACGCATTGTTTACGTGTTCTGCCATCAACTCTTTTGCCTTTTGCGCGTCGCCCGCTTCGATTGCTTCAAAGAGCTGCTTGTGTTCCTCCACCGACTGCGTGCTTCTGTCGCTGAACTGAAGGGAAACCTTACGGAAACGCATCAGTTTGTGGTGCAGCGGGGAAAGAATGGATTCGAGTGTCGGACTGGCACTCTCGCTATAAATAATATCGTGAAATTCCGTGTCCAGATCTTTGATTTTTTCAGCATTGCTCTTTGTCACGTAAAACTCCTGCTGTTCTAAAATTTCTCTGAGCTTTTCAAGACCTTCCGCGGACATATTCTTTACAGCAAGTTCTGTCGCATAAGGCTCCATTGCCTTCTTTACGGCATACATTTCTTCCACGTCTTTTTTAGAAATGCCTACAACGATCATTCCGCTTGAAGTCTGCTTAATCAATCTCTCCGCTTCCAGTCTTGTGATTGCTTCTCTGATTGGAGTTCTGCTCACGCCCAGTTCTGCGGAAAGCCTCGGCTCGCTGATTGGCTCGCCTGCCGGATAAACACCTGTCAAAATATTTTTTTCAATCGCTGCGAATACTTGATTCGCAAGGGATGTGTTCTTATAATCGATCATTGAGCAGTTCCCTCCATTCTTCTGACTCGCTTAACTTATCCTCAATTTCACCGGTTGACAGACTGGTCGTTCTGCCCCCTGCATACATCGTGTCCACCCACTCTTTCAATTCAATAACGAGCGGATGATCTTTGGAAACTTTTTTCTCGTCTTCAAGCTGAAAATATTCGTTAATCCAGTATGCGATTCCCGCAAGTCCGGATGTATTGCTTATCGATACTCCCGGAGCCCTTTTGAGGAGTTTTTTCGTATTAAAAATATTATAAATTTCTTCGTCCTTCATGAGACCGTCCGCGTGAATTCCCGCTTTTGTCACATTGAAGTTTTCGCCTACAAAAGGAGTCATCGGAGGAATGTCATAGCCCATTTCCTTGCGGAAATATTCCGCAATTTCGGTAATTACCGTAGGATCCATGCCATCCATAGAGCCCCTAAGTGACGCGTATTCAAATACCATCGCCTCGAGCGGGATGTTTCCGGTACGCTCTCCGATTCCGAGCAGCGAGCAGTTTACTGCACTTGCCCCATAAAGCCAGGCTGTCGTCGCATTAGCCACAGCCTTATAAAAGTCGTTGTGTCCGTGCCATTCAATCATGTCACTCGGCACTCCGGCATAATGCTGAAGTCCGTAGATGATTCCCGCAACGCTTCGCGGAAGCGCAACTTCGGTATAAGGCACACCGTAGCCCATTGTGTCGCATGCTCTGATCTTTACAGGCATGCCGACTTCGTGCGACAAATCCATAATTTCGTTTACAAAAGGCACTACGAATCCATAAAAGTCCGCTCTTGTAATGTCCTCCAAATGGCATCTCGGGACGATTCCTGCATCGAAAGCGTCTTTAATCGTCTCAAGGTAGAAGTCAATTGCCTGTCTTCTGTTCATTCCCATTTTCTTAAAAATATGATAATCACTGCAAGAAACTAAAATACCCGTTTCTTCGATTTCAAGCTCCTTTACTTTCTTGAAGTCTTCTTTCTTTGCGCGAATCCATGTTGTAATCGCCGGAAACTTGTAGCCCAGTTCCATACATTTTTCGATTGCTTCCTGATCCTGTTTCGTATATATGAAAAATTCAGACTGGCGGATAATTCCGTACGGACCACCAAGTCTTGCAAGGTATTTAAACAAATCCACTCTCTGTTTAACCGTGTACGGAGCCATCGACTGCATACCGTCACGGAAAGAAGTATCGGTAATCCAAATGTCGGTAGGCATATTCATAGGCACCCTTCTGTGGTTGAATGCAATTTTGGGAACCTCCTCATAATCAAACATTTCTCTGTAAAGGTTCGGCTCTTCCACATCCTGCAGAGAATATTTGTAAATATTCTGTTCTAAAAGATTCGTTTTATTGGAAATCTCAAGCATATTTTTACCTCCCGAATAAACATTTTTTAAACTTGTATACAAGTATAACACTTTAGCCAATTAACGTCAAGAGGTGCTCTGCAAAAAAATGCGGGCATGCATTTTTCACACGCCCGCATACAAAAATATTAAACTTGCTTGTCGGCAGCCCCACCCGCAGCCTGTACCACATGGTGCATGAGGAGTGCTGTCGTAACCGTTCCGACACCTCCCGGTACAGGAGTAATCGCTGCGACATTCTCTTTGATTTCCTCAAAGTCCGCGTCTCCGCACATTTTGTCGTTTTCGTCAAAATTGATTCCAACATCTATAATGACTTGCTTTCCGTTCACATGCTCCCTCGTCAGCGTGTGGCGTCTTCCTGTCGCGCAGATGATGATATCAGCATTTTGGCAGATTTCTTTTAAATCTTCCGGTGTCGTTTTGCTGTGACAGACAGTAACCGTCGCGTTCTGCTCCATCAGCATCATGGCAACAGGCTTTCCAATCACAAGACTGCGGCCGATTACGACTGCTCGTTTGCCTTTCGGATCGATTCCATAATATTTTAAAATTGCCATTGCAGCTTCTGCCGTGCACGGCGGAAATCCAAGCTGGTTTCCCGTAAAAATTCCGCCTAAAACTTTTTCGGTTATGCCGTCGATATCTTTTTCCGATTTTACATGGTTGCAGATTCTTTCTTCATCCACGGTTTCCGGCAGCGGTCTGAGCATCAGCAGACCGTGAATATTTTCGGAATCATTGATAAATTTTACAATGTCCATAATATCAGATTCATCTGCTTTTGCGTCCATGATAAATTTTTCAATATGAATGCCTAAGGTCTGTGCTTTCTTCGCTGCACTGTTTTCATACACAATATCACTCTCTTTGCTCCCCACGCGAAGGATCGCAAGCGTTGGAACAATGCCCTCATCTTCGATCAGACGCATAACTTCCGCCTTTGTCCTTTCATCAATCCACTCCGCTACGGGTTTTCCCTTCAATCGTTCCATGTATTTCTGTCTCCTGTCCCTTTATTCTAAAATTCTTTCTTACTCTTCCGGCTCTTCTTCAAAATCTTCTTTTTCGTAGTCATACCATGAAACGCGCGCGGTTTCCTCGAATTTAAGCGCATTTTCAAATGCACTCCGCATGTCTTTACCGCAGACTGCCATTCCGTGGTGCGCCATCACGACCGCGCTGCCTGTTCCAAGTGCTGAAGCGGTATTGACTGCAAGTGTATGCGTCCCCGGAAGCGCATATGCAGCGACTGGGATGGTTGCTCCGAAAAGCTCTCTTGCGTCTTTTTCCTTGGAGGCTACCGGAATGCCCTTGCATGCGCACGCAAAAACACTCGCATATTTCGAGTGCGCATGCACGACTGCACCGGCATCTTCCCTTGCCTTATAAATTTCCGCATGAAGCTCAAGCTCGGAGGTCGGCTTATTCACGCCTTCTGCTTTCAAGGTGTGAATGTTTACCTTAACCATATCGCCTGCTTCCAGCAAAGCATAGTCGATGCCGGACGGTGTGACAAGCATCGTTTCGCTGTCGAGTCTTACAGAAAGATTTCCCCAGGTTCCCTGCACAAGCCTCTTTTCTGTAAGCTTGTTTCCGTATGTCACAAGGTGCTCACGAAGCTCCGTTTCTTCCGCCGGAAAGTCCGTCGGGACGGTTTCCGCTTTCGTCTGCTGGGAATAATTCTTTTCATAATTCTGCCGCATAGCTTTCACTTCTTTTTTATCAAGAGGCTTGCTTCCGCCAAGGCGCTCTGACTTCCATTCCGCTTCGGCAGCCTTTTCCATTACGGTCAGAGCTGTCGCCGCTTCGTGAAGCGTTCTGCCGACGGTAATGCTGTATCCGATACCTTTTCCCTTTCCATCCACTGCGCGAAGAACCAGGCAGCCGTTGCTTCTCTTTAAAGCCTTCTTTAAACTTTTTCCCGACGAGCGGTCTGCGGTTCGCCCGTCCGCTACATATACGGCAGGCCCGATAATCTGCGCCATGTCGTCCAAAGACGCTGCAAACGGCACTGCCTCCGCCAGACACTTCTGACAATAAAAGGTCTGGGAAAAAATCATCGCTTTTTTCCCTTTGCGTGACATCGGAAGTCTCTTCATTTCAACTTCTTCAATATCGTCCTCTTTCAGATTTGCAATGTCCGCTCCGATTTTAGTTCCGAAAACCTTTTCATCCGCTTCAAAAAGAATTCGTGTTCCTTCGGCGTTCGCAAAACCGTTGGCTTTCAGAATATCCGCACAGTCCTTAAACTGCTGAAAAATTTTTCTCGTAATGTTCTCCATTTTTTAACCTCGTTCCCTAATGTGCATTTTATATTGTATCATAAAGCGCATATGAAAAAAAGCCCCTCTTTATCGCAGAAGGGCTTTGCCTGCTTTTGATTCTCGTCAAATTATCTCGGGAGCGCGTATTTTGCTTCGTATTTATGCATTTTCTCATCAAAATTATCGTGTCCGTACAGCTTAAGGTCGTCCAGATAGTGGTGCATATCAAAATTGCCTTTTTCGGTTTCAATCACGCAGACCGCCAGGTTTGAGCAGTGGTCTGCGACACGCTCCAGATTCGTGCCGAGGTCGGAAAGAATAAATCCGAGTTCAATCGTGCAGGTTCCCTCTTTCAAACGTCTGATATGTCTGCTCTTTACCTCAGCATGAATTGCGTCGATAACATCCTCCAATGGCTCAACCTCTGCTGCAGTAATCGGATCATCATTTTCAAACGCATCGATTGCCAGAGTCACAACTTCCTTGACAGCATCCATAAAAACAGCCACTTCTGCCTGCGCGTTCTGCGAAAAGCTGAGATTCTTCCTATGCAGTTCTTCCGCGGTCTCTGCGATGTTTCTTGCATGGTCTGTGATTCTCTCCAAATCCCCTAAGTTATGCAGAATCATCGTCAGCGTTTTGCTGTCCTCCTCGCTGATGTCAAGCCTTGAAAGTCTTACGATATAAGCACCCAAGGCATCCTCATAGCGGTCGATTTTTTCTTCTATCAGATAAACATAATCGCATTTATCCCTGTCAAATTCCTTCATCAGTTTCATAGCGGTAAAGAGACAGTCCCTTGCGTGGTTTGCCATCTTGGTTGCAACAGCTTTACACTGCGTTACCGCAAAGCTCGGAGTTGCCAGAAATCTCTCTTCCAAAAGGTTTAATGTCTCGTCCTGGCTCTTTGCCTCCGGCGCATCTTTTACTACCAGATTTGCCAGTTTTTCTAAAGCCTTGGTGAAAGGCAGCAGCAGCAAGCTACAGCCGATGTTGAAGATGCTGTGGATAACTGCGACATTCGCAGGATTTACGACATTGCCAAGGAAGTCGAAATGCACGAGTGCATTCGCAGTATAAAATACTGCCAGGAATACGATAGTTCCGATAATATTAAAGGAGAGGTGTACCGCCGCAACTCTCTTGGCTCCGCGGTTTGCGCCGATGGAAGAAAGAATTGCTGTCACACAGGTTCCGATATTCTGTCCCATGATAATTGGAATGGTTGTCCCATATGTAACCGCTCCGGTTTTACAAAGTGCCTGCAGAATGCCGACCGAAGCGGATGAACTTTGGATCGCTGCGGTAAAAACAGCTCCTGCCGCAACACCGAGAACCGGATTGCTGAACATCGTCAGAACACTGATGAATTCCGGCACATCCGCCAGCGGCTTTACTGCCGAACTCATAATATCCATGCCGTACATCAGTACCGCAAAACCGATTAAAATCAATCCGATGTCATATTTCTTTTCGCTCTTCATAAACATCATAAAGACGATTGCCACTGCCGCAAGAATCGGCGAAAATGACATCGGCTTCAGCATCTGAATGAGGAAGCTGTCACCTTCAATTCCGGAAAGGCTGAGAAGCCAAGCCGTAGCTGTTGTTCCTATGTTTGCGCCCATGATGACCGGAATCGCCTGTCTGAGCGACATAATTCCCGAATTTACGAAACCTACCAGCATGACAGTCGTCGCTGACGAGCTTTGAATGACCGCTGTCACCGCTGTTCCCAAGAGCACTCCCTTAGGCACGTTCGATGTCAGGCGGCTCAAAATTTCTTCAAGTTTACTTCCGGACGCTTTCTTCAGTCCGTCTCCCATTGTCTCCATGCCGAACAGGAACAGGCAGAGCCCGCCGATCAGCTGAAGAATCCCAAAAAAATCCATTACTGTTCTCCTCTAACTTTTCTTTAACATTCCTTTTTCACATTATCGTCCAATTCTATTTTACCTGAAATTTTCGTAAAGAAAAGTTAAATGTATGTAAAGAATGGATTAACGAAATGTTAAGCCGAAATGCTCAAAAATAGCCATTTATCAATAATTACAGCATATTTTTTGCATCTTGTATGTTACTTATAATTAGCTATGAATAATTATTTTTGATACTTTTATGTTAAAAAATCAGGTGTTCCACCGTATAAAAACAGGTTGCTTTTTGCCTGCTACGGCTCTACAATATAAGCAAATTTTGGACACGGCTATAATGCAGAAAGGAATGTAGCATGGGATTTTTTGATAAATTATTGAAAGGAAATGAAGAACTGATTGAATGGCAAAATACCATCATGACCACCAAAAGTAGCAGACTGTACGTAAATAAAAATCAACTTGAAGCAGCAACAGTGAAGATGGTTGCAAACAACATGCGGATCTTTGATGATTCAGCAAAATTGGTCAATTCAACTACAAAGCCAGATGTGTTTTTTTCAAGGTTGGAACTTGCAGAAGAAAAACTGACTGCTCTTGTGCGCATAGAACCGTTTATGAAGTATGTAAAATCAATCACTGTGAATCAGTCACTTGCATCCTTGCTGAATGAATTTCAAGAAAACAGAAACAAATACATATTAGATTTTCTGTATAGATATTATTGGAATGTAAAGGAAAAGGCTGAAGGAATGAAAACCGAAAAGGGAAAGCAGAACCAGTTCTTGAAGTTTCGTGAAAATCTTGAACCATACACAGATCAATTCAACGATACCACAATGAAAATATATGAATCAATGTGTCAGCAGAAAATATGACAAATAAGGGCAGGTTTTAATCCTGCCCTTTTCATATGTCTGTAAATAATTCAATTATGCGTTCCCGTGTTTCTTTCATCTTGTCCACATGGTTTCCGTCAATCATGTGGTCAATCATAGCAAGAAGCATTTTGCATTGTGCTTTATTCAGTTCTTCAAGGTTTTGGATTTTTTCAAGGTCTTGTTTGTCATGCCTTTCCAGCCTGTCAACTTCTTTTCGTATGTCAATACTGGGCTTGATGATTTTATAAATCACCGCCCCAACATTTCCAATTAGTACAATTCCACCGCCCCATGCCAGTATTGTTTCAATCATTGCTGCGTTCCTTTCGTGATTAGTCCAAAATAAATGATATATCTATTGGCAGCCATGTGTTGGCTACCGCATTCGCCCATGCATCGCCTGTTCTGTATCGTGCAAAGCGGATCAGACCGCCTGCCGTTACAGTGCATAACCAGACAGCTGTGCCACTGCCCTGACACAGAAAGTTTTGCTGCACCGCTGGTCTGCAACCAGCAGGCAAGGTTGTGATGGTCACATTGTCCGTGCCGCCTGTCAATGTCAACTTCTTTCGTCTTCAGCTTCGGGCTTTTGATGTCCTTTTCAGACAATATCAGCCCCCATTCCGTGAAGGAATGAAAATTGTCAAATTTTATGCCTTTCATATTCTCCACCTAAAAAAATTCAAAAAACATGTCAGATTTTGCTTCTGACAAGCATTATAATATATAGAACCACACAACAACGAGAAGTTATGTTACCCCCTCACAAGGCTGGCGATTATCCGCTTTAGGTTAACCGCTCCCGAGCAGTCAAAAAGTGAAAATGTGCTGATGTGGTTCTGTTTTATACCGCTTCGAAATACTGCCCGACTAACTGCGACGGCAAGTAGTACAGTACAACGGATTCGCCGTCTGCCATGCCTTGACGGTTCATCAGATAGATAGTTCCGCCCTCAATGTAGTACTTACCCTTGATGTATTCCATACCAGCTGCGGCTGGAATCGGGTCAGCCAGTGTTCCAGCATGTTCAATGTCAATGGCTGTCCATATTGCCTCTGCATCGGCAGGATTCCAATTCTCAACAATCAGTGTGCCTTGCTCCGTGGTATCATCACAAGACAGCTTGTATAAATTCATCTGACCGCCCACTTCGTAACGGCAGCGGAATCCCTTGTGCTGGTATGTTCCTGCAATGTCAGCGAACAACGGGTAAAGTTCCATTGCCTTTGCTGCTGTTTGGTCATCTGCTGTGTTTCTCATGGCTTTCATAGCCGTCACCAGTTCTTTTTTATTCATCGCTTGCCACCTCACTTGCTATGATCGCCGCTGCTTCGTCCAGTGTGTACTTTTCAGTTTCAGACTGTGGTAGTTTTGCTTTCACTTCTTCCCTGAATTCTCCTGGCACTTGGTCAAGCGTCATTTGTTCGTTGATTACTGCTGACGCATACCAGTCAACTTTTTCGTCATGTGTGGTGTTTCGTGCTGCATAGGTTTCTGTTTCGGCTGATAAGTAGTAAGCCGTTTCAAGTGTATCATCAGGTTTATTTTGAATTGTTGCCATAATTTCGTTGTACTTTTCTTCTGTGATTTCTTCAGCAGTTTGCGGAATTATAGAAGATTTTCCAATCATGGTAATTGTTTCGTTCTCTTCTTTTTTGTAATGCATAATTTCTTCCTCTCTATGCCATAGTAATGATTTTATATTTTGTTCCAGCTTTGATTTTCGCACTTGTTGGTTTTGAATTTCCAATGCAGAACTGGGTATCTGTTATTATTGTCGGTTTGTATGCTTGAGAAGCCACATAGCTTGGAACTTCTTTTGCTCCATAAATGTAACAACTAAATTGTACGCAATCATCTGACGCAACCGTTTCTCTAATCGTAGCAGCCACATATTCGTATTGTAATATATATCCTTCATAGCTACCAGCAGCCAGCTGAAAATTCGCATTTTCAGCAAAAATCATAACAATTTTAGGCACATCTCCTAAAGAGTGATTGAATGTGACTGTGTATATTTGTGTGTCGCTTGTGACTGCAATTTCATCCACAGCAAATTTTGTCATTCCTAGAAATTCACTCACAGGAATACCTTTTGCACCGCCGCCTTTTCTGACCAATAATGCTTCACCCATTATCTCACCACCTTTAATTGCAAGTTGATTGCTGTTTCTGTTGCTTCAGACGCATACAGCGTGATTGCATTTGCAGCCGTTGTGACTTTAAAAATCTTGCTCCATGCTTCCTGCTCTGCTTCAAAGCCTGCTGTGGTTGTCACCAAATCAATCACAGGATTATCTGCTGCAAGAATGCCCTGCACCGCAATTGTCTGTGTCACATAGCCTGTTGCAGCTGTCCACGATGTGCCGACTGTTGCCGTGAAGGTTTCTGTCTTGGCAAACCCTTCAGCCTGTAAGTCTGCAACCAGTGCATTGATTGTTGCTTCCTGCTGCTCAACCCATGCTTCAAGTGAATTCTTTTGTGCTGTCACCCATGCTTGAAAATCCGTTTCATAGGTTTCAAAATTGGCTTCCAGCGTCGCAAAAGCATTTTCCCAGTCAAGTTCTGCTGCATCCACAACAAAGCTTGCAATGCCTGTTCCTGACCACTGAAAATGGCAAATCGGATATTGATAAACCGTGCCGCCTGCATCAAGGTCTTGCTGTGTCAGGGCTTCGCTGTGCAGCACTTTGATTGCCCCCTGATTGAATTCTGTGATTGTGTTCGTCTTGGACAGGTCTATTTCATACACAATTCTGTTGTAGCCTGTTTCAAAGCCATGTTCTGAACCGATGACTTCAGCTGCTTCCACATTTAGAAGCCGCCCATGCACAATGAAATATCCTTTTCCAATGGTCACATTTGTGGTTGTGTTCGTGATTGAACAGCCTTTTGTGATGCCGCTTTGACCGTTCAACCAAAAGTGCTGAAAATGTGCAAAGTCAGCAGAATAAAACATCTGTTCATTGAATGTAATTCCTCGTATCATTTCCCTGCTTCAGCTCCCTTCAACTTCTCAATCAGTGTGACTTTCAGCTGTCCAAGTGTCACACTGATGACGCTGCTATTATTTGCTTTGATTATTCCAGTAATCATGCTGTCTTTGATTCCGTTTTTCGTTTTTGCCCTGCATTTATGTCCAACATAAAGCTGGCTTTCAGGAATCAGTTTTGAAGTTCTAAGAACATCGAATTCAACCTTATGCTGGTATGAATTATTCGTGAACTGGTTCTTTGCTTCCTGAATCATTTCAGCTTCAGTCTGGGCTATCGAATAAATTACATCACTGCCGCCCTTCGCCCTGTCAGGATCGTCAATGTCTTCTGTGATTGTTCTGTCCGTTTTCAGGAAGAACTGCCGTGTGGTGCTGGTTGTTCCGTTATCCCATAGCACTGTCAGCTTCGTCAGGGCTGATATGCTGTAAACCTCATTTGCAACCGTCACATCAGTCACATTCACAGTGTCTATGTCCAGACCTTCCTGTGCTTTCTTTTCTAATGAAATATTGATTCCTGATTTTGTGAATTCAAAATCAATAAAAATGCCGTATGTTGTCAGGGCATTTTTAATATAAGTGCATAGGTTATAGATTCCATTTTCATTTTCAGGCTGTGCAGCAACAGGTGTGTGGCTCTTTGCTGTCACTGTCAGATATATGATGTTCAGAAGGTCATCATCCGATGAAATGAAATTGCTTGTAATCTGATTCGCAATGAAATCTTCAATGCCTGTTGCCAACAGGTTTGTATTTGCCAGCACAATTTTTTGGTCAAACAATCTTGGCATTTCAATAGCTGTAATAGTGTATGATTCACAGTCATATTCATTTTCAATCGTGCCTACTATGCCGTAAAAAATGACCTCATTATCATGGAAAATAATGAAGTCATCTTCATCCGCAATCGGCTTTTTCGGCACAATGAAAGTGCTTTTGCCATTGTAGTCACCGTCAAGGTTGATTTCATAGCTGGACACCTGAACCACATCCAAAAGTGTGAATGTATTCCGTGAAATTATGTTCATAATCACAACACATCACACCCCTTTGTAATACTTTTCAAGGTTCAGCAAAACATTGTTCATGATGCCTGCTTCACATGAAAAATAGATTTCGCTGTCACCTGTCGGCAGCTTGAAGAAGTTTTCCTGTGTGAAGTCCAAGCAGCTTTTCGCATCCGAACCGTTTTTCTGAATGTATAAATCACCGTCAAATGTGCTGATTTCCAATCGTTCATTCGCCTGAAGTTCAACACTGTATATTGACTTATGAAGCAGCTTACCTGCCTGCACAACTGTGATTGCAGGATTAAGGCAGTACCCTGTGAATGACAGAACAAAAGGTGCTTCCGCATGTCCGTCATTATGGAATGAGAAGAAAACAGAATTCTGTTCGTTGAATTTCGTTTCCCAGCGGAAATCCCAGCGAATTTCTTTGTTTGTCCGTTCCACATGGTATTCAAATTTTTCTGATGTATAGAACAGTGATTTGCAGATGAACTGCACTGGCACTTCAAACTTGCTGCAATTATAGCCGCCTTTCTTGACGCTTACAATGTCAATGTCAGCAAAATATTCTTTGTCAATTCCTGCTGGCTGGTATACCAGCACCAACCCTGTTGCAGTGTTGATAAAATTGATAAAATCATTAAATGCCTTGTATGGCTTCAAAGGGAAAATGATTTTCCCTGAAGGTGTCGGCTGTTCCAGCTTTCTTCTGTCTGCTGTCCAGATGTTGCCCACTGACAGATAATCGGAACTATATGCCACACCAAAGCCTTCAGGTGATATGAAAACACCCTTTTCGGGGCTGTTTAAATCGTATCTGACGGCTTTTTCGTTCATAATGTAGAATTTACTTGCCATATTAGAAAATCACCCCCAAATCACGATTCACAGCCTTGCTGATTTCCTTGCTATTCAAGTATACTGCCGTGTCTTTGCCAAGCAATGCTTCGAGCAGTTCAACCATTCTTGCAAGCAGGTTGTTCTGTTCTGCCGTTTCTTCAGCCACCGCTGCCCTGACATACTGCTGCAATGTGTCAATTGGTGCAATCGCTTCCTTGCCTGCTTCGCCGCCCAGCTGCCACTGCCCTGTCGAAGGTGTATACCCGAAAATTGTCGGTTTCGTTAAGATGCCGCCAGCAGCGTTCTTCTTGACACTTGCCTTTTTCGTAACTGTTTTGGTTTTGGTTGTGCCGCCTGTTGGTGCAGCCGCAAGTGCTGCATTCATTTCCGCAACAGCCGACTTGACGGATGCAACCGCTGCCGCCATGTTGGAAGCAACAGTGCTGCTTATGTTACCGAACTTTGTCTTGACTTGGCTTACCATTTTGGTGCTGTACTTTTCGACATTGCTTGCCATGCTTGACATGGCATTCTTCACCTTTTTGTTGGCTGCCTTCGTTTCCTTTTCGGTTGTTATCGTTACAGTGCCAAGGGCTTCTGTTGCCTTGCTGCACGCAAGCTGGTACTTCTGGTCATACAGGTCAACATACTGCTGAAGCTGTTCATCTGTCATGGTGTTGATTGCCTGAAGTTCTGACAGGTTATCAACTCCCAGCGTTGACAGATAGGACATCAGCTGTGTGCCGCCTATCTTGCTGTTCAGACTTTCCAGCGTGGAATAGTAGCTTTCCATGCCTGTAATCTGACCCTGAAGATTGGTGATCAGTGTGCTGCCGTCAACTGCATCGCCCTGAACGAATTCTTCAAACAGCTTCATCTGACCCATGATGTTGTTCACATAATCATTGTACTGCTGCTTGTAGTTTTCCAGTGCTGTATAGAATTTGTCTTCAGCCTGAATTCTTGCGTCCGTGCCTTTTTTCGTCTGTGCCACGATTGCAGACCAATAGGACGCTTCTTCTGCTGCACTCATGTCATGCAGCCGCTTGTAATCGGTCAATGTTTTTTCTGCCTTGTCAAGGATTGCCTTTCCCATTTCTTCAGCAGACTTCTTGGCTTTGTCTTTGCCTTTGTCGATACCAGCCGCCACCTTTTGTCGATCCCAGCCGCCACACCTAGTGCCAGCTGCAAGCCAACCTGTTCTTCCATGACCTTGGAAGGTGAATGAATTCCAAAAAAGCTTTTTAGTCCGTTCAGGATGTCAGAACCAAAGCCCTTGATTTTTCCTAAAATCCAATCTTTTGCATTGCCAATGCCCTGCCACAATCCTTTTACGATGTTCACACCGACCTTAACAATTGCACCTAAACTGGAAATCAATCCCTTTGCAATTGATGCGATGATTGTTGGTGTTTTCGCTGCCAACCGTGGCAATGCGGCAGCAATTCCCTGAATCAGGGCTGCAATGATTTTTCCTGCAACCGCAATGACTTTTGGCAGGTTGTCGGCAATACCTTTGACAATCTTCACGATTATTTCAGCCGCTTTTTCTGCCATCTTCGGCAGGTTGTTTGTAATTCCTGCCAGCAGCTTTTGCAGCATGTCAGAACCGCTTTTTTGGATTGTTGACCAGTAAGACTGAAGCGTTGTAATCAGTGATGTCACAATGCTTTTCACCAATGACGGCAGCTGCTGAATCAATGCACCAACGATGTTGACCGCCCCTGTAATCAGCGACGGCAGCACCGATTCCACGATTGCAGGAAGCTGTGCTGAAAGACTGCTTGCCAGTTTTGATATGCCATCCACAATTCGTGGCAGCAATTTCTGGATTCTAGGTATGACATTGTCACCAACTACCACAACCGAATCAATGAACTGCTTGAAAAGTTCGTCAAGGTTCTGGTTTTCGTCAGCCATACCAGTCAGCAGGTTTTGCCATGCACCTTTCATGCTGGCAACAGAACCCTGAATTGTGGTTGCCGCTTCCTTTGCCGTTGTGCCTGTGATACCCATTTCTGTCTGTACCACATGGATTGCCTGCACCATGTCATCAAATGATGATATATCGTATTTGACCCCTGACAGCTTGCTCGCATCTGCCAGCAGTCTTTCCATTTCTTCCTTCGTGCCGCCATAACCAAGCTTCAGGTTATCCAGCATCGTGTAATTCTGCTTTGCAAAGCCCTGATAAGCATTCTGAATGGATTCCATAGATGTACCCATCTTATTTGCATTATCAGACATGTCTGTGATCGCCAGATTTGCGCTTTCAGTGGCTTTTTTCGTGTCACCGTCTAAGGATTGCAAAAGACTTGCTGAAAAGCTTGTGACGGTTTCCATATATTTATTTGCTGACAGTCCTGCGGTCTTGTAGGCATTCTGTGCATACTGCTGAACCTTGCCAGCTGAATCCTTAAACAGTGTTTCAACACCGCCCACAAGCTGCTCATAGTCCGCATAGGAAGCAACTGCATCTTTGCCTATCTTGATGATTGCCACACCAGCAGCGACCATGCCAGCAGCAACAGTCTTGCCGCAGACAGCGGCAGCACTTCCCATTTTTGAGAAAGCACCAGACAGCCTACTTTGTGACTTCTCGCCTTTGCCTGCCGTTTCGTCAATTTCTTCGTTCGCTTTTGCGTTATCTATCGCAATCGTTCCAAACAGACGGAATAATTCCATTTCTGAAATCACCCCTTTCTTTATTCTTCTGGATGGAAATCCTCCACCATTTCAAAACTATGTCTTACAGTTGCCTTCAAATCGTTCGCCGATGTTTCCACAGGCTGCACAAGCCGTGCTTTGAATGTGTCAAAACTGATGTTTTCCTGCACTTTGTACAGGTAGAATTCCCACATCGTTTCTTCGTTCACAGCTTCTTGCATACCGTCAATCAGGTCTGCAAGCTGCCCTGTGTCAATCATCTGTTGCAGCAGCTGCATGGGATTGCTGTATCTTTTGTACAGCGAATCCCACCATTTCACGCTGCCTATTTGAACAATTTTGCAACAACCGAGAAAAAATCCTTGAATTCCTCTTTTTTTATGACCTCGATGACCATTTCAGCAAAGGAATCCATAGGTAAACTTGCAATCTCTTCTTTGCTTTTTCCTGATAGGCTCGCAAGGAATCTGAAGATGTCGTCTTGGCATCTTTCATAATTAGCGAAAACTACCCCTGCAAGTTCAGTAAATACTGTCAGCCCCACAGCGGTTGCCGCTTCTTCTCCGCTTTTTGCCAGTTCCTGAAGGTCAGCAGGATTGAAGCATTCTTTGATTTCCTTCAAGCCTATCTTGGAAAGAATAGAAACCACAGGTGCAATGTCCTTGGCTTCCAGTTTTCTTAATTCATTTTTTTTAGGCTCTACAGCCTGAATGTTTGTTGTTGTTTCCATTGTTCAAATGTCCTTTCTTTACTTTGCCTTTGTAGGCTTCTGTGTGGCTTTTTCAGCCGTTTTTTCTTCAATCACAGCCAAGTAGTTACCTTGTCTGTTAATCTCGACAAATCGTGCTTTCTCGCACTCATACAGACTGCCGTGTTCATGCGGCTTGCCTGTGTTCTTGTCAATGAATCCTGTCAGCACTCTGCACTTCATTCAGATCACCGCCTTATACCGACGCTTTCGGATAGTAGATTTTCCACGGAAGCACATCAAATGTGTCTGAATCATTGTCAGCGTGGCAAGCGAATGTGTATGTGCCAGTAGCACTTTCCTTGTTCTTGCCTTCCATTTCAAGCCCAGATATGATCAGGGCATTTTCAAAGATTGCAATGATGTTCTTGCCGTCAAGTGTTCTGCCGACAAAGGCAACATTTTCCCAGTAATCGCCCACAGCAATGTCTGCTTTGGATTCAATCAGGTTGTATGTGGTATCTGCCGATGTGCCGTCTTTACCGATTGTGGCAGCCTTCATGATGTCCGCTGTCAATTCCGCAAAGTTGACTTCCATTGTGGCTGTCTCGCCGTTCTTCACTTTCAGATCTTCGTTCTTCACTTTCAGATCTTTGACCGCCACATTCGCACCGTCAAGCGGCACATCGTACATTTCAGGCACGATTGACAGCTTGCTACCGCCATTTGTAGCACCAACAATGGTTTCTGCAAAGTTCCATGAATTTGTGGCATACTTCAGCCCCTTGTGAATTGTCCCTGCTCCAAACAGGATATTTTTTGGTGTGTTTTCGCTTATTCCGTTTCTTCCTGCTAATGCCATATTACTTCACCTTCCATTCTTTCACCGCTAAGTGAATCTCAATTCGCTTCAGTTCTGCATCCCCTGTTGGAACAACAAAACTGTTGTTATAACAAACAGCCACCGCATTCCCTGAAGGTGCAATGGCTGTTCGTCCGTCTCTATAGAAATAGTTTTCAATCTTTTTTTTCGCCGCTTCCAGTTCAGCCCAGCTGCCCCGTGTGAATCCGTTCAGAATGAAATCCGCTTCTTGCAGCCCGTCTTCAGAAACAATTGGCTGTTCCTGATATTCGCCCACAAAATACGGATAG
Source organism: Firmicutes bacterium CAG:238 (assembly GCA_000435615.1). Lineage (GTDB taxonomy): Bacteria > Bacillota > Clostridia > Peptostreptococcales > Anaerovoracaceae > CAG-238. The sequence goes on along the minus strand of FR882013.1, from coordinate 39,187 downwards.
ACAGGCTTGCCCTTCCATTCTGCAAATGCATAATTCAGTTTGCAGGCTTCCATGCCGTCTGAAATCAGCTTCAATACATCTGTTGTCATTTCAGTTTTCCTTTCAGCACTTGTTCTGCCCTCTTAATCAGCTTCGGCTTCAGGGCATCATAGGATTTCTTAAATGTCCGCTGTGGTGCTTTACCTCTAGTAAAATGCCAATCACCGTGATCATCTTTGTACTTCCAGCCGCCTTTTCTGCCGTTGCCTTCCGCTGCAAATTCGCCAGTTCCGAATTCATTCCAGATTGCATTTTCAAGTGGGCTGCCAATCACAGCTTCTTTCTTGCCTTCGTCCACCTTATAATTCCACGAATTTTTTAGCTGACCAGTGTCAACAGGACTGTTTCTTGCAGTCTGACTGACCAGTTCGCCTGCTCCTTCATGTAGGTACTGAATAGCAGCTTCTTCAATGGCAGCTTTGACCTGCATTGAAAAATCCTCAAATTGCACATCTGCCATATCACTGACCCCCTGTGTACTTCAAGTAGATTTCAAGCTGCAAGCCCATTTCCATTGGATTGTCAATCAGCATGATGTCATACCGCTTGCCGTCAATGACCGCCCTTGCCGTTTCCGCTGTGATACCCTCTGCCAGCTGCACATAGTCAGCAACAAATATATGCGTTGATTCTTGCATTTTGGCATTGTAGGTCTGATACTTTGAATCGCCGCCCTGAAGGTCAAGCCAGCCTGTGACCTGCTGAATGGTTTCCCATTTTTCCACATGTTCACCGATGTCATTCTTGGTGATTGACTTCACCTGAAGCTGCATCTGCTTGTTTCCGCCAATTCCCTTCATGTCAGAACCTCGCCTTCTTGTAACCTTTCAGGAATGCCACATGCTTTCTTGGCACACCGAATTCCGTTGACAGGTCAGCTTCCGTTGCGTCCGTCACATAGGTTACGGAATGCCTTGAAATGGTTTCAGCTGCCTTTGGAACTGCCGATGTGTCACCGCTGTTCATTGCCTGATTTCTAAGTTGCCAGTCAATGATGTTGGCCGCCCCCAGCTTCACATCTGCTGGATAGACAACTTCTGTGGCCAGCACATCATCTTCATCAGAAACGGCTTCATTTACAGTGAAGCTTCCGTCTTTCACTTCCTTCACAGTGCAAAGCATGTCAGCCTGCTTATCTGATTCAGAAATCATTACAGTATCGCCTGCAACAAAAGGTGCTGTCACACCAGTGTGGAATTCACCATCAATGATGTCAACTTCAACCCTGAAGCCCCTGTTCTGGAAGTTGTTATTGGTATACCGTCTGATAGTCAGTTCCAGTGCCTGAAGCATAGCTTCAAGCACTGTATCTGACTTATCTGTTGTGATAAACTGTCTTAATTCTTCAACCGTCATCAACATAGGACATCACATCCTATTTCTTGAATCTTGCAAGAACAACCTTCGCAGCGTTTGTCAGTGCAACACCATAGTATTTCGCTGTGGTGATGTCATGCTGCTGCTTCTTCGGAAACCATTCATGGTCAACAGAAGTATCTTTCTTCAAGAAGATTGTGATTGCAGGAAGTTCTGTTTCTGTGTACTCTGTCTCAGGCGAATCAGCTTCCATTTTGAGGATTGGATTTAAGTAATACTGACTTGCAGCTGCAAGTGGTTTTACCTTGTCGCCAACTTCAAGCGTGACAGAAGGATCAACCTTTGCCTGATATTCTGCAAGATTATCAGCAGCAATTGTCACAACACCTGTACCTGTTGCCGCATTGTCCTTCTCGTAAGTTACAAGTAAAACTTTTTTGGATTTCTTGATCCAGCAGCCTGCGATCTTACCGATTGCACCATTTACAGCAACACCGCCTGTGAATTTGTCGGCAGACAGGAAGGAAGAATCCTTCAAAAGTGCTGTTTCCTGTGTCGGATGAATGAACATGACCTTTTCAATGCCATCTTCTTCATCTTCAAACTTCGTTACCGCATCAACAACACCGTTGTATGCGATTGTTGCAAGCGTAGTCGGTGCAACAACCATTGTTCCTTTGTATGCTGCCGCAAGAACATCATTGTCAACCTTGCCAGCAATAGACTTCGCCAGCTGCGATTCTGCCTGACCAACAGGGTCACCAAGACCAGAATTGATTGCTTCCTGTGTGATGCCAACAGCCTTCATTGCCTTCTTGATCGTGAATTGTGTGCTGGTTGCTGTCATAGTGGACAGACCGACTTCTTCGCCCTCTGCAATATCTTCAGCATCGCCGATGTAGTTCCAAGACGGAACAGTCTTTGTGTCACCAGCTACACCCTGAAGTGTAGTGTCCACCTTTGCATACGGTGTAATTTTCAGAAGTGCTTCAATCTTTGCATTGATCATATCTCCCATTACTTGAGGATTGATCATATTTGTCATTTTTGTTACTGCCATATTCTTTCACCTTTACCTTTCGTTTTTAGGATTCCATAGCCGCATGATAGGCTTCAGGATTTTCTGCGAACAATTCCTGTCTTTCTTTGTATGACTTTTTCAGAAGTTCTGCTCTTGTCAGCCCTTTGTTAGGGTCACCGTCAGGAAGCTTGTTCGGCTCAATCTTCTTTGTGCCTGATTCAAACATTGTCGGAAACTGTGTTTTCAAACCATCCAACTGTGAATCCCACCCTTTGATATTGTCATTTTCGTCAAGTTCTAAGGTTTCGCCCTTTTCTTTCAGTTTTTCTTCCAGCTTAAATGTCAAATAGTCGATGTCAACCGCCTTTTCAGACAGCAGTGCCACTTTGATTGCTGATTTCAGCTTTGTTTCTGCCAGCTGCTGCTGAAGGTCTGCAACCTGTCCTTCATAGGCTGTAATCTTGCCCTGAAGTTCTTCATTGCCCTTAGTGCCTTTCTTCAGTTCGGCAATCAGACCGTTTGCTGTGTCCAGTTCAGACTGCTTGCCTGTCAGCTGCTCCTGAAGGGCATCAAACTTGCCTTTGCCTACATACTCACCGCCTGACAGATTCGCTAGCTTCACCAGTTTGTCTTTGTTGGCTTCGTTGCCATTCCATGAATTGATTGCAGTTTTAAACTGCTCGAAAAGTTCTTCGCCTAAGATTTCTTTCAAAAATTCCATTTTATTTTCCTTTCTCTTTGCCATTGTTTTTAATCGTGGTGTCATCCACAGCAAAGCCCAGTTTTAATGACTTTTGGCAGGTCAAATCAGCCAGCTTTTATATGACTTCAGGCTTTTGGTCAATGAAAAAACACTCACCTATGCGAGTGCCTGAAACCGTTGAAATTCCAACGATTATAAGCTTTGTTGTGTAAGGCTCTATTTTGCGTTTTAAGCGACTTTTTTTGAAGCCTTGATGTTTTATACCTTTTCGCAGTAGACTTTCTGACCCTTCTGCCGCACATAGCCTGTCTTGCCGTTGTATGTGGTCTTTAGCCAGCCGTTTTTGTCAACTGTGCCAGTCAGAACAGTGCCTTTTTCGACTGTGTCAAGCACCGTACTGTCAAGGTCAGGCTTTGCCCTGAATTTCATGTTGCCAAGTGCCTTGTACTTTTTTCCCTTTGCTGCATCTTTGACAGCAGGATTGTAAATAAAGCCTTGAAATATATATGCACTTCCTATAGCATATGGCGGTCTTAATACTCTTGTCCTGAATCTGAAAGCCTTGTATCCGCTCTCTGAAATCACGATTGAGCCGTCATCGTTGACCTTTTCCACAATAGCCACATGCCCTGCACCGTCGGAAGCCCAACCAGCTTTACCCTTTCGCCAGCAAATGACCGCACCAAGCTTTGGTGTCTGCCCTCGCTTGTAACCGTCTTTTGTGCCGAACCACATTTCTGCATTGGCACGGCTCAATTTCGGTGCTTTGCCAAGGATTTCATAAAATCTGCCCCATGCGTAACCGACACAGTTCGGCAGGCATGAATTGCCACTTATCAAAATGCAGCTGTTCAAGCCGCCCTTTGATGTGTGAATCCAGTGTTTGTCCGTTGCGGCAGGTGCTGACAGTCTTGGCTTAAATTTCATCGTCCTCACCTTCAATCTTATTTGTGATGGTTTCTGCAATAGCGGAATTGCTTTTTATCATTTCATTCATAATCTTTAGGGCGGCATCAACCATGTTGCTGAATACCTTAAACGGCATAATTTTCGCCAAAATAGGAAACCGTGCAACTGCCATGTCATACACCAGCCTAAGCTTCAGCTGACCTGTGCCGCTTCCGAGCACCTTCTCTGCTTCGCTGACAGCCCATACAAGCCAGTTTTTGAAGCCCATAAGGTAAATGGTCAAAACAACTAAAAAAACAGCCACAAGGACTGCTATAACGATATAGGTTGTATTCATTTTTCTTTGTCCTTTCTATCAATCTTTCATTCCAATCACAGATGCAATGATCTGATTCGGGTCTGCCCTTTCTCGCATGTCTTCAGGCAGGTCATCCAGCAGCTGTATTGGCATTTTTAACAGATTTTCTGCTTTCGCTTTCCAGTAATAGAAACCACTGCTGACTGCAATCTGTGCAATCCATGCACCGACTACAACAGCACAGTTTGATGTGTCATGTCCTCTGATTGTGAATGTCATAAATGCTATGACCATAAACAGCAGAATCAGATAATCAACCGCCAGCAGCTTCTTACTGAAGCACCACTTGCCGCCCCTCAATGTGCATCACTCCTTTCAATTACCTCGAATTCGATGCAATAAAAAAGCACCTTGCGTTCATTCTGCAAAGTGCTTTCAATCCCAGATGCCTTCTTTCGGCATAAGTTCAAGAACATCATAGAATTTTGGTATTTCTGAAATACTCTTACCTTCCTTTATGGCTTCAAGCACTTCAATCTTTTCATCAAGCAGTTTATCGCTGTCAATGTCAAAAAACTTGAATTCATGGATGCCAAAAGCATATGGAAGCAGTTCATCAATCTTCAGCTGCTTTTCAATTTTGTCTTTTTCCGCTTTATTCAATTCCATCCACCTTCTTTCCCATTTCTTCAATCAATTCATCCAGTGCAGCCACCAGTTCTGGCTTGTCTTTTCTAAGTTCTTCCACAAGGTCTGGTCTTGTTACGCTTAATGAACCGTAATTTGCTATTGTTTCAAGAATTTTGTTTTCAGACTTGCTGTAATATTTAGAACCATGTCCATATTTCACAGTGCCGTTATCCCTGAATTGTCCACCTGAAATGGCATCATAAATATCTTGTAAATTTCCAATGCCACCGCCCATGATGTTTCTGGATTCATAATCTCTTTGTTCATCAAGAATCTTCTTTTGCAGCTTCTTTTGCTGCTTCTGGTATTCTTTGTAGTTTGCACCTGCTCCCCAGACACCATTCGGAAGGTATTTCTCTACCAGTTTTTCATGCTCTTTCGTATATACATCACGCAGCCTTTCCGTAATAGCTGCGTGTTCCTTGTCATGTGCTGCAAAGATCGTCTTTATTCCATCGCCTATACTTTGATCGGTTTTGTTGAATGCTTCGACCAGCTTTGTATTCGCTGCACTGAACCACTTGCCTTTGAAGCTGTCTGGATTTTCCTTCAGCATCAAGTCAATCAGATGCATATTTTCATGAAGCGTTGTATTGACCTGACCTGCCAAATTTTCGCCTGAAAGCTTTGGAATTGTCAGCTTTACTTCAGTAATTTTGCCAGAATAAAATCCCGTTGTGCTTACGGCATGGCTGCTTGCATGTGAAATCTTGAAGTCAATCCCCATTTTTTCATACTTTTCCAGTTTTCCAATGCTGTTATACAGCTTCATGACAGCTGGATTTGCACCTTCCAGATTATTCACATAATCAATAAGCTTCTGTGTATTCTTTGCTTCTGATTTTGATGTGAATGCTGGTGAAAAATTGGAAATATCTAACTTTTCACCTTCTTTATACACCTTTTTGTCTGTCTTATCAACTGTTTTTGATGATTTTTCTGTCGCTTGTGAAGCGACATTTTCCGCAGCCTTCAAGTATTTCTTCTTGAAGTCCTCAAAGTTTTCTGTTTTGTCCAGTTTGAAATACTTTGCCCTGTCCTTCAGCGTTTCCAGTTCGTCATCGTCCAATGCCCACTTTGCACGCTGAAGCAATGCACAGCGGCAATTGACAACTTCGGCTGCACCGCCTGCTGGATCGGACGGGTACATCATGTTGTTACTGAATTTTTCATCCAGTTCCCTAATTTCACCGTCAACCTGCCTGTGGCTTTCTCTCGTTCTGCCGTCCAGTGCAGCATCCCACTGTTTCACGATGTCAGCACCTTTTGCTTTTGCTTCGTGCTGCACATCAACCGCAGCCTGCACCTGCACACCATGTCCTTCCGTCCTTGCGATCCGCATTGCTCTGTTGAATCCCACATTGGAATCAGCTGCAATGTTTCTGGCAATGACTTTGTATTCCGATGCTGTGGCAATACCCCTTGAAATGTTGTTTGCAATCCGTTTTTTCAGGAAGTTGACATCTTCGCCCAGCTTCGTGTATAGGTTCTTGCTGATTTTCGGGTCTAATTTTATGGCAGCTGCAATCTTCTTCTGGTCAATTGGCATAATCAATGGTATGCCTTGACCGTGTAGGTCATACATCGTGCCGATAAAGCCTGTTTCATAGCAGTCCTTTAGATAGCTGTCAATCGAATCATATTGCTTGCTCTCCAAGTCCTTCAGAAAGCCGTCAATTTGCTTTTTCAGCGAGTTTTGAAAGTTCCGTTGGTAAATCTGTGATTGAAGCATTGACTTCTGCACATCGTCCAATTCGTCATAGTGTGCTAGCAGCAGATTGATTCTTCCATTTGACAGCACCAGTTTTTCACTAATGTCATTTGCAGCTTTGTTGTAGATGACTTTCAGCCGCTTCAGTTCTCTTTCTTCGTCTGACAGCTTTGCCAGTTCGACTTCTTTTTGTTTCTTATTCACTTACACCACCGCCAAAAGGTTCAGCACCACCAAGTGCAGCAGCTGCACCAGTAATGCTGTTCATGCCTTCGTCTGGATCAGGCAGCTTGTTCTTGATTTCTTCATAGTCAATGTCAAGTTGTTCACAGACCAGCTGCATCAGCGTTTCATTATCAAGATAGGTTGCCAGCCCCAGCAGCGTGTTTATTTCTGTCTGCCGTTTTTGCGCTTCTGTCAGGTCATTTGCTGCATTTTCGGTTGCATTTGACATGACTTCATGTTCAAACTGATAGTATACCTGATTCAGCTGATAATCAGTACTTTGCTTTTCGTTAATCTCTTTCAGTACAGCACCAACCAGCTTTGACATGAACTGCTTCAGTTTGATTTCAAACTTCGATGCTTGTAAATCAAGCAGCGAATATGCAGCCTTGATTGCAATGTTCGTGGTTGCTGCCGTATCCTTCAGTCCGCTGATGTTCAACCCAAAGCCGAATCTGTAAATGTTCTTTTCGTCCAGTTCCAGCTTCACTTTTCGTGCTTCATACGGCACATCAATTGTCTTGACTTCCACACCGCCGTCTTCGTCAACACCAATCATCTTTTTGGTTTTCAAATTCGTCTGAAGTTCGTCCATGTTGTCACCCTGAAAGCCTTTAATCACATGGATTGGTGTGTCAAAGTCCGCAAGGTTGTTTGACAGGCTGCTTGCCATCAGGTCATAATCATCAATCAGGTCTTTGATGGCGGCCAAACCGCTGACCTGCTTTTTGTTATTGTCAAGCCTAAAGAACGGAATGTATCCAAACGCTTCCGCATACTTTTGTCCGTCTACTGTAACTATTGTGTGTGGCTTCGGATTCATCGGTTCATCATCATCAGGAATCAGCTTGCCATCATCGTACTGAATATAGAAATAGGTTTCCTGTGCTGTCCAGTCCATGATTTTCTTGACTTTTTTCTTGTCTTTGTCGATTCTGTCAACATACCAATACAGAATGTGGTCTTGTTTGTCTGACGCAAACCGTGCTTCGACTTCCACAACACCCAAGCTGTCAGCGTTTTGAAATGCCAGCATGTCTTTTTCGTCCTTATAGCCGTACATATAGGCAAACCCTTTTGCCTTTGCGTCCGTCATGGTGTCCGCCAGTTCAGCATAGAATTCATCATTGAAATAGCTGTCAAGTTCATTTTGAAGCTGTGGATCATCCGTTTTTACAAACGAACCGCCTGACAGTCCGTACTGCACAGCCTGATCAACCAGTTCTGTGAAGAATGGATGTGATATTCTAATATTTGACCTGTATTTGTCCTCAACCAGTTCGCCGTCAGCGTTGTAATAAAAAAGCCTGTATGTCAGGATGTCATGCTTGCCCTCATAGTAATCTTGACCTTTTCTTGCAAGCTTTTTCTTTTCGCTTGATATATCTTCGGCAATCAATTGTGTGATTTCCTCTATCTTCAGCAATCTTTTCACCTTCTTTCTGCATAAGAATAAGAAAAAGCAGCTTCTTCAATCCGCTGCTTTGCAATCTCAAAATATTTCTGTTCTTTTTCTATTCCGATGAATCGTCTGCCAGTGCAGACACACGCTGCACCCGTTGTTCCTGTACCCATGAAGCAATCAAGCACACATTCGCCTTCCTGCGAGCTGTTGATTATTATGTTCTGCATAATATCAACTGGCTTGACTGTCGGATGTATATACTTTTCTTTATCTTTTTTGTTCGTCTGTGTGACATAGAACTTTCGCTTTGTGTGGTAGTTTCCATACACCTTAACTCCCTTTTCCCTAAAAAACAGCAGATATTCTGTGTCGCTTAAATATTTATTGTTGCATGTAGGCACAGGATTTGTTTTGTGCCATGTCAGCAAATCCATATTACAGCCATCAAAATATTCCAAATACTGCTTTATTTGTTCTTTATTGCACCATATGTATATATTAACTTTCCGCATAACTCGAACAAGTTCGTCAAGTACAGCTGTATCAAATCCCTTTGTCAATGTGTCTGCTTCCAGTTCATTGTGATATTCCCTTTTTCTGCTGCCAAACGCACCGCCACCGCCATGCTGTGCAAACTCGTATGGCGGATCGATGGTGACCAAATCAACCGACTTATCAGGAATTCTTTTCATCAATTCAAGGCAATCGCCCTGAAATACTTGTATGTTTTCTTTATCCATTGCAACAACTCTTTCTTTTTATTCTATACCAGCCATTTCTTTATCTTTCGCCAGCCTTCTACACCGTAACGCAGGGCAGCCATTGCATCATCTTGGAATGGTACTGGTCCGTCAAGATATTCACCCGTTCTTTCGTCTTTCTTCCACTTCCACTGCTGCATTTCCTTGATGGTATTCACGCAGCGCGGATGCACATATATTATCCGCTGCTTCAGCCAGTCAATCTGTGCTTTCACGCTGCCAGCTGAA
>FR882013.1:26655-29858 GCA_000435615.1 Firmicutes bacterium CAG:238 | reverse complement strand
GAACCGCCTTTGTCAACACCTCTTGCACGATTGTAGCCGCCTTTCTGCCACATCTTGATTCTGTCAGGCTCTGCTGAATCGCACCACATCTGCTTATTTGTTGGAAGTGCATGTTTTAAGGCTTCCTGAATGATTTCTGATGTGTCCTTCTCAAACAGGTATATTTCATCAATGATATAAACATTATCATCACGCAGCCCCAGCAGCAGGATTGCATTTGCATGGTTGAAACCAAAGTCCTGACCAATGGCAACATCATCATAGTCATTCAGGTTCTGACTGACTTCTTCAATCTTCCAGTTGTGCAGAATCAAGCCGCCAATCTCGCCCCATTCGCCAAGCCCATAAATCTGATAGCCTTCAGGGTCAACCAGCTTTCTTCGCTCCATCCTCTGCCTGTATGCTTCATCAATAAATCGGTTCATCAGGTATGTGCTGTGATGTGTCAGCACATTCTTGTCAGGTAAATCAAAAAAGACTTTCTTTATCCAGTGATTCTTATTGACTGGATTGAAAGTCATTCGTATCTGATAGAATTGTCCTGCTGGCAGTTCGCCACGCAAACGGTCATCAATGATTTCAAGGTCTGCCTGTGTGAACTCTGTTGCTTCTTCCAGCCACACATCCGTCAGCTTGCCTTTCGGAAATGTGATTGACTTCAGCTTTTCACGCTGCCTGTCATCGTTCATGCCCCTAAATATAATCTGATTGCCGTTGTGTCTGCATGTCAACATCAAAGGGCTTCTGTTTATCTTCCAATATGCTTCAGCCTTATCACCGAACATCTTGTAAAGCACCCCTGTCAGTTCAGCAAAAGTGCTGTCACGGTTCGTGATGTCTGATTTTCGCATTGCCACAAGGTTTCTGCCCTTATCATTCATCAGCCGCAGGATGTAATTCTGTGCTGTGTCAACGCTCTTGCCTGAACCAGCGGAACCACGCATCACAATGTACCGCTTCTGTGACTGGTTCACTTCCTTGAAGCAAGGATTCGCTTGCACATTTATGTTCACAAAGCATCAGCCACCTTAAATACTTCAAGAATTTTCGGAAACTGGATTGCAAACCAGTCAACCATCTCTTCATTCTTCGCCCAGCCCTCACGGCAAATGTATGTGCTTGAATCCATTCCTGATTCAAACAAAAAAGCATGAACAATTTCATGCCTAATCACTTGTCTTGTATAACCTTCAAGGTCAAGTTTGCTGTTCGGCTCTGTCTGCATATCTTCAATCACAATCAGTTTGACCGATGTGTCAATGTAGCCGTCAGCTTCCTGAAGATTTGTATCTTCTTCTGTTTTTCTCTTTTCAATCGTATATTCTGTTCCAAGAACATTCACTGTCATCCTATCTTTCAACTTCTCTGCCCTCATTTTCCCAGTCAACTTCAAGCCGCAGCCGTTTACATTCTCTTTCTTTGCATTTGTGAACCTTCATCAATGCTTCTGTCAGCACACCGTGATGATAGGTGCAATATGCAGCTGGCCGCTTCGTCCAGTTTCCGTCTATGCACCGCCATTCCCATTCGTCAGGTTTTCTCTTGTTCATCTTCGTCACCATAGTCAATTTTGATGTTCAGTTCCATATCTGCATCAATTTCAAGTTTATCTTTGAACATGCCAAGGTGCTTTCCTAGCAGTTCAAGGTTTGATTTCTTGTCACACAGCTTGATTTCTCGTTCAGTACCGAATTCTGTCGGCTTTATCTTCACAGACTGTATGCAAGCAAGGTCTTCTTTAGTTGCTGTCGGCTTTACTTGTGCAGTATCAAAGTCAATCACATCATCTATGTTCACAAATGCCATCTTTGCAATTTCCATTAGCACCCTATCTTGATTGATTCCAGTTCTCTTTGAGCGTTCAGCCATTTCTTTTGAAATTTCGTCTTGAACCTTAACGAAACTTAACAATCTTGAAGCTGCTTGTTCCGCTGTTCTTGGTGAATATCCTGCCCTTATAGCTGCTTGTGTTGCATTCAAATCAATCAGGTATTCGTCACAGAATCGCTTCTGTTTCTCTGTCATCTTTGCCATTGCATAACCCCCTTTCTTCAGGATTTTCACAAAATAAAAAGCCCATCAGCTTCCTGACAGGCTTTTTGCGATATTTTTTATAAGAGGAAAAAATCATGAAAAACTTTCAATTTTTCTGATTATATTGTAGCACGGTCATGTCCGCTAATGTTATACAACATTATACAAACATATACATTTTTTTATAATTTTTCACTTTCTCTTGCTAAAGTTATTCGTCTACTTCGCTATCCAGCCATTCTTCCTTGCAGGAATGGCAGTTTTCCCTTCTGATCTCGTAACCGTTGCAATGGCATCTTTCATCCCCTGCACAATACGGACATGCGATATTGTCGTATACCATTGCTTCATATGATGCCCCGCCATCGTCAATGCTTACTCGCTTGAAGTCTTTTTCTTCTTGCAATCCGTCCAGCAGCAGATTGATTATGTATTCTCTGTTTGTCATTCCTGCTCCCTTTCCTTTACCAACCAATAATGCAATAGCCTTCTTTTAGCCCATATTCAGGCACATTTCGCAGAACAAACTTCACTTTTCTTGTGGCAAATCTGCCAGTGTATCCGTAATTTTCTTTCCATTCACCTAAAACCAGTTTGTCACCAACTTGTACATCATCATCGTCTTTTCTGATTTCAAAATTCTTTTGTCTGCTTTCCACAGCATCAAAATATATTGGTAAAATCTTTTTTCTAATTGCCTTCATTCCTGTTCACCTGCCTTAACGAACATTATCCAGTGCGTTTTATTCAATCTACCGCTTTTGTGGCCAATTAACGGCTTTTGTGCGGAGAGTTTTAAAATATCTGATACGGCAATATCCGTCTCGCTCCACTTGAACACCAATATTCCATCTTTTTTTAGAACTCGGAAGCATTCAGAAAATCCTTTTTTTATATCTTCTTTCCAAGAATCAGCGTCCAGTTTGCCGTATTTTTTCGCAAGCCAAGAGTTTTCCCCGACTTTTAGCAAATGCGGCGGGTCGAAAACTACAAGATTGAATGTGGCGTTCGGGTATGGTATATTTCTGAAATCTCCTACGACATCGGGCTTTACTCGCAAACTTCGGCTGTCGCACAAAGTATCTTCAAAGATTCTGTTGTCCATGAATGTCACTAATGGATTGTGCTTGTCAAACCAAAACATACGGCTACCGCAACAGGCATCTAAT
>FR882013.1:24350-26625 GCA_000435615.1 Firmicutes bacterium CAG:238 | reverse complement strand
CCTGCTCACCCACCAAACTTCCAACAAGTTTTTTCACAGCCTTACTTTTACATTCTCGGCTTGCCTGTGCGACAATTCTATCAATAATTCGTTCCTTGTCCTTATAAATTATTTGCCGTACGCATTCTGCTGTAACACGATTCACCACATTTCTGTCAGCCGAATAATCACGATAATATGCCCCTGCGATTACATTCAAGACAGCTTCTTTCAGTTCATCGTCTGATATTTCAATCCTGATCTCCATCTGCTTCCCCTTTCATCAAAAAATACTCTGCCACGCACTTCTGACATGGTTCGTTCTCGTAGTTCCCATCATTTTTCGGCTGATGTTTCAAGTGAATCTCCTTCGGGATTTCATCACACAGGTGATAGTCTACTCCGCCTAATGTGACAATGTATTCAGCCATTAACTCAACAGCCTTCTTATACTTTTCCAGTTCTTTTTCAGCTTCCCTGCGACCGAGAAAATACGCATTGCTGTCCTTTAGCGTTTCTCTTGGTGCACACATGGTAGCGTCCATATTATGTATGACCCCGATGTTCCATGCCTGACACGCCCATTCATGTATGCAGTCCGAGCAAGTGCAGTTTCGTTTCTTTCGTTTCTTAGCCATTTATATCACCTTTTCCGCTAATTTTGCATAGTTCCAGCATGATGTTACATCTATTGTATATGATGTTTTTCCGTCATCCCAAACATAAATAAGACCGTCTTCATACTTTGCAAAATGTCTACAAAACCAATCTATATTATTAATTGAAACCATAATCGGTGTATCAACAGCCACTTTTGACCAGTCAATTTCTGGTTCTGTGTATTCAGCATAAGCCCATTTTATTTTATCGTCGATACAATTTCCTGCATCATTAAACATACAATCTTCGCAATCAATGTTATAACAAGCATCAAATTTTTCAGTTTTTTTGTTAAACCTAAAACTTATTCCTAAACAAGTAAGCTTTTCAATCTGTTCTTTGTACTTTTCATAATTAGTCATCTACTTTTACCTCCCATGGTTCTTCATCTTCCCACTTAATAAAGTCGAATTTGCATTGAAGGAAAATTTTGGTTATTCTAAACGATAAACCACTGAATATCCAAATTTGCGCGCCCTTCTCTTTTGGTTTATTTTTATACCAATACAAAATTCCATCTTCATCTCTTGCAATCCAACCTCTGCCAAGCAATTTGCACAATGCCTTTTCATCATCAGTCAAAACAATAGGTTCTTTATGTTCTTGATATAGCCATTTTACTTTAGCTACATTACATGTGCGTGATTCATCCATATTGAACGCACATCTATTACATGGGACTGATGCACAACTGCATATTTGATTATCTTTCATAGCGAAAGCAAGGTTATACTTTTTTAATTCTTCCTCATAAAATTCCCAATTTTTCATTTTATTCCTCCTGTTTATTCCATACTTCCGCAGCTCCTTCTTTCCGTCTGCATCCTTGCGTTCTTTTGCATCGTTTTTACTTGCATCTGACAAAATAATTCATTCTGTTTGCAATTCCTTTGATGTAATAGGCTACCAATTTTGCTTCGCCTTGCTTCGCAGGCACGCTTAACCGCTTTGTCTTCCATGTTTGTTATTGATTTGATAACCTTGTCCATGTCAATTACTGTTGGTTGATCGTCAATAACACGCAAAACTTCTTTTTCAATAACAGGTTCCAGTTCGATGTCGCAATGTGCTGTTATCCATTCTTTCAATTCGTCAGCGTCTATTAGTCTCATTCTTTTGCCTCCGTGTTCCAACAGTCTTCACAATCGTCAAATGGCGTACACTTTGGACACAATCCTAAAGCAAACGCACACGCTAAGGGGCGTTGAGTACTCGAATCTAACTTTGCATTTGGAAACTTCTCAAGCAAAATATCTTTCATCGTCTTTCGTGGATGTTCCTCTGCCCATTTGCGAACAATCTCGGTTGCTTCGATGGGATGTTCGATTTCAAAATCACCACAAATAGAATCAAAATCATTGTTGTCCCTTGATAATGGGCATGCAGTACATTCTACACCAACACATTGGCCATCTGTTCGCCCCAAACTATTATGCATCCTCTTCTTTTCAACCAAATAATTAAACTCCATCTTCATTCTCCTTCAATGCTTCGTCAAACTCTCTTCTTTTCTTCTCATAAAGTGCCTTTATTCTTTCGGGCTGTTCTGTAATGATTTCGTATTTATCGCCTGTGAATCCTGCTGGCACATCTTCCGTGTATTCAATGTAAACTTTTTCGGGATGTATTGGCGGGG
>FR882013.1:15796-24317 GCA_000435615.1 Firmicutes bacterium CAG:238 | reverse complement strand
GGCGGTAAATATGGGAATGTGATTTTCTTTCTGAATCTGCCACTTGTAAACCAAGTAATTCCGCCATTGTCTGACACGATAATTGCGTCAATATCTTCAAATGTTCCATCTTCTTTTTTGAATACACTTGAACATCTTTTGTTTTGCGTTCCGTTCCATTCGTTGCCATCGCCTGTTAATGGTGTTAAAGGCTTATATCTCAAAAGCCTTTCCAGAACATTCAGTGCATATCCAGCAGAAAATCCGCTGTGCCCTTGTTTCGAAAATATTTCCACGATTTCAAGAATGTTCTTGTTCATCAATTCCTGCATTCCGTCTTCGTCTTTACCAATCAGTTCCAGTTCTCTTTTTGCATATTCAATCATTTCCTTCTCCTTTCGCCATTCTCGTAGCCTGATACTGTCCGTATGACAGCCCCAGCTTCCGTGCTTCCTCATTCAGCTGCCATATCGGCTTTTTTAGTTTTTCATTTTCTTTTTCTCTTGCGGCTCTTTCAGCTTTTTCGGCTTGCAGGATTTTGTGCCTTTCCTTCATCGCTGCATTTCTGCACGGCTCGCTGCAATATTTCGCTGTTCTTTTGATTCCGATAAACTGATTGCCGCATACTTCACATGTTTTCAGTATCTGCATATCTTGCCAGTCCTTTCTCACACATTGCTGCAACCTGAATTACTTCCGCTGCCAAACTCATCGCTTGTCTTTGTGCAAATGTCAGCAATTCGTCAATGTCTTTATCCTCTCTGATTCCTCTCCATATCACTCGCATGTAGCTTCGTAAACATCCCAGTGCTTCTTTGCACTCTTCCACTTCTTCCTCGATCACTGCCCATGCTTCGTGATCGGAATGAAACTGTGGATGGATTTCATTTGCTTCGTTCAGTTCTTGCTGCACCAGTTCTTTAATTTTTTCAATGCTTGTCATTTTTTCTCCCTTCTAAGATTCGCTGTAAATTTGCCAGCCCTCTGCCGTGCTTTGATGTTACCCATGAATATGACTTGCCCTTTTCGGCAGCCACTTCCTGAAATGTCTTAAACTGCACATAGATTTTATGTAATATGTCATACTCGTCTGTTTGCAGCTGCTCAATGGTGGTGATGACTTCCTGCTTCTTATCTATCAGTCTGTCAATGTCAGCGTTGATTTCGCCTTCCATGTCAATATACCTTGCCACGGCATCCGCCATTTTTTCTTTGCTGCCTGTGGATTGAACACGATCACCTTCAGAATAGGCTGTTGTGCCTGTCGCAATAGCTTTCCAGTATTCCATTTCAGCAATCTTGTTTTCTATCAGTCTGTCAATCTTGCTAATCTGGTTCAAATAGTCTTTGGCTCTCATGTCAATCCCCCTTCAAAATCATTTCTGTCTGTCTGAATTCATCCCTTAAATGCTGCCGCCTGATAGACTGCCCTTGCACCGCCACTGGATGACATCTTTCAAGAATCCTGTCATATATCCTGCTCTGTCCGATTTCCGTCGGCTTTTTCATTTCCTCCGCCGTCAAGTTTGTTGTAATTATCATTGGCAGCCCTGACCGATACCGTGCATCGATGATATTGAAAACCTGTTCCTGCATGAAATCCGATTTTCTTTCAGCACCTAAATCATCTATAATCAATAATGCATACCTGTTCAAGCTGTTTATGTATTCCTGCTTGCCGTCAAAGCTTGATTGCAGTATGTTCACCATCGTTGCAAAGTTTGACATTAGCACCTTGTACCCCTGATCAATCAGGGCATTGGCAATGCAGGCTGCCATGTGGCTTTTGCCAGTGCCGACTGTTCCATATAGCAGCAGCCCTTTGCTCATTTTCTTGAAGTCACGAAAATGTTCGACATAGTTCTTTGCCATCTTCAGAAAGTCTGATTCTTCGGAATTCTCAAAGGTGCAAGTCATAAGGGATGAACCTGCAAAGCATATTTTTCTGTTTCTGTCAAATTCATCCCTTTTCGCCTGTTCTGCTGCTGCATCTCGTTCCTTTCGCCTGCACTCACAGATACATCTGACCTTTCTTTCCCCTATGACTGGCACAGTGATGATTGTTTCCACTGGCTCGTCGCACTTTTTACAGTACAGCAAGCCGCTTTCACCTATGTATTCATTTTCGCTTTTCGGCACAGAAGCCGATATTTTGTCAATGTCAATCATGTTGTTCACCTCTTAAAAGAATTCATCAAGGTCATTCATGTCCTGATTCGTTGCTGGCTTGTGGTTGTCATAGTTGCCGTCAAGAATCTTTGCCATGTTTGCGTCTTTTATGATCCAGTCAAAGTTTGCCTGCCAGTTTCGGTTGTTCTTACCTTTCAGAAAATCGCTGTTTTCAGCTTTCTTAAAGGCTTCAAGTATATCTTCCTCCGAATAGCTGTTTAATCTCGCCCTAATCGCCTTTTTTCGTGCTTCTGAAAGGGATTTGACGGAAGGAAGGGAAGGGCAAAGGCTGTTGAAGGCATCCATGATGCCGCTATACTCTATACTATCCTTACCTATACTATCCTTACCTATCCTATCCTGTGCCGTCACTTGACTGTCGCTTGACTGGCACTTGACAGGCACTTGACCGTCATTGCATATTTTTTCCCATTCTTCAATGACTTCTACGGCATTCAAGTCATCCGTTTCCGTATCTTGAAGCGTTATATTACATTCTTTACAGATAACAGATATATTTCCAAGTTCATGCCTGCCGCCCTTTGAAATAGGCACATTGTGTTGAATTGTTGGAATTCTGTTTCTTGTTTCAATTCCATCTTCAAAATCTCTTTGCATTGTTGCTCCACATATAGGGCATGGATGTCCTGTGAATGCCTGCCTTATTTTGTATTCAAAGCTATATGGAAGGCTGCTTTCTCTATATGCCTTTTGCCGTGGTGTTTCTCCTGAACTATTATTTTCTTCAATAGTTGGTGCAGTTCCAATCAATGTGTATGCACCATTTCCCTTTGTTTCCAGCAATGACATTTCTTCAGGATATACTGTTTCTTTTTTTCTATCCCCCCTTATGTAGTTGTGAATCTTCCAGTGTTTAATCACAACAATTCCTGATTCAAAAGGGATGATGAAGTTTTTTGCAATCAGCAGTTTCAGGTCATCGTCAGACGCACCTATCATTCTTTGAATCTTCTTCGGATTGTTGATAAATCCGTCATCATCGCCACGCATAGAAAGATGGAAGTACAACGACTGCGTGCTTAAAGGCATATCCAGAAAAGCATCACTGTCAATTATTGTTTTTGCAAACATTCGCCTTTCTGCCATGCCCAATCACCCTTTCACAGCAAATTCAATGAATTCTGTTTCCCTGTCATACCTGAAATCTTCCACTTCGGGCTTTGCCTTCAGGTGTGGATTCTCCTGCTGTGCTTTCCGTCTGCACCTTCCGACTGTTTCAATTGATGGCAGCTGCCATTCAGTCAAATTTTGATAGAATAACCATACTGGCATGTTCAGCACATTCTGGCTTGTTGTTCTTTTCAGCACTTCGATATACAGCAGACTGTCACTTGATCTCGTTTCTGGCTGCTGTTCCATGATCGTTTTGACAAGTTCAGTCATGTTTCTTAATTTCATCGCTTCCACCGCCTTTCATGGCTTCAATCGCCCATCCTAGATACACCGCTGCTTTCTCTAAATCTTCCAGCGGATTGCCTTTCTTGTCATACCGTGATATGTATTTCATAACATTGCCCAGACAGTATGGTGTGAACCCATCGCCAAGCTTGTCCTTGATAAAATCTATTGTTTCGATTTTTCCGCAGTAATGCTGCGGATGCAGCACATTATTGTTCATAAATATCAACCTCAATTCTCGGATTATCGTTGTCTACAAAGAAGTTATCAGTGAAGCCCACCACGCACCGCCAGCTGTCAGCTTCAATCGTGCCTGATGATACCAGTGCATCCAGAATGAATTTCTTTGCAAAGCAGATGTTGTCAAGATCACGCTTCCTGTTCGGTTCGTACCACCTGAAGGCAAGTTTGATCTTGCCTTCAAAGTGTCCGAGTTTCTGCTGCATGATGTGCCATGTGATAATATCTTCGGTTGTTTTTTTCATCTTCGCCCCAACGAACTTGTTGCTTCTACAAGCCTTGGTATATTCGTTAAGACCTGAAAGCGTTCTGTATATAACCAGCGTGGCTCTTTTCTTCTGTCTGACTGTGTTGTATTCTTCCTCTGATGTTCCAATGCATTTCATTTTTCACCTTCTTGTCAAGTTCCTTGCCGATGCCTTCAGCCAGCACATGCAGTTCTTTTTCAACAGCCGCCAGATCATTCAGAATTTCTTGCACATTGACTGCTTCTGAATCTCTGACTTTGTGCTGCACAAAGTTCTGAAGCAACATTTGAAATGTTGGCAAATATCCTGTGACCCTTTTTACAGATTCCTTTTCTTTTCCGTCCTTGCTTTTTCCTATGTATTTCTGTTCAATCCACATGGAAAGCCCATCAGATTTCAGAACATAGCTTCCGACTTCAATGTTCATGTTATCACCCCTTAAAATGGTATATCTTCATCAATCGCAGCGAATCCTTCAGGCACATCTTCCTGACCTGCCGCTGCTGCACCAGACTGTTTTCTGTCACCCCATTCAAGGAATTCCACACGATCAGCCACAACATCTGTAGTGTATACTGTCGCACCGTCTTTGTTGGTATAGCTGCCTGTCTGGATTCTTCCCTGCACACCGACCAACCGACCCTTTGCAAGAAATCTTTCGCAATTTTCAGCCTGCTTTCCAAAACATGTGACCCTTGGAAAATCTGTCTGTTTTTCACTGCCTGCTTTCACAGGTCTGTCAATTGCCACCGTAAAAGTGCAAACTGCCATTTGTGTTCCTGCCGTGTACCTGATTTCAGGGTCTCTTGTCAGGCGGCCTATAAGTACAACGCTATTCATACCCTATTCCTTTCTGATTTCCTTTTACAGTGATTTTGTGGCTAATCTTGATAAATTGACCGACCAGCCACAAAAACTGCCTGAAATCTTATGCTATAACCGTAAACTGTGGCATATCTTCCAGTGCTTCCTGAAGATATGCTTTGATTCTTTTCATTGCTTCAATCTGCCACGCACCACCGTCAGCTTCATAGATGGCACATTCCACACCGCGACCTTCACGCATTCTGAAGATAAAATCAGATTCTGGCTGATCAATTTCAAGGAATGTTCTGAATGGCTTCAGTTTGACAGGATTCGGCAGGATTGCTTCGCCCTTTGATGCAAGACCCGTCTTGATTGTTGCTTTCTGCGTGACACCATCATCACCATACTGTGCGACAGTTCCAGATTCCACAGTACCTGCAAACTTCAGCAGCAGGTCACGATCATCGTTCTGAATGAACTTTGACTGAAGGGCAATGCAAAAGCTTTCCTGATCAATGAACTGGTTAAAATAAAATTTCGGAAGAAATGCTTCTGCTACCATCAAATATTCTCGGTCACGGTTGCAATCCAGTTCTGAATACAGCCGCACTGTTGTAGGGCTTTCCACGGCTACAATCATCTTATCGGCCAATATATCTGAAGTGCCATTTATGTAGTCCAGCAAACTTGACAGCGTGTGAACCGTCACACTGTCAGCCTTCGGGCAATATGTATCAATTCTGTGCAGTGGCTTGTCCGAATACACATCACCATGTATTACTTCTTTTTTAGCTTCGCTCAACCCCACAATGTACTGTAACGCTTCTTTTAACATCCTATTCACCTTTTACCTTTCTAAAATCAACAACAGTTTCTTCTTCCAGCACTTCGCCAGTTTCCATGTCAACCTTTGCCACTTTAGTGTCAAGCGCCATCTGACCTTTTAGCTGGTTGTTTCCATATTCTTCAGCGATTACTTCACCAGTCCGCAGGTCTTTTCCCATTGCAAACTGTGTTGTCAATTCGCCTTGACTGGCCAGTTTTTCGGTCACTTTAACCGATGCCACCACATTGTCACGCTGTTCATTCTGTGCAAAGGTCATCTTGATGATAATTTCCCTTTTGTCCTTGAATGGTGTGTTGCGATCTTGCAGGTTTTCCATCACTCTTTCGAACGAATGCTGGAACTTGTCTTGCAAAGCACCGCCAACCATTTCTCTTAAATCAATCTTGCTCATAATTTACCGCCTTTCTATTTCCCAAACAGTGCTTGCTGCACTTCATTGGTTTCGGTTATAGCTTTCTGTGCTTCCTGCACTGGTTCTGATTCAATCACTGTTGCTTCAGCTTCAATCACCTGTGCTTCAGGCTGGTTGTCAACATAGTCTTTTGTTCCGTCATCATTGATGACTGCCATGTCTGCATCAATAGCCGATTGCATTTCGATTGACATGATGCCCCACTTTGAAATCAGCTGTCGCAGCATAGTTTTGTATGCCATGCCGTCAAAATCCTTTGACCAGAATGTCCAGTTCGTGCCTTTTCTCTTGTCGGCTGCATATCCTTGTGAATACTTCAGGGCATGTGCTTCCATTTTCTTCTTTGACCAGTACATGGCTTTCTTGAAGCCGTTTGTGTATTCAAACATTGCATAATAGCCGATTGTTGCAGCTGCTTCCCTTGCATCTTCATCTTCAATCAAGTTGACTTCAATATCTTCATTCAGTGGATCGAATCTGACCAGTTCGCCTTCCTTGATTGCCAGCACATTCAGCTTCTTGTACTGACCGCTTCTGATTGCCAGCTGAATATATCCCTTATATCCAAGCTGGAACTGTGCCACCTTGCCTTTGTTCTTGTCATTGAATGGCACAAGATAATACTGACCAAGTTGCGGTGATGGTGACAGCTTCAGGGATTCACCAAGCATTGCTGCCGATAAAATTGAACCGTTGCTGCATTCCTGAAGCATCGGATTGTTAGTTGTGGCTGATACGATTGCAGAAATGAAACGCTGTCCGTCCTTGCCGCCTATTACCTCATTGATTTTGGTTTTCACAGCATCCTGTGACAGATATGCTGCAATGCCAAGTCTGCCCTGCTGTCTGTTTGCCAGATGATTACCTACTGCCATTTAATTTTCCTCTCTTTCCGAAAATTAAATTGAATAAACTATAGTCATGCTTTGCACAGTCTTTGCTTTTGAAAACAGGGCTTTTCGTATATGTCTTGTGGCTTCTTTTCATGTGTTTGATTTTTCCTGCCATTACTTTTCACCTTTACCTTTCTTAAATCGCTTTGATTTCAATGCTTCTGCTGTCGCAGAATGCCTTCAGTGCTGCTGCATCTTCTGTGGACAACAGGGCTGCAAACTTTATCCATTGCTTTGATGGTGCAGCTTCTATTTTGACTGGCTCTGTTGCTGGCGGTATTTTGGTTTCAACCACCGTTTTTTCAGCTTCTGCCTTCAGTCTTGCAGCTTCGGATTCCTGTCTTCTTCTCTGAATGTCTGCCAATCTCTGACCCTCTGCAATGGCTCTGTTCAGGTCTAGTGCCATCTTGTAGGTTTCCAGTGCTTCAAAGCTGAATTCTGGCAGGCTGCCAATGGTCTTGACATCCGCATCAATCTGTGCCAGCCGTTCTTCAATGGCTTCCTGCACCTTCTTCATGCTGGTTGTAGTGTTCAGCCATTTTGAATCGAAAATCTGCTTGCAATGCAGCCAATCAGGATGTTCTGTGCCTTCCCAGAATTCCTTGATTTTTTCCAGTTTTTCATCCTTCTGCTTTTCCTCAAACAGCTTGACCTGTTCATCAATCACGCTGATAGGTTTGTCAATGATGCCGATGATCTCATTCACCTGTGCCTTGAATTCATTGAATGGCTTCATGTACTCTTTTTCTTGCCTTATTCGTTCGTCATTCAGTGCCTTCTTCAGCTTGTTCAGGTTTGCCTTGTCGGATTTTGCCTGCTTGCTTTCGTCATCACCGTATACCAGCGATGCATACATGTTTGCTTTTTCTTGCAGTTCCTGCTTCAATTCCTCATAGTTGAATGTTGGCTTTTCAGGAATCTGCACTTCGTTGATTTTGAATTCCATTTGTTTGTCCTCACTTTCTTATATTTCAGGAAGCAACAGTGCTGGCTTTTTGCCTGCCTGAAGCTGCTTCCAGAATGTCATTTCTGAATTTTGCAAATATTTGATGTCCGCTTCGACCTCTGACCGCTCAACCTTGTAGTGCCTTGTGTGCAGCACGATGTCACCGCCATAGTCAAACTTCAACTGTGCCTTCAAGATCGCAAAATCAAATTCTGTGACCATGAAATAATGCAGCAGCTGAATATAGTAATTGTCAGGAATCCTGCCCTTCCACTTTTCCTTCTGCATTGACTGCAAAATGTTTGTGGTTTTGATTTCCAGAATCCCTTTTCTGCCGTCCTGATCCACCAGCCAGCCGTCAAGTGATGCATGAGCAAAAGGGAACTTGTCATTGAACCACATATTGCCTTCCTCGTAGAAAACCTGATATTCAGGGAAGTCAAGCCTGAACAGACCGCGCAGGTGCATTTCAGCTTGCGTTCCGTATTTGACATATGGCTTTTCTGAAATATCTTCTTGCTGCCGCAGCCCTTCTTTTTCTTCCCACAGTTCCACATTGGT
>FR882013.1:0-15740 GCA_000435615.1 Firmicutes bacterium CAG:238 | reverse complement strand
AGCTGCATCACTGCCGCCAATCCTGCCTGTTCGTGCGTCCAGCCATTCTTCACGGCTCTTGAATGTCTGCATTGTCACCATGTTCTTCACCCTTTTCTTCTGTTATTGCAAAGCAGACAAAATCATCTGCATCCAGCACAATTTCACTGGCTGCATATTTATCAGCAACGCTTTCTGCTTCAATAACCCTTGATAATGTTTCTGTGATTCTTACTTTCATTTCATTCTTCCTCTATGCATACTTTGTGGCGGTCTATGCAGTCAGGGCAGTACCATTTGCCAATGAACTGGAAGCCGTATTCATCTGCAATATGTTCACCGCATTCACGGCAGATTGGCCGCTTCTTCAGCTGCCGTTCTTTTTGCCATTCGTGGTCATTCCACAAGTCATAGTTATCTGGCAGCATTACACTTCACCTGCCTTCACCATGACTTCTGCATACTTGACACCGTGCTTCAGTGCGGCTGAATGGTCATCATAGTAGACATCAATCTTGCTGCCCTTGATTGCGCCGCCTGTGTCCTGTGCTATGTATGTATGATCGCCAATCTTCACTTCTGTGCCGTATGGAATCACATCTGGATCAACAGCAATCGTTTTTCCTGCTTCAGCTTTCGCACCGCTGGCTGTGTACACAATGCCGTTCGGTCTGTTCTTTGCCCAGATGCCGCAGCACTTTTCACATGGGCAATAGGCAGTCAGTTTGAATTCACCGATGCTTGTCCATTCAGATACCGTTTTTGGCTTCTGTGTGCCTGTTTCAGCGGCTTTCTCCGCTGGCTTGACATCTTCTTCAATCTGTGCATTCGCATAGGCTAATTTGTAGGTTTCAAGCTCATCCGCAGCAGCTGCCGACATCCCTGCAAATATCGCCAAAATTGCAATTGACATTCCTATGATTTGAAGCGGCTTTTTTGCTCTCACAATGTGCCATGCAAGGCTTTTTTCTCTTACTCTGTATTTTTTCATTGCTTCTCACCTATGTACTCTCTAACCTTTTCAGCGTAAATCACATAGACATAACTCTTGTTACTTTCCTTGGTTTTAAATGCTGTTCCGAACGGGAATACACCCTGCTGCAGTCCTACACGAACCGTTAATTCTGAACAGCCAATCATCTTTGCAACTTCCTTCACTGTCATTGTCTGCTCCTTTCTTTCCCTCAAAGTTCATCTTCGACCACCTCGACAACTGCAAGTGCTTTCTTCATCAGGTAGTCGGTGATTCTCTGTTTTGCAATGCCAGTTCCTGCACAAGATCACAGGTTGATACATGTTTCAGCTTTTCTTTTGCCGAATCCGTTCCTCTCACTCTCATATTTCTCACCTCGCTTTCTCACGCCAATCTAACATGTTAGACGCTCAAGGTAAAAAAATATCCGACACCTCAACCTCAAGCGCCTTTGCAATTTTGAGAAGCGTGTCTGTTTGCGTGTTGGCACGTGCACCACTTTCCAATCCAGCAATAATGGCTCTTGAAACACCTGAGATTTGAGATAATTTTTCTTGCGTCATTCCTTTTTTTTCTCTAATTTCTTTGATATTAAATGACTTTGACATTTCTAACTTCCTTTCTTTGTTTTTCCTCGCTCTGCATTTTCAGGGCTTGCGACCTTTGGCACCGACACAAATGTCGGCACCAGCTGCATTAAGGTGGGCTGTTTCCAGCCCTTACTCCTCATAGGCTATGCCCTTTCTTCCGCAGTAGTCTTTGGCATCCGCTTTTGTTTTCGTTCTTTTCAAGGTCTTTCCATCTACCAGAATGCCGATCTTTGTTCTTCGTTCATATCTTCTTACCTCATAGTGTGCTTGCATTGTACCACCGCCGAACTCACATCTTCTTTCTATTGTATAAATCATTTCATTCTCCCTTCACGGGCAGTTTTGCTGCTGCCCCTCGGCTGTATGATCCTGCACTAATTCAACAATTCAACCTGATAATCTAAGATAATACCATCATTTAATTTTTTACAAAGCAAGTTCGAGATTCTGTCCATTTCCTGTGTTGAAAACTCTGCTGGTATCTCTCTGATGATCTTGTGGTACGGTTTTTCCAATTCTTTTTTTTCGAATACTATCATCTTCATTTTTTCCTTTTCCCTCCTTTAGTGAATTTCTACGATTACGGTGTTGCTGTTGTATACTCCAGTTGCAACCGTGTCATCTTTCATGTATGTGACCATTAAATTTCCTGCGATGTACTGAACACTTACAATGTTTTCAATCTTGTACTCCTCAAATTCTCCCCTCATGTGTCTGACTGTTGCTGCCATTGTCTTTGTCTCCTTTTCTTCAATTTCTTCAATCCAGATGTTAATTGTCTGGATTCCGTCATTCACTTCTAATCTGCAATTCAGGTCTGCAATCCGTGCAAATCTGTATTCTTCAGATGAAGAAGTTGACTTGTAAATTGGATAACCTGCATTTTGACTGCTCACTTCGTCTTTTTCATAATCTGTTGGAAAAAATCTGTTTACCAATTTCCATGCTTCTTCTCTGCTGTTGACTTTCATCTCTCCTACCTTCGCCTTTCCCAATTTCGTTTCGTTTTTGTTCACTTTGTTAGACATAGTTTAACATGTTGCGTGTGCCTTGTCAACACTTTTCGTCTAAAATGTTTGACATTTTTTTGTGTCAGTTGTATAATGTGTTAAACAAACATTTTGAAAGGAGTGGTTGTATGCCAACACTTGGTGAATATATAAAGATGTACAGAAGCGAGAACAACATGAGTATGGACGATTTTGCAAAAAAAAGCGGTCTAAGTAAATCTTATATATCTGTTCTCGAAAAAAACAAACGTCCTGGTTCCAACAAACCTGTTGAACCCTCGGTCGGTTGTGTTATGCAGGTAGCAGACGCTATGGGCGTAAACTTTATGGAACTTATGATTGCCACTTGCGATATAGAGCAGCTCAAGAAAGATTTGTTCAATCTCGAGTGTGTTGCAGAAGAAGACCGTGGTACTGTCGCGCAGATAATAGAAGCTAATCATAGAAATGATTTTATTGAAAATAGCGAGAAGGCGAACCCGAAAGAAAAGCATGTCGTTGAAATTTTCCGCAACCTAAACGATGACGGACAAGATCGTGTCATTGAATATGCGGAATATGTGAGAGATACTGGAAAGTATTCTCTTGACGCATCCTATCTCGTTGCACAGCAAATCGCGGAAGAACGGAAAGCAGAAGAGCGGAAAGCGCATGAAAAGAAAAGTGTAAGCGCCCCTGCTAAACACACTATTTAAAATATATAAATCAATCCATTTTGCCCGTCTAAGTTGGTTGAAACGATTAAAAGCTCTAGCGACTTGATGTATATGGCATAAATGTTTGAATCATTTATGTATCTGTACTCTCTTCTCATATGCTCTCCTTCCACAGCAGGAGCGCATAACAATATTGTACAGTTGAGAAGAGGCGGAATCCACAGGTAATATTTAGGGAAAAAGTGTGATGGGGATAGGGAAAGGATATGTTATGGAAAACTCAAAAAAATATACAGTCTACATTGATGAAGCTGGAGACTTAGGAATACAACGCGGAACCAAATGGTTTATTATTACGGCAGTCATCGTTGAAAAAGAAAAAGAAAGCGATATAAGGGCAGCACTTTCTCACATAAAAAGCAAGTTGAACTTAAAAGAAATTCATCTTAGAAAGTTAAATGACTTTTTCAAGACCTCTTATGTTGTTGCTCAAATCAAAGATAAAGATTTTACGACCGTAAATGTTTTAATGGACACTGACATATGCCCATTAAAAGACAGTATTAAAACATATAACTATATGTGCAGGATACTCTTGGAGCGTGTTTCTTGGTTTTTAAGATCCAAAGATTCCCGAGCCGACATCGTTCTATCAAGCAGAGGTACAAGCCGAGATAAAGAACTTATTCAGTACATTCAAGATAAGCTTCTGCATTATCAGTATAATCAGCTTTCGAATCGTTTTGACAAAATAACGAGTAAACAGGCTTCGCAATGGGATATGCTGCAGCTTGCGGATATTTGTGCCACCACGATGTTTAGAGCTTACGAAATAAATTCCTATGGCTTTGTAGTACC
Organism: Firmicutes bacterium CAG:238; assembly: GCA_000435615.1. Lineage (GTDB taxonomy): Bacteria > Bacillota > Clostridia > Peptostreptococcales > Anaerovoracaceae > CAG-238. The sequence goes on along the minus strand of FR882013.1, from coordinate 11,674 downwards.
ATGCTACATGAACAACCTAAAAGATAGAATATATTCCCACAATGGTTCTATTGACAAGTATGGGCTGAAATTCTATAGAGATGATATGAAACCTGCTCCGAGTTATTTTGAAGGTCATTACCTGTGCCAACGCAAAAAATGAAAAAACCCCCAGTGCGACTCCCACGTGTCTAGCACGCTGGTGATACACCCTCGCATTCTCTGGCGGCGTTTCTTCACTTATTATTATACACATTTTTTTAAGAAATGCAACAGGAAAAATCACCAAATAGCACCTAATGGCACTTAATAACACCAAATAGCACCATAATTCGACTAAGTTAATAAAACAACACCCACCCCTGTTGGCGCAAGAATCGAAAGAAAGGAGGAATACAATGGCAAAAATGAAAAATCCGAACGGCTATGGCTGCATCAAGAAGCTCTCTGGGAATAGGCGGAAGCCGTGGGCACTTTATGTAACAACAGGTTATGCCCTATCCAATCCTGTGCCTAAAATCGACGATTTGAGAGAGTTTTTGACCGAAGAGACATTCCGCATCGTTTCAGATGAAATCGCAGCTGCACGAAGGCAACAGGCACCTGTAGGACGGCAACTCCAAAAGGCAGTCGGCTATTATGCCACAAGGCAAGAAGCGTTGATTGCTCAAGCAGAATATAACAAAAACCCATATGACCTTGATGCCAGAAAAATTACGTTCGGAGAGATATATAACATTCTATTTGAAAGAAAGTTTTCGCAAATGGCCAAGTCTGCGAAGAACACCTATGTCTATGCGTTCAAAAAATGTGATAGAATCGCCAAAATGCGTATGTGTGACATCAAGAAAGCACACATGCAGGATGTTATTGACCAATATGCAGATAAGTCCAAAGGCACGCAAAATGGTATTATTATTCTATGCCATGCAATCTATGAATTTTGCTTAGACAATGAAATTGTTGAAAAAGACTACTCCGACGGTTTGAAAATAACATCCGTCGCAAAAGAAAAAGTAAAGACACCTTTCAGCAGGGAAGAGATAAAAAAGATATGGCGCAGCATCGACTGGACTTCCGATCCGAATAAAGGCTGCCTATCTGGAATTAGTCTTGTAGATACAATTCTTGTGCAGATTTATACTGGAATACGAATCAGCGAACTTCTGTCGCTGAAAAAGGAAGATCTGCATTTGAACGAACGTTGGATAGACCTACACGGCACAAAGACGGATGCGGCAGTTCGTATCGTTCCAATTCACAAGCAGATTTTGCCACTATTGGAAAAACGGTTTAGTGCTGCAAGCGACGGTGAATTTTTGTTCCGAGACAACAAAGGAAAGCAAATCAAGTATCCACTTTATCTTTACAATTTTTTTGAGCCATTCATGGAACATATGGGAATGAATCACAGTCCGCATGAATGCAGGCATACATTCATCAGTATTGCCGCTGGATGCAACCTGAACCAATCTCTGATGAAAAAAATTGTAGGTCATGCCACGCAGGACATAACAGAAAAAGTTTACACCCATGCATACATTGAAGACCTGCTTAATGAGATTGATAAATTCGATATTAAATAAATGAATTTTTGTTACTTACTTGTTACTTATTCACTCATTTTTTGATGTTTTGTAATCGTTTTTACATTTTTTGTAATGTTTGCATTTCGTTGAAATTTCAATGTCTCAATCCATTCTTTGCATTTCGCTCAAAACCCCATTAAATAAATCTATGTTAAATGTATGTAAAATAATACGGGCGAAGAATACTCGCTCCGCCCGTATTTTTTATTCGTTTTTCTTTGTTACCACCGCGGATGCGACTCGGTGTTCCTTGACGTTCTCGACTTTTATCATCAGCCTGTCTGTTTCCAATTCGAAAGCGGTCCCGTCCGGCGGTATGTTTCCCATTTCTCCCAGAATATATCCTCCGAAAGTATCGTATTCCTCCATCGGCAGCGCGATGTCCAGCTCTTCCGCCACATCTTCGATGTCCGCAAACCCTTGAATTTTCCACTTATTTTCGCCCAACGGCTCGATTTCCGCAGGCCTTGGCGTTTCGCCTTCCTCAAACAATTCACCGATTAGCAATTCCACAAGGTCATGCATGGTTGCAATACCGCTCATCCCGCCATATTCATCGATTGCCACCGCAAAATGCACGCCAGTTTCCTTCATCCTTTTGCAAAGCACATCCGCCTTCATGTTTTCCGGCACAAAGTACGCTTTTCGCAGGCATTTTTCCAAAACAGTTTCTTTCGTCAAGCCTTCCGACCACTCCATTCTGAAAAAATCACGAACATCCATAACGCCGATGATGTCGTCGCTGTCTTCACCGCAGACAGGCATGTAGTTATGTCTGCTGCTTATGATTGTTTCCTTCCAGTCGGCAAGCGAATCTTCCGTGTAGAGCATCACGACATCGGTTCTGTGCGTGCAAAGCTCCTCAACCGAAATATCGTTGAAATCAAGCACATTTTGAATCATCTCGTTTTCTTCGGAATCGATTACACCTTTTTCGCTTCCTGCCGTAACCATCATGCGAATTTCTTCTTCCGTTACGGTCTCGTCCTCCTCCGGATTGATGCCGATAAGCTTAAGGACGAGGTTTGTGGAAGTCGTCAAAAGCCATACCAGCGGCTTAAACACAATTGACACGACGGACAAAACACCGGAAACTGACAATGCAATCTGTTCGGTTTTGTTCATCGCGATCCGCTTCGGAATCAGTTCTCCGAAGACGATGCTGAAATATGCAATGATAATGGTAATTACAAAAACGCAGACGGAATTCAATACTGCCGGTGAAGCAGATACACCCATTTCAACCAGTTTTTTGACCAGAGGCTCTGCGAAATTGTCCGCAGCATAAGCACTTCCCAAAAATCCCGCCAAAGTAATTGCCACCTGTATTGTTGCAAGGAATCTGGCAGGCTGCGCGGTTAAGTCCACAAGCTTCTTTGCCTTTTTGTTTCCCTTCCTTGCCATATTTTCAAGTTTCGTGTCATTCATTGAAATTACCGCGATTTCGGCACTTGCAAAAATCGCATTCAAGAATATCAGCACGACTTGCAGAATAATTGCTCCTAACATTTTTTCTTCCTTTATTTTTCGTTGAATTCTCTGAATTCCCGGCAAAGGTCTTCTGCCAAGTAATCGTCGCTCATGCAGTGCATATCGGAAATTCCGTGGCTCATTAAATCATAAGTGCGTGAGGCATAAAAAAAGTTCAGTGCCTCTGTGAGAGACAGTTCTGCCCATTTTGCGAAGTTAGCTACTACACGAGCATATTTTTTTTGCAAAAGAATCGGATTTGCATTCATATTTTCTCACTCCCCACGAATTTTAAGCTTTGGTCAATTAACCCCTGTGAACGAAAACAATACTGCAGGTTTGGCTGTTCGTACTGCAGCCGTTTCAGAGCCTCCTGTTTTTCAATCAAGCCATCAAAATAAAGTTCGATTGTATTGAAAACTTTGTCGTTTGCCACGCCGCCGGACACGAAATCAAACTCGCTCATGTCTTTTCCTCTGCGGCAGTTCAAAATAAAATCCAGCCATTCTTCAGAGTATTTCTCAAAATGAAGCACTTGAAATTCCGCAAGTTTTTCTTTTGAAAACTCGTATTGATTGACAATGCCCGCTTTCCCCTGACGCAAAAACTTTCCGCACCAGTTTTCAGCCTGCTCACGGATTGGCGTCGCATAAAAGCCTCTCCCAAAATCGACTCGTGGTCTGGAGTGCACAATGTCCGGAGATTCTACCTCTAAATATGAGCCGTGATAGATTATCATGCGCACACACCTCTTTCCTTCATAACTCCCAGAATATCATCGACGATGTACTCCTTATCCTGTGTATGCAAGGTTTCATAACATGGAACGATATAATCATACAAAATATTGCTTGCCACTGTGAGGTCAAAAAAAACTTTTTCTCCGCTTTCGCCGAGTCGCTGCGCAACATTTTCTATACAAAAAATAGCAAATTCCAGTTCGCGCTCGTTCTTAATTTTTCCGCATTCCTTCTTCACCATGCCGCCTCACCTTTCTTTACTGCAAGTTTTTATAGGCTAATTGTATTATAGATTCGAGCGGAATGCAAGTGGGCAGTTAATTTTGTTCTCCACTGCTCATCGGTCATAATATGGCGTATCTTGATAACCTTTTTTTTGCAAGTGATTCGCCATGCGGTCTAATTTTCCTTTCCAAAAATGATTAAACCACTTTGTTTTGCCAAACCACCTAACGATTGTTGGACTGATCACATAATAGGTGTGTATGAAACTGCGTCCAAGCCAAGAGCTTGCTAATTTGTAATCTCTGAATCTTCGCAATGTCCATACTTCAGAGCAATCATAAGAACCATATACACAGGTTGCAATATAGCAACCGCCTTCCTCTTTTTTGTTCGGAATTGAAAAGTTAATGGATGCGTTATTATACTTTTCAATACATTTCTTTTCCAAGCTTGACAGTACATCGGATAAATCTGACCTGGAATCAAAAGAGCAGGTTTGATAATAAGACAGGTAGGATCCTCCAATAGGGTTTCCGAACATAAACCATTCATTCATTTCTTCTATAAAGGCTTTATCCTTTAGTCCGTTTGACATCATCGCTCTTTTAATATCATTTTCACTGTTGTTAATATATCCGACAATGAGGATTTCATGAAATAACTTATTTGAATTTGTATGATTACATAAAACACTAATAGATAATAATTCAAGTGGCTCACGATTTTCATGTTTTTGCCATTCTACCAGACGATCCATTAAGTCAAAAAATCTTTTCTCACTATGCTGATTGATATTATATTCTTCCATCCTTTTCTCCTTTTCACATCTAACTTATTTCAAATATTTTTCCTTTAATTTTAAAACCGTTTTCTCATATAATGCGTGCGCCTTCTCATTTTGTCTCTGCTCAATGTAATGCACGCACGGCTGCACAAGTTCCTCAAAAAGCTTTTTAAAAATGCAATCCGCATTAGGCTCCTTCTCAATTGCGTCGATAATCTTCGGTGCAATGTCATAATATTCTTTGATTATTTCCTCTCCATTTGCCAATCCTTTAATATAGGAATCCCTGAAGGCTCGCAAAGTCTTCAGTTCATAGCAGTCATCCGGTAAATTTTTCGCCACTACACATGCGGTTGTCAAAAAACAATCGGACGAACTATCTTTCCTTCTGAACGGACAATTTTTTGCAGAAGAAGCATACTCGCAAAATTGCTTATATACATCTGATGATATTTCTTTATCCTTAAGGACACACCAATGTCCAGCTGAAAATAAACTTGATTTGTACTCGTAAAAATCACAATGATTTGCCATTTTTGTTCCTCCTTTTCATTTCTACATACATTTTTCAAGCTCTTTTGAGTTAACTTTACCATCAAGGCTTCAAAAAGTCAACTCAAAAGGGTTAATTCAGAGTGCTATAAACATTTATTATTGACTTATCGCGGTATCTCATTTTAGTATAAAAAAGGAATTTTTATGACATTAAAACAGGCTGTACATGACAGAATATGGGAACTATGTGATGAGCGTGGTATTACCATCAATAAGCTATCGATTATATGCGGCATTACTCAATCAACACTCAATAATATTATGAATGGCAGAAACAACAGTGTCACTCTATCTACGATCAAAAAAATCTGTGATGGTTTGGAAATCTCTCTTCAAGACTTTTTTGCTTCTTCGGTATTTACAGACCTTGAGCAGGAGATAAAATAGCGCTCTGTCTCTGCATGATATCTGCAAAACATTTGCATCAAAAAAGGCGGATTGCTCCGCCTAATTATTATTATGTATATTTTTTATTACGCCTATTCTGTTTTTAGAACAGTCCTGTGATGACGCCATTTTCGTCGATGTCAATCTTTTCTGCAGACGGAACTTTAGGAAGTCCCGGAAGCGTCATGATGTCGCCTGTCTTTACAACGACGAAGCCTGCTCCTGCACATACCTTAACATCCTTGATGGAAATCTTGAATCCTCTCGGTGCACCGAGAAGAGAAGCATTGTCGGAGAAGCTGAACTGCGTCTTCGCCATACATACAGGGAGAGCCCCGAATCCTAGCCCTTCGATCGTAGCAAGCTGCTTCTTTGCGGCTGCCGTAAATTCAACGCCGTCTGCTCTGTAAATCTTCTCTGCAATCGTTTCAACCTTCTGCTGAATGCTGAGCTCATCTTCGTATACAAAGTGGAAGTTGTTTTCACCTTCCACAAGTCTGAGAACTTCTTCCGCAAGCTCGATTCCGCCTTCGCTGCCTTTTCCCCATACTTCGGAGAGTGCAACATTAACACCGAGTTCTTTGCATTTTTCTCTGACAAGCTGAAGTTCCGCTTCTGTATCGGTCGGGAATCTGTTGATTGCAACCACGCATGGGAGTCCGTAATTCTGCGTTACGTTTTCCACGTGCTGCAAGAGATTTGGAATACCCTTTTCGAGTGCTTCGAGGTTTTCGTTATTGAGGTCAGCCTTTGCAACGCCGCCGTGATATTTCAGTGCTCTTACGGTTGCAACAACAACTGCCGCATCCGGTCTGAGGCCTGCTTTTCTGCACTTGATGTCAACGAATTTTTCTGCTCCGAGGTCAGCAGCGAAACCTGCTTCCGTGATAACGATATCTCCGAGTTTTAATGCCATCTTTGTAGCCATAACGGAGTTGCATCCGTGTGCAATATTCGCAAAAGGTCCGCCGTGTATAAATGCCGGAGTATGCTCCAGTGTCTGTACAAGGTTTGGTTTCAGCGCGTCCTTAAGAACAGCTGCAACTGCGCCCTGAATCTTAAGGTCCGCAACGGTTACCGGCTTGTCGTCATAAGTGTAACCCACAATAATCTGTGCGACTTTTGCTTTTAAGTCTGCAATGTCCTTTGAGAGGCAGAGGATTGCCATGATTTCACTTGCAACCGTGATTTCAAATCCGTCTTCACGCGGTACGCCCTGCATTCTGCCGCCGAGTCCGTCAACGATGTTTCTGAGCTGTCTGTCGTTCATGTCGACAACTCTCTTCCAGGTGATTTTCTTAACGTCGATGCCGAGCTGATTGCCCTGCTGAATGTGGTTGTCGAGGCATGCTGCAATGAGGTTGTTTGCAATGCCGATTGCGTGCATATCGCCTGTGAAGTGGAGGTTGATGTCCTCCATCGGAACAACCTGTGCATATCCGCCGCCTGCTGCACCGCCTTTTACTCCGAATACAGGACCAAGGGAAGGTTCTCTTAATGCCGCGAATACATTCTTGCCAAGTTTGTGAAGCGCATCTGCAAGACCTACTGTAGTGGTTGTCTTTCCTTCGCCCGCAGGTGTCGGAGAGATGGCGGTTACGAGTACCAGTTTGCCATCCGGAGCATCCGCCTTATCTTTTAAAAGACTGTAATCAATCTTTGCTTTATACTTACCATATTGTTCGATGTATTTCTCATCGATTCCTGCATCGGCTGCAATCTTGCTGATGTTTGTCATAACAGACTCTTGTGCAATCTGAATGTCGCTTTTGAATTCCATTTTGTCTCCTCCTGCTTATATATTTTTTAAAAAAGTTTTTCTATGAATCGGCGTTATGCCGTATTTCGCAATCCCGTCGTAATGCGCCCGGGTTCCATACCCCTTATTGCTTTCAAACGCATAATATGGATATTCCTTGGCATAATCCTGCATCATTCTGTCTCGTGTCACCTTCGCTACAATCGAGGCTGCCGCTATTGATATGCTTTTTGCATCCCCTTTGATGATTCCTGTCTGCGGAATATCCACAGCCTCGAGTCTGAGTGCATCGATAAGCAGATGATCAATACCGCTTCCTGTCTTCCCACGCAACACTTTGTCCGCGTTTTCCACGGCTTCGGTCATTGCCCTCTTTGTGGCATTCAGTATGTTTATATCATCAATGATGTTATTATCGCACATTCCGATTCCGCACGCAATCGCTTTTGATAAAATTTTATCAAAAAGTTCCTCTCGCTTCTTCTCGGAAAGTTTCTTGGAATCGTCCACGCCAAGCACATCAAAATCTTCCGGTAAAACAACGCACGCGCTTACGACAGGTCCCGCCAAAGGTCCTCTTCCGACTTCATCGATTCCCGCAATATATTTCAGTCCCTCCGCTCTCAGATTTCGCTCGAGCTCCTGCATGATTTCAAGCTTTTCGGCGAGCATTTTTTCTCTTTCTGCTTTTGTCATTGCGTGGCCTCCGATGTCTGTTCCAGTGTAATGTTTCCGATTTTGCCGCTTCTGAATTCGTCAAGAACGGTCTTTGCACATCTCTCGTAGTCGATTCGCCTGCCCGGTAAGATAAAGCCCCTCTTGAGCGCGATATTTTCCATATTGGTGAGCGCGTCTTCTTCTATTTCATCGAGTTTGTATCTATCCTTTAAAAGCTGTGGGTAGTCTCTCTGAAGCACTTTGATAAGCTCCAGCGCAAGCGTTGCCACATCTAAAATTTCATCTTTAATGGATCCGCAGAACGCAAGGTTCAAGCCTGCTTCAGGGTCCTCAAACTTCGGCCACAGGATTCCCGGAGTATCGAGAAGCTGCATTCCGTTTTCAAGTCCGAGCCACTGCTTTCCCTTCGTAACACCCGGACGGTCGCCTGTCTTGGCACTCTTTTTTCCGGTCATGCGATTGATAAGCGAGGACTTTCCGACATTCGGCACGCCCACGATCATCATTCTGAGCGGTTTTTTGCGAATCTGCCCTTCGTTTTTTTCGTCCTGCAGGCGATTTAATATCTTATATAATTGATTGACTCCGCCGCCCGACATGCAGTTCATGGCAAGTACCATGCTGCCCTGTTTTTTGAAATAGTCCGACCACTGTGCGTTGGCTTTGCCATCCGAAAGATCGCTTTTATTTAAAATTATAATTCTTTTTTTTGTTTTTACCAGCTCGTCGATAATCGGATTTCTGCTGGATACGGGAATTCTGGCATCTATGACTTCGATTACGATGTCAACCATCTTTAAATTTTCTGCAATCAGCTCCCTCGTCTTTTTCATATGGCCGGGATACCAGTTAATATTTTCAATCATCGGTGCCTGTTCCTCCTTTCAACGCTTTATTAACAAAAAGGGGAATCTTCGCGATTCCCCATGGTAAACTAGTTTCTAGTTTTAATTTTTGCAGCCTTACCTGTTCTTTCACGCATATAGTTGAGTTTTGCTCTTCTTACTGCGCCTCTTCTTGTCACTTCGATCTTTTCGATCTTCGGTGAATGAAGCGGGAATGTTTTTTCCACGCCTACGCCTGAAGAAATCTTTCTGACTGTGAAAGTTTCGCTGATGCCGCCGTTCTGTCTCTTAAGCACAAAGCCTTCGAAAACCTGAATTCTTTCTCTGTTTCCTTCTTTAATTTTGATGTGAACTCTTACTGTGTCGCCAACACCAAAAGCAGGGATCTCAGTTTTTTCGTATTCCTGAGTGATTGATTTCATTAAATCCATTGTAATTCCTCCTTCCCTCCAAGACGTTCGTGGCTCCGTCACCGCAATTTCTCTGCGGGACGCGAGTTCGCCCAGAGGACCGCCCGTAATAACTGTTATATTTTAGCACAGCTTGGACGGTTTGGCAAGCGTTTTTTTAGAAAATACTGCTCAGAAACGGCAAAATTCCATGCTGCCTTGTTCTACGACAAGCAATTCATAATCACAGTAATCATCATTTCCTTTTCTTCCGGCTTTGATTCGGCAATCATAATTGTCAGCGCAACCAGAGTGTGATCATCTATCAGCTTCTCACCTCCTGCAAACAACACGCCGTTTCTGTCGAGAAAATACAGAAACATGGTCGCCGCAATTCTTTTGTTTCCGTCAAGGAAGCTGTGATTCTTCGTCACAAAATACAGAAGGTGCGCTGCTTTTTCTTCAAGGCTCGGATAAAGTTCTTTGCCGTCAAAAGACTGATAAATATTACCGATGCTCCCGCGGAAAGAATCATCCTTTTCCCGCCCGAATAAATCAGACTCATCGCCGAATCGCATATTGGAAATAACCTCCATGCACTCCTCATAGGTAAGCACATAGGTCGCGTCGCTGCCCTTAGGACGAGCCATATTCTGATGGTCATAGGAATCCAGAAGTTCGAGAGCTTCGCTGTACTTCTCAATTACCGTCAAAACCTGTTTGCTGTCGAGCGTATTCTCCGTGCGCTTCATAATCCTGATGACTTCACCGAGCTGAGCAACACGCCTGTCATTTACGGCATAACCTTTTAATATGTACTGTTTAAGCACTGAATTTGCCCACCTGCGGAACTCGACTCCGCGTTTTGATTTCACACGATAGCCGACAGAGATAATGACATCAAGATTATAGAATTCAATATTTCGTTCAACCTTCCGGTTGCCTTCCATTTGAACTGTCGCAAAATTTGCGACAGTTGACTCATCCAATTCTTCTCTCAGTGCATTGTTTATATGCTTGCCGATTGTCTTGACATCTCTGTCAAAGAGTTCTGCCATCTGCTGACGATTAAGCCATACCGTCTCTTCGTTTACCGGAACTTCGAGCTTAACTTCATTGTCTTCTGTTTCAAACAATATGATTTCTTTTTGGTTCATGATGTACCTCGCTTTCTTAATAACATAAAATTTAACGATGTACTCACGCGTCCGTTCCAAATAAAAAAACGCGCGAGGTACAACGCGGAATTCACCGCTGTTATCCTTGCGCGTTATCAGCCCGCGTATGACCCGGTCGGATAAGACCTAATGTTATTATAGCATATTATTCTTTTAAAAGCGAGAATAATCTTTCCCATCTGTGATATATCATTAAACATCTATGTGGTCAAATGATTCCTTTACAGCAAAAGCAGAATACAGAACAGTGCAACAACGATGCTGAAAGCAATCTGAACTTTTTGATTCAAGCCCTGCGTCACGCCACTTTTTAAATTTAAAAAAATGTCGACAATCATCGCAATGATGATAATAATCAATACAATGTTTTGACCCATTTGCCCACCTCTCCGAAAATTAGTAAAAAGATTCGATTGCATATAAATATGATTATGTGTACTCATATAAAAATCCCCTCTTTGGCATCTACTCACGATGTCATAGCATCATCCACATCACCGCCGATGCCGTTTTCGTGAATGGTTCCATTATCATTGACTCTTTCTCCGCATAAAAATCATAAATTCTCCAAATTCCAACGTCTTCGTCTTCAAGCATCTCTGTTGTAAAATTCACTGCTCCGTCACCGCTCTGCAGAAGCTCCCATTCATCGCTCTCCTGCATATCCCAGCACAGCGGCGGATCAAAATCATCGCTGTTGCAGGACACCGTTACGGTTCCCATCACTGCATCTTCTTCAGTACTCTTCAGCGTTATTTTGCCGGAAATGCCCGGATTTCCTACGGTATCGTATAGACTAAACTTTCCATTCTTTTCAATATACAAGGCGTAGAAGTCCGTCGCCGTTGTTCCGTCCGATGCGAACTTCTCACACGTCCATTCTCCAATCAGCCCCTCCGGCAAAGATTTCCCGACGCAGCCGGTAAGTCCGGCCGTAAGTAAAAGGACTGCGAGACAAAGTGTAAGTTTACCGATTATTCTTCGTTTCATTATCTGCTTTTCTTTTCCTCCTTAAACATTTACAGTTTTCCTGTCATCACCCGTAATGATTTCCACCTGCTCGATCGTAACCGGTGATTTTACCGCAAAGAGCTTC
>FR882012.1:76755-103350 GCA_000435615.1 Firmicutes bacterium CAG:238 | reverse complement strand
TTTTCACTCGTCGCTGGCGGGACATAAAGTAGATGCCATGAAGCGCAACCCAAAGATCTGCTTTACGGTTTACGGCGAGCCGGAGATCAAGGATCTTGACTGGGCACCGTATGTGAAGAGCGCAGTCGTTTTCGGCAAGGCGCAGCCGGTTGCGGATTCTGAGAAAAAGCGTGCAGTCCTCAAGACCTTCGCCATGAAGTACTATCCAAATGAAGCGGAGGCTGACGAGGAGATCGAGCTGGATTTTCAGGCGGTGCAGATGATCGAGATCACCATCGAGCATATGACCGGAAAGGAAATTCAGGAGAAATAATGGATATCGCAGAGATTGTTTTTTCAGAACGAGAACAGGCACAGACTTATTGAATACGATCTATACGAAAGCTGTCTGAAAAGGCAGCTTTTTTACACAAAATGGTGCTGGGCAGTTATCGCGTCAGCTTTGAGCGGACAAAATGAGAGAAGCTACCCAAATGACAGGAAAAAGAAAGGGGTTGAAATCTTTTGAACACAACTTGCTTTTTGACCCCGTTCAGAATCTGCGGTGCCGTCATTGGTGCATTGGGAGCAACTGTGTTCGTGACATCGGTGGTGACGATGCGGGACAGTTGGCGGGCCGGGGTATCCAAGACGGATAAGACGGAGCTGGTCACGGATGGGATCTATCAGATCAGCCGTAACCCGGCATTTTTAGGCTTTGACCTGGTATATATCGGCATTTTGCTGATGTTCTTCAATCCATGGCTTTTGATAGCTTCGGTTTTTGCAATGCTCATGTTTCATCTGCAGATTGTGAATGTGGAAGAAGATTTCCTTCTGGAGACGTTTGGACAGGAATATCTGGCGTACAAGAAAAAAGTGAATCGCTATATTGGAAGAAAATAGGAGAAAACAAGGAGAAAGCAAATGGAACTGATCGAATTATTAAAAACACGGCGTACGTATCGCCGTTTCAAACAGGAACCAATTGCAGATGCATGCATCGATGAAATGCTGACTGCAGCACGATATGCGTCCAGTGCCATGAATAAACAGCCGCTGCAGTATGTGGTTGTAAAAACACCGCAAAAGGTAAAAGAAGTCTTCAGCTATACGAAATGGGCAGGTTCTTTGCCGCCGGAACAAGGACAACCAAAAGCCAGAGAAGAACCGGTGCTTTTCGTCGGCATCGTAGAGAACATGGATCTTGCGAGTGCTTATACAGACACGGACGCAGGTCTTGCGATCAGCAATCTGACTCTTGCCGCCTGGAATCACGGGATAGGAAGCTGTATCATCGGGTCCTGCAATAAGCAGAAACTTGGGGAACTCTTTGGCCTCGGCGAAAATCAGAAACTCCATACCGTCGTAGCGTTCGGGTATCCGTCCCATACCAGCAGGATCATCGATGCAGAAGGGGACAACACACAGTATTTCCTTGACGAAAATCGGGATTATGTCGTTCCGAGACGTAAAGCGAAAGACGTGGTAACATATTTATAATACAGCATGCATGAAAAATGGAGGGAAGAATTATGAGTAAAAAATTAGTCGCGTACTTTTCCGCAAGCGGCGTGACCGCCAAACTCGCAAAGAAGCTGGCTGAGGCGATCGATGCAGACTTGTTTGAGATCAAACCGGTAGAACCTTATTCGGAAGCAGATCAAAACTGGAAGAATCCGCTTGCCAGATGTAATAAAGAAAAAATCGGCAAGAAGGATGTGCCGGTCAGCGGGATCGTTGAGAATATGGACGAATATGACACCGTGTATCTGGGTTTTCCGATCTGGTACTGGGCTGCGCCGAACGCGGTAAACACGTTCATAAAGCAATATGATTTTTCTCATAAAAAAGTCGTGTTGTTCGCCACATCCGGCGGCAGCGATATGGGGAAGACCGCCGAGAAACTGCAGCCATATCTAGGAAGCGAGGCTGAGATTGTCGATGCCAAAGTTATGAATGAGAATCCAAGCCTCGAGGCACTGAAAGCCTGGGCGGTCTATTAAGAATTAAAAATTTCTACTTGACCAAACGAGGGAGAACAAACCAATGAAGCAAATCGAGGTGCGGGGTGCCCGCGTACACAACTTAAAAAATATAGATGTCAACGTGCCTTTGAACCAAATTGTGGGGATTGCAGGCGTATCCGGCTCGGGGAAATCTTCTCTGGCGCTGGGTGTGCTGTATGCGGAGGGTTCCCGTCGCTATCTGGAGTCGTTATCGACTTACACAAGGCGCAGAATGACCGGGGCCGCACGGGCGCAGGTGGACAAAGTCTTGTATGTACCTGCCGCGCTTGCGCTGCATCAGAGACCGGCAGTGCCTGGCATCCGCAGCACGTTCGGAACCGGAACGGAGCTTTTGAACAGTCTGCGGCTGATGTTTTCCAGGCTGGCTAGTCATCGCTGCCCAAACGGGCATTATGTACCGCCGACGCTGAAGGTTGCAGCCGAACAGGAGATAATCTGTCCGGTGTGCGGTGAACGTGTGCAGCCGCCCGGCGCTGAAATGCTGGCTTTTAACAGTCAAGGCGCTTGTCCGACCTGCGGCGGTACCGGCATCATTCGTACGGTTGACCGCGCAAGTCTGGTACCTGACGAATCTCTTTCCATCGATGAAGGTGCGGTGCGGCCATGGCAGACTTTAATGTGGTCTTTGATGAAAGATATCGCAAGAGAAATGGGCGTGCGAACCGATGTGCCGTTTTGTCAGCTGACAGAAAAAGAGCGGGATATCGTATTCAACGGGCCTGCGGTCAAGAAACACATCGTTTATCAAAATCAGACCAGCGGTGCAGCCGGAGAAATGGATTTTACCTATTTCAACGCTGTCTATACAGTGCAAAACGCGCTCTCCAAGGTGAAGGATGAAAAGGGTATGCAGCGGGTCGAAAAGTTTCTCAAAGAGGAGATCTGTCCGGATTGCGGCGGCTCGAGACTTTCAGAGGCAGCCAGAGCGCCGATGCTGCGTGGTCAGCATTTGGATGAAGTTTGCCGTATGACACTTGCGGAACTGGTCACTTGGGTTGCCGAGGTGCCGGGATCTTTGCCGCAGAAAATGCGGCCGATGGCAGAAAGCATCTGTGAATCCTTTCAGGACACAGCAAAACGGCTGATGGATTTAGGGCTGGGCTACCTGACCCTTGACCGCGCGGCGGCAACCCTTTCCACAGGAGAACGGCAGCGGATGCAGCTGGCACGAGCGGTCAGAAACCGTACGACAGGTGTGTTATACGTACTGGATGAGCCATCTATCGGTCTGCACCCATCCAACATCGATGGTCTGAATGCTGTGATGCATGATCTGATTGCTGATGGCAACTCTGTGGTGCTGGTTGATCACGATACGCAGATTCTTTGTGAATCCGACTGGATCATTGAAATGGGACCTGTGGCCGGTGCCGGAGGCGGTCATGTCATCGCGGAGGGAACGATCCCGCAGCTTATACAAAATCCAAATTCTATGATTGGACCGTTTCTGTCCGGAGAGGCCAATGCAGCCCTGCGACCCCGCATTTCGGAGACAGAACTGTTTTCCCTCGGGCAAATCCATATGACCACCGACACGATTCATACGGTCAAACCGCTGGATGTTAAAATTCCGAAAGGACGACTTACGGTTGTGACCGGTGTTTCCGGTTCCGGCAAGACAACCATGGTGCTGGAAAGTCTGATTCCGGCGCTGCAGACTTTCGCGAAAGCAACTTCGCTTCCCGCACATGTCAAAACCTTGGAGGCAGAGGGCATCTCTCATGTGAAACTGATTGACGCCACACCGATCGGCATCAACGTGCGTTCGACGGTCGCGACCTATGCAAATGTGCACGACGAACTGCGAAAGCGTTTCGCGAAGAGTGAAGACGCGAAAAAATATGGGTACAAGGCAGGAGATTTTTCCTACAACACAGGGCGTCTGCGGTGTCCGGTATGTGACGGAACCGGTCAGATCAGCCTGGATATTCAATTTCTGCCGGATGTTGATGTGCCATGTCCGGAATGTAATGGCTCCCGTTATAGTAAAGAGGCGGAGCTTGTAAAATTTGCTGATCCGAACGGGAAAGAAGTTTCACTGCCGCAGTTAATGGCCATGGATGTGCAAACCGCGCTGCAAGCCTGCCATGACATGAAAAGCGTGCGCCAGCGACTGACCGTACTGGAAAATCTGGGGCTGGGTTATCTGACGCTTGGCGAGGAAACCCCGAGCCTTTCCGGCGGGGAAGCACAGCGTCTGAAACTGGCCGGCGAGATGGGAAAAGGGCAGAGTGATACGGTGTTTATCTTCGACGAACCGACGATTGGTCTGCATCCGCTGGACGTTCGAACCTTGCTGAAGGTTTTTCAAACCTTAATCGAAAGCGGCGCCACCGTCATTGTGATCGAACATGATCTGGATGTCATTCGCAGCGCGGATTATATCATCGATATGGGACCCCGCGGCGGGGAAGCCGGCGGAATCATCGTCGCAACAGGTACGCCGGAGCAAGTGGCTGCAAATAAAAATAGCATTACCGGAAAATATTTATGTAAATATCTATCTGAGTGATGCCAGACGTACCGCCCCGAAGAAACTGAAAACGGTCATCCGGCACCCGATAAAAAAATAGAGATTTGTTACTGGTGGAAGCCAATATGAAGTATAGAAGCTAAAAGATCTTTTTCCCGCTTCCTAACTCAAAATGATACTTGACAATACCAAGGTCCATTTTAGAGTAAAATCCAAGGCCGCGGGATATTTTTAAGCTGCCGTCCTCCAGTAGTTCAAACCGAAATTTTTGCTGATTGGTCGCAGTCGGTGCCAGCATGGCCGCCCGCATGCCCTGCAGAAACCAATCCGGCAGATTTTCGCTGTAATTACAAAGCTTTTCGATCGGCTTGTTCTTATGCGGCACACCTTGGGTCTTGCCATAGCCGAGGGAAATCACACAAATCTCTTTCTCGCCGTCCAAAACAGACGCAGCGCTTTTGCATAGGTCAATGCCACCCAGCAGGTATTCAGGCCCAGTTCCTGCGCTTTGAGCACCAGCTGCTGCCCGCAGTATCCGAGTGTTTCCTCCAGCGAAGGGGACTTCGGTCCGACCAGAGCAATATAATTCTTGACGCCTTAATTCCTTCCTGACTACGATACATTTTGCAAAATTTATGATAGAATATATATCATAATATGATTTTAACACAAAGGACTGCATACGAACATGAAGAAGACAAAAAAAGATATTCTACCTGCTGTGCATCCGGCAAAACAAAAAAGAGGAGGCTGTTTAATATGACAGATCAGATTATCATCAACAACGCACAAAGAGAAAAAGCAAAGGCATTCCTTCGCATGCATCAGACCGAGGGTATGTTCGTGATCCCGAACGCATGGGATGCAGCAAGTGCTTATATCTACGAAAAGGCCGGCTTTGCGGCAGTCGCAACGACCAGCGCGGGAATTGCTTACGCACTCGGTTATCCGGACGGCGAACAAGTATCCCTGGAAGATTTACTGTTCGTAGTCAAAAAGATTACCGGACGCGTACAAATCCCGGTTTCGGTCGATTTTGAGCGAGGCTATGCGGAAGACCCGATGCAGGTCAAGGAAAACGCGCGCAGACTGCTTGCGGTCGGTGCGGTGGGTTTCAATCTGGAGGATGGACAGGCAGACGGGAGACTCAGTCCCTTGGAACTGCAAATTCAAAAGATTCAGGCTCTCTGTGAACTCAAAAAAGAACTGGATCTGCCTTTTGTGATCAATGCCAGAACCTGTGCCTACTGGCTGAATATCGGCAGCGAGGAAGAAAAGCTTGCAGAAGCGGTACGCCGCGGCAACGCCTTTGCAGAAGCGGGTGCAGACTGCGTTTTCGTACCGGGAGCGATGAATCAAGAAACCGCAAGAGCGCTGGTCTCAGGCATCCATGCGCCGCTCAATCTGATCCTAAACGGTGTGTATCATGATTTTGCGGGACTTGCGAAACTCGGTGTCCGCAGACTCAGTACCGGCTCCGGCCCTGCTAGATTTCTCTGTGAAGAAACGATCAAAATGGCAGAAAAGATCAAAGACGGCGATGTGGATGCTGTGCTGCAGAGCACCTTTTCTTATGCAAAAGCAAATGCATTTTTCCAAAAATGATGCGGTTCATCGAATAATCTCGGTGGGCGATATTTTTCGTTCTGCGAATCAGAAAAAAGTAAACGGAGACCAGCTATGAAAAGTCAAGCAGAAAATAGCTGAAAATTAAAAATTCTTTTTCGTGGTAAAAAAGGGTAACTTTAATAAAGCTCCCTTACAGGTGCTTTTCAAGCAAAGTTATCAAATTGCATACAGACCTCTAGTCGAGGTTGAATTCTACTTCGTCAGTAAGCATCTTCCAGATGATTCTGACAAGTTTGCCGGCACAGTGCCCAAGAACATTGTAATGCGTCCGGCCTTCAGCCATCTTGGCATCATAATATGCCTTGAAGGTGGCATTGTTTTTCACAACATTGTGCTCACCAAGTATCATTCCGCCATTGATGTACCCGATACCCGGAATGGTCATAATGACTGAGTCATTGAATTTCATAATATCCGTCATTTCAGCTTCAACTCTTTCTAATTGGCTATCCAGTGAGAAGATGTGCCAGATGAGTCATATGCATGGAGGCAATCTCTTTCGGTGCAGGAGCTTCTTTCAGAAGCGCATAGACAGATTTTTGATGCAGGCCTGACTTGAAGAAATACTGCAGCTCAGGGAATACCTCGTCAACATAGGACGTCAGCTGAATTTTCAAACGAGTACGCTGCTTGATGGTCTTTTGGCGAAAACGTCCAAGCGTTCTGAGGTTCATCAGATCAAGATCGTAATAGGTCACAAATCTGAGAGAATCCTGCATCATAAGAGTTTTGCAAATGATGAAAGTGTCGACTTTATCCGTCTTCATTTTGCGAATGTTGTTTTTACGCATAACAGAAGTCTTGATGGGATTAAGAACACACACTTTGTAATTCTCGGCAACAAGGTATCGAACAAGGTTGTCACCGTAGTGTGCCGTCGATTCAAGACCAATGATGATGTTGCTCTTCTCAAAGGAACTGAGTTTGGAAAGCAGCAAATGGAAGCCATCATTGTCATTTGTAAATTTGAACGGCTCGATGAGTATTTCATCGTCAGAAGATAGGGCTGAGGCGAAATGGTTGAGTTTGGCAATATCAATGCCTACATAAATCATGAGGTTTACCTCCCTTTCTAAAGTCTGATACCGTGATATCCACCAGCGATTATCATAGTAGACTTGATTGAAATAAGTACTCATAAGCGTAAGCTTACGGCAACATCCAGCTAATAAACAATTCAGATAAAGGTAGCGGCAATACACTCCTGTTGAGTAGTCGAAGCTACAAAAAAACAATTAAAAGTCCACAGTATCTGAATGTATTAAACCACGATATTAAAAAGAAAGGAATATGGTGTTTCAGCTTCTATAAACATCATACAAGGCAAACATGAGAAGAGCTGACAGAGAAATTAAGAACTTTGAAGAGATTCTGGATGTCATTTCCCGCTGTGATGTGTGCAGGCTGGGATTGAATGACGGAAACTATCCGTATATCCTGCCGCTGAACTTCGGTGTGAAAGCCGATAAAGAGAACCAAACCGTGACGCTGTATTTCCACAGTGCATTGGAAGGGCATAAGATAGAACTGATACAGAAGAACAACCATGCATCCTTCGAGATGGACTGCCGCCATGAACTGCAGTACAAGGCAGAGCAGGGTATGTGTACCTTTGCGTTTGAGAGCATCATCGGGCATGGCACGATTCGCATGCTTGATGACGATAATGCAAAGCTTGAGGTACTGAAAATTTTGATGGATCATTACTATCCGGGCGAAAACAAGTATTTTAATCCGGCAGCGATTCCGAGAACCGCGGTTTACTGCTTAGAAGTTGAGCATATGACCGGAAAGAGGAAGGTTCTGAAATGACAGGCGACAATCAACATCGTAATTCCTATCTGCAGTTTATCACAGCTATGCTGATTTTTGGCACAATCGGGATTTTCAGAAAATATATTCCGCTGTCATCGGGAATGCTTGCCTTTACGAGAGGGCTTTTGGGATGCATATTTCTGTTAGTTTTTATCATTATAAAAAACGGTAAAAAAATGCAGCTTCCTGACCGAAGAAATCTAATTCTGCTTGCAGTGACCGGAGTGCTTATCGGGCTAAACTGGATTTTTCTCTTTGAATCCTACCGTTACACAACAGTGACGGTAGCAACAATGTGCTACTATATGCAGCCAACCATTGTAATTTTGCTTTCTCCGCTGGTTTTTAAGGAGAAACTAACCGTAAAAAAGCTTTCCTGTGCAATCGCAGCAATTGTCGGGATGTTCTTTATCTCGGGTATGATGGAAGGAAGCGGCATCGGAGCAGGAGATACAATCGGCATTCTGTGCGGGCTTTGTGCGGCGGCATTTTATGCTTCCGTTATTATATTAAACAAAAAAATCCATGTTGATGATGCATATCAAAAGACGATGATTCAACTGGGCGCGGCGGCACTCGTTCTGCTTCCGTATCTTATAGCGACAGAGGACTTTGCGGCACTTGCCTTAAACTTCCAATCCGTTATCATGGTTCTTATTGTAGGCATTGTACATACCGGCATCGCTTATGTGATGTATTTTGGCAGCATGAAGGCCTTGAAATCGCAGTCAATCGCTGTGCTGAGCTATATCGATCCTGTATTTGCATTGCTGCTTTCAGCACTTGTTCTGCAGGAAAAGCTAACGGTATTCGGCATCGCCGGAGCAGTGCTTATTATCGGTTCGGCATTAGTCAGCGAACTTGGCAATGGTCGAAAGGCAGAATAAAACAGCGAAACTTTCTATTGACTTATTTTCTTGCAGACAGGATAGGGCTTTTGAAGCCGTTTGCTTTCAAAAAAGACATCTTGAAAAAGACGGTTCCGGTAATTATTCTGTTTGGAATACTGTTTACTGCGGACTATTTTGTGATAGGACCTTTTATCCCGGAAGTTGCAGCAGATTATGAGAGGGGAATCAGTGCGGCATATTTCATTGCTTCCCTGACTTACGGCGGAGTTGTTGAAGAAATCCTAATGCGGTGGTTTCTGATGTCGCTGCTTGCATGGATTTTGGTTCTGATTTTTGCAAGAAAAACCGAAAAAACGGAGCTTCCGGATTGGATTTTCATTGCTGCGAATATCATCGCGGCGCTCCTGTTTGCGGCAGGACATCTTCCTGCGACTATGGCATTTTTCGGGCGCATCAGCCCGCTGATTTTGGTGAGATGCTTCGTGTTAAACGGGGGATTTGCGCTTATATTCGGCAGATTTTACAGGAAATACGGCATTCAGTATGCGATGCTTGCTCATTTCGGGCTGCATCTTATAAGCAAACTTATTTTACTTGCGGTTATCTAAGGAGATTAAGATGAAAGATATTTATATCGATGCTTGTCTGAACCCGGTTCGGCAGCGGATTTTGCAGGTCTTGATTGAAAAGAAAGAAGCTTCTGCGGCACAGATTCTGGAAGTCTTAACGGACATTCCGAGAGCAAGCCTGTATCGGCACATAAAGATTTTGGCGGATGCAGGGGTTATTGAAGCAGTAAGGGAAGTTCCGAAACGGGGCTCGGTTGAGAAATTTTATGCACTTGCTGCACCACCTGCAGATGCGAAGACAAATGAAGGGATGAACCAAATGATACAGGCGGCACTGATTGCCTTGGCAAATGATTTTTCCCGTTACTTTTCGGAAGGAGGAAACGATCCGCAGAAAGACATGCTGACATTGGGGCAGGCGACGCTGATGCTCTCTGACGAAGAGTTTACGGCATTCTTGGCGGAGTATTCACAGATGCTTGCAAAATTCCTTCACAACAAGCCGTCAGCGGAACGCAAAACGCGTAAAATTACCTTTATTTCTTCGCCGGCAGATGATATACTGTTCTTATCGGAATAAAACCTTATAGGAGGACAAGACATGTTCAGAAAAATGCGTCGTGCAGACAAAAAGGCAATTTCAAACGAAGATACAATTAAATTATTAAAAGAAGGAAGACGAGGCGTTCTTGCCGTGGCAGGCGATGATGATTATCCTTATGCATTCCCTATCAATTACTATTATGATGAAAAAGAGGGTAAAATTTATTTTCATTCGGCACTTGCCGGTCACAAGGTTGACGCTATGAAACGCAATCCTAAGGTTTGCTTCACTGTTTTCGGTGAGCCCGAAATCAGAGACCTCGACTGGGCTCCTTATGTAAGAAGTGCAGTTTGCTTCGGCAAGGCTCAGCCGGTTGGCAAGGATGAATTGGTTGCAAAACTTAAAACATTTGCGATGAAATATTATCCTTCCGAAGCAGAAGCGGATGAGGAAATCGAAGCCGATTTAAAAGCTGTACAACTTATTGAAATCACAATCGAGCATATGACAGGCAAAGAAATTCAGGAAAAATAATGAGGGACACAATGGCAAAAAAAATCATTCAAAGAGTTATAATCGTTATCTTTGCGATACTGCTTGTGCTGGCGGCAACGGTTACCATCATGTATTTTCACCGTTCCTCACCGGACGATGTGATAAAATACGATACGACCAATCCTTTCATCGTTTCCGATACGCAGATTGCCGCACACAGAAGCGGTGCGGGAATTTTGCCGGAAAACACCCTGATGGCTTTCCGCGCGTGTGTTGAGAACGAAGAATATAATCCGGATGTTTTTGAATTTGACTTACATATGACGGCGGATGACATTCCTGTGCTTTTTCATGACGGAAATCTCGACAGGGTTACCGACAGCGTGTATGTTTTCGGCAAGGAAGATGTCTGCCCGGGTGACAAGACATACGAGGAATTACGGCAGCTCAACATGGGCGCCGGTTTTACCGCAGATGACGGAAGCAGCCCATATAAGGATCTGCACGGCGAAGACGTGCCGGAAGATTTGAAAATTTTGAGTCTTGATGATGCTTTGGCATATCTTACAAGTGCCGGCGATTACAGCTTTATAATCGAAGTTAAGGATCCTGGCGAAGTGGGAATGAAATGCGTTGATATTCTTTATCAAACGTTGCAGAAATACGATATCGTGGACAAGGTGGCCTTTGGCTCTTTCAACGGGGAAGTCTCCGATTACAAGGATGAGGCATACCCTGATTTGATGCGCGGAGCACATGCTTCGGAGGTTTTGGATTTCTATGTGGCTGCTTTGCTTGACAAGTCAGACTATTCGGCAGCATTCGGAGTTCTTCAGATCCCGTTTGCGAATGCAGAGGAATCCAAGTGTGTTAATTTAGGGACTGCAACCGTGGTTAACTATGCACACAAGAACAATATTGCCGTGCAGTACTGGACCATTGACAAGGAAAAGGACATGGAATACCTTGCATCAATCGGTGCGGACTGCATTATGACCGATTTCCCGAACATTGCCCATAAAGTAATGCAGAGGTAAAAGAATGATCAGAGTTTTAGATAAGGCGATTGCCGACAAAATTGCCGCAGGTGAAGTCATCGAGCGGCCCGTATCAATCGTAAAAGAACTTGTGGAAAATGCACTTGATGCCGGTGCCTCGTCTGTAACGGTCGAGATAAAAAACGGTGGAAAGTCATATATTCGAGTTACGGACAACGGAATAGGAATTGCACGTGAAGAAGCCGCTACGGCTTTTTTGCGTCATGCCACAAGTAAAATTTCATCTGTAAAAGATTTAGATGCTATAGAAACTTTGGGCTTCCGAGGAGAAGCGCTCGCATCCATTGCAGCTGTTACAAGCTGTGAGCTTATCACCAAAACAGCGGACACCAAAGCCGGTACCCGCGTTCTCCTGCGCGGCGGGATACCTGTGAGAAATGAGCAGACCGGCTGCCCGGACGGAACGACGTTTATCATAACAGATTTGTTTTTCAATACGCCTGCCAGGCTGAAGTTTATGAAGAGTGACGGTGCGGAAAGCGGAATGATTATCGACTTTGTTTCGCAGGTTGCGCTTGCATATAAAGAAATTAAATTCTGCCTTATTAACAATGGCAGGATCTTGTTTACAACGCCCGGCGACGGTAACCGCTTGAATACAATTATAAGAATCTATCACGATGTTGACGCAAAGAATATGGTGCCGGTATCGCATTCGGAAGAAGGACTTTCGCTTGAAGGCTATATTTCCACACCTGCGATGAGCAGGACAAGCCGCGGCAGTCAGATTTTCTTCGTAAACGGGCGCGTTGTCAACAGCAAGGTGATGGAAAAGGGAGTTTCACTGGGTTACAAGGAACGGCTGTTTGAGGGAAGGTACCCGGTAGTATATCTTTTTCTCCGTGTGGACCCGGGAACAATCGATGTAAACATACACCCGAACAAAAGGGAAGTGCGCTTTGATGACGAGGCGCTTATTTCCGACTTTATTTCCCGGGGAATCAAGGCAGCCCTTGCGACAAAAGAGGCTGTCGTTGATGCCGGAAATCTTTTCAAGCCGGAAAAGAAAAACGTCGTATGTCAAAACATTTTTGCAGATCATAGTAACAGGGAAGAAAGCACCGTCCGGGAGCAAGTTGACATAAAAACGTTATTGTCTACAATAAAAAAGGAGCCGTCCCCGGAGCCTGCAAAGGAAGAGTTTGTTAAGGTTGAGATTCCGGAAACCGGTGCTCCGTCGGAAGAAAAAATTGAAATCGATGCTCCATTGATAAAGCCGTTTGATATTACGGAAATCAAGGTGACGGGGGTGCTTTTTGACACTTACATAACCGCAGTGGATGATGATAATTTCTATCTTATCGACCAGCATGCGGCACAGGAGCGTATTTTTTATGAAAAGTTGGTAAGTGAGTATGATGCAAGCAAAAAGACGAAGCAGCCGCTCCTTACGCCTTTAATCATTAACACTTCAATGGCGGCTAATCAGGACAAAGACAACTGGCTGAACGCTCTCGAAGCGATGGGTTTCACTATTGATGAATTTGGTCCTGACACATACAGAGTGCCTGAAA
The DNA here is from genome assembly GCA_000435615.1 of Firmicutes bacterium CAG:238. GTDB lineage: Bacteria > Bacillota > Clostridia > Peptostreptococcales > Anaerovoracaceae > CAG-238. Next base: position 90,393 of record FR882012.1, on the reverse strand, counting down.
TACCAATGTTTATGGAACTTTCCGAAGCGGAAGATTTTATAAACAATTTTATTGAGAATATTCATACATCGACGGATTTGAGAAATACGGTTGTTGTGGACAAACTGATTATGATGTCGTGCAAAGCGGCCATCAAAGCAAACGACAAGCTGAGTCCTGATGAGGTGAATGCCTTAATCGCAGATTTGTCCAAATGCGTTAATCCATTCAGCTGTCCGCATGGGAGGCCGACTTTTATCAAACTCACGAGATATGAAATCGAAAAAATGTTTAAACGTGTATAGAGAAAGAGTTACAAATGAGAGAAATTATTGTGGTTGCAGGTCCGACAGCCGTAGGAAAAACAAAATATGCAATAGCACTTGCGAAGGCTTTTGACGGTGAAATTGTCTCCTGCGACTCCATGCAGCTCTATAAATACATGAACATCGGAAGCGCCAAGCCTACAGATGCAGAGCGTGCGGAAGCGGTGCATCATCTTGTTGACGAAATCGACCCGAAAGAACCTTTTTCGGTAGCAAAATACAGCAAGATGGCAAAAGAGGCAATAGAAGATATTTTTTCGCGTGGGAAAACACCGATTGTGAGCGGAGGAACGGGGCTTTATCTGAATTCCCTGCTTTACGATATGGATTTCAGCAATGCTCCGAAGGATGATGAGCTGCGAGAGACGCTTGAGAAAGAAGCCGAATTGTTTGGCCCGGAATATATCTATAACAAGCTTTGCGAAATGGACCCGGAAACAGCAAAACGCATCCATCCGAACAATGTCAAGAAGGTCATTCGTGCGCTGGAAGGCGCTTCGTCGGGAAGCAGCATTACGGACTTTAAGAACTGTACGAAGAAATGTACAGACTATGATGCGGTTCTGATTGGGCTTACCAGGAACAGAGAAGAACTTTACGAGCGAATTAATCGCAGGGTTGATATTATGGTGGAAGAGGGACTCTTCCATGAAGTGGAAAACCTTCTTGAAATGGGGCTTGCCGAAGAGGATATCTCCATGAAGGGAATCGGATATAAGGAAATTATCGGCTTTTTTGACGGACTTTACGGCAAAGAGGAAGCAATTGACTTAATAAAGAAGAACAGCAGGCATCTTGCAAAACGCCAGCTTACTTGGTTTCGCCGATATGAAGATATGAAATGGTTTAATATCAGCAACTATAGAGATGACGAAGACGCAATTGAGGATATTTTGGTATGGCTGAAAAAGAGATAAGAATACACAACAAAAGCGACCGGCCGGATAATGTAATCCAAAAAGAGAATGACATTTACCTCGAATGTGAGAAGATCGAAAAGCAGCTTCCCAAATTCATGCGGGGATATTTTTCGTACTTAAAGAGTAATGTTCTGCCTGCTACAAGGCTTGCGTATCTTCATGACCTCTTGTTCTTCATGAAATATCTGATCAGCGAGACGGATTTGACGGAGGCCGAAGAGACGGACAAAATCAAGCTGTCGGAGCTCGACGAAGTGCAGGCGGTTGATGTCAATATGTTCATTGATTACTGCCGCAGGTACAAAGTGGAAACGGATGATACCGTATATATGTACGAGAATTCCAACAAATCGCTTGCCCGCAAAAAATCATCGCTTTCGGTGATGTTCAAACAGCTTTACAGAGACGGCCTGCTTTCGAAAAATATAACTGATGGCTTTGACCCGATTCGTGTTCCGAAGCCGGGAGAGCGTGAAATCAAGGCACTTCAAGATGATGAAGTTATGATTATGCTCGACGCGGTTTCGACAGGCGTGGGACTTACGGAGCATGAACGCAGTTATTGGCAGAAAACAAAAAAACGTGATAAGGCAATTTTGATGTTCTTCCTGACTTACGGTCTCAGATTGTCGGAATTGCAGCAGCTCAATCTTTCATCGTTTAATTTTAAACGCGGTGAGTTTATCGTGTACCGAAAACGCGGCAAAGAATCCGTGATGCCGCTCAACAAGTCGGTTACAGCCGTTTTGAACGACTATATTGACAACGAAAGACCAAAGGGAGCGGATTTATCCGACGAAAGCAAAGATGCACTTTTCCTGTCACTTCAGGGAAAACGCATGACCGATCGTCAAATCCGGGAGCTCGTAAAAAAATACACATCCATCGCTCTCAGCACGAGCCGGCGTGCCGGATACAGCCCGCACAAGCTTCGTGCTACGGCGGCAACGAGCCTGATAGGGCGCGGAAATTCCATTTTCGATGTTGCCGCACTGCTCGACCATGAGCAGGTGACAACCACGCAGCTTTACGCACGGCAGAAAGTCAATGTAAAGCGTGATCTTGTCAAAGATATGGAATGGGAAATAGAAAGGACAGAAAAATAATTATGCAGCAGGAAAACAAAACAGCAGAATTTTTAAAAGATGCTTTTCATATAGAGCCAAAGGTAATTGAGATTGTGCAAGCCGCCGAAAGGGAAGCAAGCACGGAGTTTGCATGCCTTGATGACATCATGGCATACAACCAATATAAGGTGCTGGCGGCATTTCATAAAAACAGAATCCGCGACATGCATTTCGGATGGAAGACCGGTTACGGCTACGATGATGCCGGCAGAGAAGCCGTGGAATCTGTCTTTGCGGATGTTTTTCACACGGATGCGGCACTTGTTCGTACTACGTTTGTAAACGGCACACATGCACTTGCCACCGTTCTTCTCGGTATTTTAAGACCGGGAGACGAGCTGATTTACGCTACGGGAGATCCGTACGATACACTACAGACGGTAATCGGTATTACGAATTACACGCCGGGAAACGGTTCCCTCAAGGATTATGGAGTTACCTTCAAGAAAGTTGACCTTCTTCCGGACGGTTCCATCGATATTGAAGGTGTAAAAGCCGCAATAACCGACAAAACCAAGATGATAACCGCACAGCGTGCCACCGGCTACTCATGGCGAAAAGCAATTTCCGTCGAAGAAATCGGCATGCTTATGGATGCAATTCATTCGGTAAATCCGGATATCGTGAAGATGGTCGACAATTCCTATGGTGAATTTCTTGACACGAAGGAACCTACCGATGTCGGTGCGGATGTCATGGCCTCGTCGCTCATCAAGAATCCGGGCGGCGGCATCGTGCTGAGCGGCGGTTATGTTGCCGGACGCCAGGACCTGATAGACCAAATCCAGTATCGTATGACATGTCCGGGAATCGGGGGAGAATGCGGACTTACTTACGGGCAGACAAGAACGATGCTGCAGGGATTTTTCATCGCTCCGAGGGCTGCAAATGCAGCGCTGAAAGGCGCGGTTCTTTGCGGAAGGGCATTCGATAAACTTGGATTTGATGTTTCGCCGAAGGCCGGTGATCTTCGTTCCGACATCGTACAGTCAATAAAATTTGATGATCCTGCTAAAATGATTGCTTTCTGTGAAGGAATCCAGGCAGCGGCACCGGTTGACAGTTTTGCTCTGCCTGTACCGGGGGATATGCCGGGCTATGAAGATCAGGTGATTATGGCTGCCGGAGCTTTCGTACAAGGCTCGACAATCGAACTTTCCGCGGATGGACCTATGAGAGAGCCATATATTGCATATTTTCAGGGCGGACTGACATACGAGCACTCCAAATTCGGGGTTATCAAGGCAATTGACACCCTATACAAAAAAGGATTGATTGAAATTTAAACAGTTAGGGGACAAAAATGGATAGAGAACATACGAAACAGGAATTCAATGCGGGGATTGAAAACCTTAGATCCGCTGAACGAAATCAGCACAGAAAAGTAATTTTTTCAACAATTAAAATTATTCTGCTTGCTTTAATTGTTATCGGCATTCCGCTTTATTTATATTTCTTTCAGCTTGATTGGCTCAAGGAATTTAAAGATATCGACAAAATTGTCGCATTTTTAAACGCCTACAAAAGCCGGTCGGTGTTGATATACATCGGATTTCAAATCGTGCAGATTGTAATAAGCGTTATCCCGGGACAGGTTTTTCAGGCAGCCGCCGGATATCTGTTCGGGTTTTGGAGTGCGCTGCTGTACGCGATGATCGGGGCTGTGCTTGGCACCGGTCTCTCGTTTCTGCTTGCAAAACTTCTGGGAAGGGATTTCCTGCACATTTTCTTTGGCGAAGAAAAAATGAGCTATTATATCGAAAGGCTGAATTCAAAGCAGGCATATGCGATTGTGTTTTTTCTGTATCTTATACCGGGCATACCAAAGGACATGGTCAGTTACGCTGCCGGAGCCTCAGAAATGCGTTTTAAGCCTTTTATACTGCTCTCAGCTGTCGGCAGACTGCCCGGAATGGTAGGATGCCTGCTGATCGGTTCCATGGTCGAAAGCGGTAATTATGTCGGCGTTGGGGTGCTTCTTGCGATTGCGGTAATTGCCTGCATATTATGCATTGTTTTCCGAAAACGAATCAATGTATTTTTAGATAAAATTTATAATAAAATCAGCAAGTAGGCGATTGATTTCCTGCATACCTATTTTAGTGCTTATTACGGGAGCTTTGATTACAAAGAAAACCGAGAGAACATCTTGCGTTTCAGACTGCAGTTATGGCACTATCCCTTTGTGTTTTGATACCGTTTTCCAGCAGGATATTGGCTGATGCAGGTTATTGCACTCCCGATTTTCCTTCCTATGGCTGCAATCGCAGGTTTAATGTCTTTAATATGTTTCTGAATCTCAATAAAAAAATCAATCCCTCGCGAACATTTGTTCAAAATATGCTTGACAAAGAACATTTATTCTGTTATATTATAGAAAAGAACAAATGTTTCGAAAGGGGCGAGGACCTAATGACTAAGACATATAGAGTAGTAAATAGATTCAGATTCACAGTTTTCGTTGTTTTAACCATAGTGATATTAACTACAGCAGTTAACTTTGCATTCGGTTTCAATACAGCTGCAAGCTTAACCAAAACCGACTATATGGATGTTCAGATTGTATCCGGAGATACATTGTGGTCAATTGCACAGAATTATATGCCGTCCGATATGGACACACGCAAGGCAGTCTATGAACTTTGTCAGGTAAACGATATATCCGCATCTGAGTTATATGCAGGAATGACGATACAGGTCCCAATTTATCACTAATTATATAGAAGAAGCAGTAAATCACAGCAAAAGCGAATTTACTGCTTCTTAATATATATAAAGAGGCCGTTCTTAATTTTAGGCAAAAATAATAAAGGATTAATTCCTCGACAACAGATAAAAAAATCGCTTAAAACGCAAAATAGAGGCTCGGATTTCAGGCGGGACCCGAAGAATCGTTGGAATTTCAACTCTTTAATAACTTTCTTGGCTCCGCACTAACTATTCCCAAAATTGTGATTTAAGGAATAGTTTAATGGCTTAAAAATATGCAGTCTCATGTATCTCTATCCCGCGCTGCCGACTATTGAACCTCTTCTATTCCTATGATATAATTATTTTATAAATTATTTTAGGAGACGAAATTTTTATGGAAATTATTTTAGCTGCAGCATTACTCCCGGCAATTATTTTAATGGTATATGTATATAAGCATGATAAAATCGAAAAAGAGCCTTTTGTTCTTTTGCTTACTTTGTTTGCATTTGGCGCGCTTTCCTGTGTGCCGGCCGGTATTTTGGAGGATTTGTTCTCCGAGGTTCTCGACTCTATGAATATTCAGGATAATCAAACATATTACATAATCATGTGCTTTGGAATTGTTGCTTGTTCTGAGGAAGGCGCAAAGCTTTTCTTCTTGAAAAGCAAAACTTGGAGATGTCCGGACTTTAATTACACATTTGATGGTCTCCTCTACTCTGTTTGTGTCAGCCTTGGCTTTGCGGGTCTTGAAAATATAATGTATGTCATGGATTACGGATTTGGCGTAGTTATTTCAAGAGGTTTGCTTTCCGTACCGGGACACTGTACATTCGCAATCTTTATGGGGCTGTTCTATTCCAGAGCTAAATTTCACAGTACTTACGGCAATAAAACAAGAGCCGGAATCAACAAGCTTCTGAGCTTTGTCGTTCCGGTACTCTTACATGGTTATTATGATTATTGTCTGATGATGCCAAGCGATACTTTGATTTACTGCTTCTTTGTTTTCGTGGTAATTGTTGATATTATCTCATTTATAGTCGTAAAGAAGCAATCAAGGAAAGATGCCTATATTGCATAAGCCTTCTTCTATTGGATTCACCCGTATGCGGCACGGATTAGGAAAGCGTTAAATCCCCGTCTTTTACCCAGCCGATCTTGCGGAAGAACATATTAATAATCGGGCATAATACTGCAGGAAGAATGATTGCTATGAGGGCCAGTCCGATCCAGTCCATGCTTGTAATCACTGTTCTGACACCTTCTGTGATTTCATTTGCCCAACCGGTATAGACACCTATCGGCCCTACAAGTCCGCAGGTTCCCATTCCGGATGAAATCGCAGGTCCGTTCATTTCCATTTTAAATAAACACGTTGCAATCGGTCCTGTAATCGCCGATGTAAGTGTCGGCGCAATCCAGATTCTAGGATTTTTCACGATATTGCCCATCTGAAGCATGGAGGTTCCGAGTCCCTGTGAGATGATTCCGCCCCATCTGTTTTCTTTAAATGACATGACTGCAAATCCCACCATCTGTGCACAGCAGCCTGCAACTGCAGCTCCGCCTGCAAGCCCTGTGAGTTGTAATGCCGCACAGATCGCTGCGGATGAAATCGGAAGCGTAAGTGCAACGCCTACGATAACGGAAACCAAAATTCCCATCAGGAACGGCTGGAGTTCGGTTGCCCACATAATCAGGCTTCCCACCTTCATTGCCGCAGCACCGAGTGCCGGCGCCCACCATGCAGATAACGCAACACCTACGCCAATCGTTACCATAGGAGTTACAAGAATATCAATCTTCGTTTCTTTTGAAACCGCCTTGCCGACTTCGGAGGCGATAATTGCAACAAACAGTACAGCAAGCGGTCCACCTGCCCCACCTAATGCATTCGACGCAAAACCTACGGAAATCAAGGAAAACAGTACAAGCGGCGGACAGTTAAGCGCATATCCGATTGCGACTGCCATAGCAGGGCCGCACATTGCCGATGCCAATCCCCCGATCGTGTACGGGACTTCGTTGATTGTCACAACTGTCATGGTAAGCACTTCGATGTTCAGTTGTGTTCCGAGGGTGTTGATAATGGTTCCAATAAGTAGTGTGCAAAACAAGCCCTGTGCCATTGCACCAAGTGCATCGATTCCGTATCTTTTTACGGAAATGACGATGTCTTTTCTCGCTAAAAATTCTTTCATCTTTAACCTCTTTTATGTTTTTTGCTATATTAAGATAGAAATTATCTTAATCCGTCCAAATAGCTTTGAAGGATGACAACTGCCGCCTGCTTGTCGATTACCTTCTTTCTGTCCTTGCGTTTTACATCTGCTTCAATTAATACGCGTTCCGCGATGACCGTTGTAAAACGTTCGTCCTGCCATACAACTTCGATTCCCTTCATGCCCGTAGAGCGCATTTTATTTTCGAGCATGGTTCTGAATTCATATACCTTTTCGGTTTGAATGCTGTCGGAACCGTCCAAATTTTTGTTTAGACCTATAACAATGGTATCGCAATCGTATTCCCTGACTAAATCAAGAATTTTGCCTGTATCCTTGCGTATCCCTACCCTTTCCAATGTCATAAGACCTTGTGCGGTAATGTTGAGCGGATCGGAGATGGCAATCCCTACCGTTTTATCTCCGACATCCAGTGCAATTTTTCTCATTTTGCAATATTCCTTTCGAGCTTGTCTTTGTTTTCACAAACAATAAGCGGGCACTGCGCCCGCTTAAAGACTTTATTTATCGATGTCAACATATTCACGAAGCATCTCAGCTATAAGTTCATCTCGATCGATGCTTTTTATCATCGTTCTGGCATTATTATAGCTTGTAATGTACGACGGATCGCCTGAAATCAGGTATCCAACCAACTGGTCGATTGGATTATAATCCTTCTCTTCAAGTGCACGATAAACTTCCTCAAGAATTTGTTTGTTTGTTTTTTGCATTTTGAAAGAATCAAACATAATAGTATTTTTTTCCATATTAAATACCCCCCATCTTCCATAATTACCAATACATTATCTATTCTGCATTTTATCCTTACCGGTAAATTATACTATTTAATTAAGGATTCTGCAACAGCAAATGCATCATTAATTTTCGAAGCGTCCTTCGCGCCTGCCTGAGCCATGTCGGCCTTTCCGCCGCCACCGCCGCCGCATGCTGCAGCAATCTGCTTAATCATATTGCCTGCATGGAGTCCTTTATCAAGGAGGTCATCCGTAAGGGAAACAAGGAAGGTAACCTTTTCGCCGCTTACGGTTGCAAATACCATTGCAACGCCTTTATATTGCGCCTTGATATCATCGGAAAGACTTCTCAAATCATTGATATTATAATCCTTAAATTCTCTGGTTACAAGTTTAATTCCGTTTATTTCTTTCGCACTTGCGATCATTTTGTCTACTTCGCCGCCCATAGCCGCTTTTTTGAGTTCCTCAATTTCTTTTTTGAGTGCTTTCAATTCTTCGGACATGGATTTTGCCTTGTCTGCAAGAGCATTCTTATTGCATTTGAGTGTATCGCATACATTTGCGATCGTCTCCTCTGCGCTCTTTGCAGCAGCAAGTACGCCGGTTCCCGTAACTGCCTCGATTCTTCTTACGCCGGATGCAACACCGCCTTCCGAAACAATCTTAAATGCTCCGATTTCACCTGTATTTCTGACATGTGTGCCTCCGCAAAGTTCCACAGACCAGTCTCCGGCATTTACAACACGCACGGTTGAACCGTATTTTTCGCCGAAAAGTGCCATAGCACCTGTTTTTTGTGCGTCTTCCATGGACATCTCGGCTACGGAAACAGGCATGAAATTATTAATTACTTCGTTCACTCTTGCTTCAATTTCCTGAAGTTGTGTCGGTGTTACCGCTTCAAAATGGGAGAAGTCGAATCGAAGAACATTCTCATTTACCATGGAACCTGCTTGCTCTACATGTGTTCCCACGATTTCACGCAGTGCTTTCTGCAGAAGATGCGTTGCTGTGTGGTTTCTTTCGGTACAATGTCTCTTCTCGGGATCTACTGCAAGAAGAACTTCATCACCGACTTTGATTTCGTTCGAAAGCACCTGAACCGTGTGATAGAAAACTCCATCCTTCTTTTCAACCTTCAGAACTTCCGCATCGAAAATTTTTTCATCTTCAGATTCGACTATGGTTGACATAAATCCTTTATCGCAAACTTGTCCGCCGCCTTCTGCATAAAACGGAGTTTTGTCCAAGATAATAACTGCTTTCGTTCCTTCACCTATCGTATCCGCAAGTGTGCCTTCGGAGATAATGGCAAGAACCTTGCCTGTGTCAAGTAATGTATCATAGCCTGTAAATGTTGTTTTTTCAACATTAAGTTCCAGCTCGTTTTTATCCCATCCTTCGTCTTCGTTTAATTTTCTGTTCTTACGTGCCAGCTCTTTCTGTGCCTGCATGTGCGTCTTAAAACCTTCTTCATCTGCACTGAATCCGTTTTCGGCAAGAATTTCTTCTGTAAGTTCAAGCGGGAATCCGTATGTGTCATAGAGTTTGAATGCACTTGCTCCGTCAAGAACGGTTTTTCCTTCTTTCTTAAGGTTTTCAATGTAGTCGGCAATGATTTCTTCGCCTTTGTCTATGGTAGCAGCAAAGTTATCTTCTTCAACTTGAATGATTTTCTGGATGTAATCTTTCTTTTCAACAAGCTCCGGATATGCTTCACCCGAAACTTCGATTACTCTGTTTGAAAGCTCAACAAGGAAGGTATCTTTTATGCCGAGGATTTTTCCGTGACGCGCCGCTCTTCTGAGCAGTCTTCTGAGTACATAGCCCCTACCCTCATTGGAAGGCATGATTCCGTCGGCAATCATGAATGTCATAGCTCTGAGGTGGTCGGTGATGATACGGATGGAAACGTCCGTTGGTTCTGCTCCGTCATGGTATGCAACGCCGGACTTCTCAACTACACCGTCAAGGATGTATTTTATCGTGTCAACATCAAAGATCGAGTCTGTACCTTGCATAACGCACGCCATTCTTTCGAGTCCCATTCCTGTGTCGATATTCGGATGTGAAAGGTCTGAATAGGAGCCGTCTTCCTCTTTGCTGAACTGAGTGAAAACATGGTTCCATATTTCAAGAAATCTGTCGCAATCACAACCCGGTTTGCAGTCCGGCTTGCCGCATCCGAATTCTTCGCCTCTGTCATAGAAAATTTCAGAGTCCGGGCCGCAAGGACCTAAGCCGATTTCCCAGAAGTTGTCTTCCTTACCGAGTCTTACGATATGATCCGGATTCATTCCTAATGATTTCCAGATTCCGATTGCTTCTTCATCATCAAGGTAAACCGTAGCCCACAGTTTGTCCATCGTAAAACCAAGATGTTCTGTCAAGAATTCAATACCCCATGTCAGGGATTCTTTCTTGAAATAGTCACCGAAGCTGAAATTTCCAAGCATTTCAAAGAATGTACCGTGTCTTGCGGTATGTCCTACATTGTCAATATCACCTGTTCTGATACATTTCTGACAGGTACACATTCTCTTCTTAGGCGGTGTTTCCGTTCCGGCGAAATACGCCTTCAGCGGTGCCATTCCTGAATTTATGATAAGGATTGACTTGTCATTTCTCGGAATAAGGCTTGCGGATTTCCCCACATAATGGTCCTTACTTTCATAAAACTTCAAAAATCTCGAACGTATTTCGTTTAATCCTAACTTTTCCATATATAAAATTCCTCCTGAAAATATATACAATTTATATAATATTTAACAACAAACATAATAATTAATTGTATCATATTTAATGCAAAAAGTCTATGGTATCCCATAGACTTTTCTCTAAATTACATTTCATTTTTTAAGGTTCTTGCCATCTGTGTCATATCGGCACGAACATTACCGAGTTCCTCCTTGACATCATCCATATGATTGAATGTCTTTCGGAAATCTTTTTTTAGTTCATTCTTGGTGCGCGGCTTCATAGAAGAATACGCCATGACCGCAGCCGTTCCAACTACCGCTGCAATCGCAACTCCTGCTGTTTTTTTCATATATCATCACTCCCCTTCAAAAATATTATTTGAAGGAACGCGTTTTTTATTCCGAAATAAATCCGCCGCCGATTACATGGTCTCCTTCATAAAATACGATGGATTGTCCGGGTGTTGCAGCACGCTGGGGTTCTTCAAATGTTGCAATTATGCGATTACCGTCTGCTTTTATCGTTGCTTTGGCAGGCTTTGCAGAGTATCTCACCTTGGCAAGAACTTCTTTTCCGTCATATATTTCCGCCGAGTACGCGGTAAATACATTGTTACAGGAAATCACGGATGTATTAAACAAGTCTTCATTATCGCCCAATGTAACCGTATTTTTTTCGTAATCGATTTTTGTGACGAATGCCGGTTTGCCTAAAGCGATGCCAAGACCTTTTCGCTGTCCTATTGTATAATTGAGGATTCCCTGATGTTTCCCCAAAACGTTGCCGTTTTTATCCACAAAATTACCGGGGCGTGAGGTGTACCCCGCACGTTTGATATATTCCGCATAATTATCCATCGGATCAATGAAACAGATCTCCTGACTGTCCTTTTTTTCGGCGTTTTGCAGGCTGTTTTCACGCGCAAGTTCTCTGGTTTCATCTTTGCTCAAAAACTCGCCAAGCGGAAAAATAAGGCGGCTTACGACCTCTTGACCAAGCCTGTACAGCATATAGGACTGGTCTTTCTTTTCGTTTACCGCACGGCGAATATAGAATTCCCCGTCATTTTCGTCATGGAAGACACGGCAGTAGTGACCGGTAGCGATGTAGTAAGCTCCTATTTCATCCGCATGATGAATCAGGTGCTTGAACTTGACATTCGGGTTGCACATCACGCACGGATTCGGCGTCCTGCCATGCAGATATTCGTCGATAAAATTGCCGATTACAATTTCTCCGAAATCCTTAGAGACATCCTCATAGATGAAATCAATTCCAAGCTGCTCTGCGACCGCCGCGGCCTCGTCTCTTCCTTTGATATTGTTTCCGGCTACATCAAAATAATATCCGGTAACCGAAAAGCCTTTCTCTTTTAATAATAAAGCAGCGGTAGCACTGTCGACTCCGCCGCTTAATCCCAATAATACTTTATTCTTGTTCAGCTCCATGTTCGTCCTCGTCATCGTCTGCGTTCGGATCGTATCCTTCCAAAGCTTCATACTTCTTGCCATTCTTCATCGCATAATCGTAAATGGCATTCTTGATCGCCTTGTCTGCCAGAACGGAACAGTGAACTTTTACTGCCGGAAGTCCGCCGAGTTCGTCGATAATTTCTTTATTTGTAAGTTTCAGGGCTTCTTCTACGGATTTTCCGATAATCATCGAAGTTGCCATGCTGGAGGAAGCGATTGCGGAACCGCATCCGAAAGTTTTGAACTTCGCATCGGTGATGATATCGTTTTCGTCAACTTTAATTTCAATCTGCATCATGTCACCGCAGACCGGGCTTCCGTAGATTCCTTTGCCGTCCGGATTTTCCATTTCGCCGACGTTTTTCGGATTGAGGAAATGTTCCATTACTGTATCATTATATAATGCCATAATTTTACCAACCTTTCTCTGCATTAATCGGTGATAATGCTCTTAATTTTTCTACAATTATTTTTAACTTTTCGATTACATAGTCGATGTCTTCCTTCGTCGTGAAATCACCTACCGTAAAACGTACGGTTCCGTGAATCATTTCTACCGGAACACCGAGCGCAACCAGTACATGCGACGGTTCCAAAGACTTGGAAGAACAAGCCGAACCTGTGGAAACGCTGATTCCGAACTGATTCAAAAGCAGAAGAATCGATTCACCCTCAATGAACTTAAAGGTGATGTTTGCGTTGCCCGGATGTCTGCCTTCCATCGTGCCATTAAGCTGCGTATCCGGAATTTCCTTCAGGATTCTGTCAACCAGATAGTTTCTAAGTTCGCTGCAGTGCTGAACATGTTTGTCAAAGTTTATTCTTGCGAGTTCAGCAGCCTTGCCGAAGCCTACGATTCCGGTAAGATTTTCCGTTCCGGCTCTCTTGCTGTTTTCCTGCGCGCCGCCGTGAATATAGTTGGAAATGCGAAGTCCTTTTCTCATGAAAAGAGCACCCTCGCCTTTCGGTCCGTAAATCTTATGTGAGGACATGGACATCAAATCAATTCCCATGTCTTTTACATCAATCGGTACATTGCCAAGAGCCTGAACCGCGTCCGTATGGAAGATAATCTTGTGTGCTTTCGCAATCTTTCCGATTTCTTTAATTGGCTGTACGGTTCCGATTTCGTTGTTGACCATCATAACGCTGATTAAAATGGTCTTGTCCGTAATCGCATTTTCGAGCTCTTCCAAGCTGATTCTGCCATTCTTATCAATTCCCAGATAAGTAACTTCATATCCGTGCTTTTCAAGGAATTCACAGGAATGTAAAATCGCATGGTGTTCAATCTTCGTCGTTATGATATGATTTCCTTTGTCTTTGAGCTTGTCCGCTACGCCCATAAGCGACCAGTTGTCCGCTTCGGTTCCGCCCGCTGTAAAATAGATTTCCTTCGGATCCGCATTAATCAGAGCTGCGAGCTGCTCTCTG
>FR882012.1:63436-76732 GCA_000435615.1 Firmicutes bacterium CAG:238 | reverse complement strand
TCTCTGGCATGGTCTACAGCCGCTTTTGCTTCCAGTCCTTTATCGTAAAGGCTGGACGGATTTCCAAATTTTTCAGTAAAATAAGGTATCATTTCTTTTAAAACTTCTTCCTTGACCGGTGTGGTCGCAGAATAGTCCAAGTAAACGTTTCTCATATATTATCGCTCCTTTTAATTAAGCTATGTACAATTTAAAAATCCAGCTATGAATATTCTGAAATTTTACTCAAACATTATACCAAAAAAACGCAGAATTTAAACACTTTTTTGCAAAAAAATTGTCATATTTATTGTGTTTTCCCGATGAATCAATAAAATTGAACGAACTTGAATATATTATCGCTTTTTTCAAGAATCACACTGTAATTCCCGACAATTTTTTGTAAATCCGAGTCTCTGTAGAGCCCATCCGCACCGTTTACTTGCCATTCGACCGACAAAAATGCACAGATCACGTCCTCATCTTCATAATGAATGACAATATCCCGCACATCATAACCAACCACCTCTTCTATGTCCGTTCCAAAGAAAGATTTCAGGGAGTTTCTATCGTCATCAAGAAGCCGGCCTTGTTCTATTTCCGAAAGCTTCTCACACGCTTCCTGATAGGTTAATTTGCCCAAATAAAAATCATTCATGGCATTTGTGCGCTTACACAATGCATTTTTCACAATGCCTTCGCTTCCGGTCCCCGATGAAAATAAAATCAGTATGAACACAAGCAGAAGTACAAGCAGTCCCTTTGACAAAATCTTCCTTATCATTTTTTAATTCTCCTATCTTTTTTTCGTATTTACACACAGATACACTATAAAACAAAAGAGCCGAGAAATTTGTCAAAATCCCGACTCTGTTTTGTTTTTATTTGAATTTTTCTTCACTTTCTTCAAGCGTTTCCTCAAGTTCTTCCACTTCTTCTTCGATCTTTGCGACTTCTTTCTTATCATCATCGACAATTTCGATTGTATCAAGCTGTGCTTTCAAATTCGCCTTGAATGCGTCGATATATGCCCGGTAGAGGGCTTTTTGTTCTGCTTGTTCTTCTTCGGTAAGTCCCTCCGTTTTCTTCTTCTTTGCTAACTCATTTATTCTGTCAATTTGTTCTTTTGTGACCATTTGCAACATCCCCTTTACTTAAATGCTTGTTACATTATACACCAATAACGGGAATTTCAAAAGGTCAAAACAGAAATTACACAACTTTTCTTTCAAGTCTGAGTTTGTCACTGATAATTGCAATAAATTCGGAATTGGTCGGCTTGCCTTTGTCGTTCTGGATGGTGTATCCGAACAAACTGTTAAGCGTCTCAAGCTTTCCTCGGTTCCATGCCAGTTCAATTGCGTGTCTGATTGCACGCTCCACTCTGCTTGGCGTTGTATTGTTCATTGATGCTACGGTAGGATAAAGTTCTTTTGTTACAGCGCTTAGCAAATCCATGTTTTCAACAACAAGAGCAATTGCATCTCTTAAGTATTGATAGCCTTTTATGTGAGCGGGAACTCCGATTTCGTGAATTAAGTTTGTAATGTCGATCTCAAGATCATTGTTGAGCAGCGAGTCCCTCAGCACCAGCGATTTTCTGAGCTTCCCATTGGCCGGTTCACCGACGAAGCTGTCGGTTATATTGTCGCTGAGCTGATTGATTCTCTTGACAAGCATTGCCAAATTAATCGGTTTAACAAGATAATATTGCGCACCAAGGGCAATGGCTTTTTGAATTATGGTGTCCTGCCCCACTGCTGAAGTCATGATTACGCGCGGATAGCTCTTCAGTTCCAGATTGTTCAAAGATTCAAGAACACCAAAGCCGTCCAAATGCGGCATAATTAAGTCGAGAACCAAAATATCCGGACAATTTCCGCTCTTCAGATACTCCATTGCCTCCATGCCGTCATGAGCAAGAAAAGCAATTTCCATATTCGACTGCTTCACCAGGTAATCGGTGACAACATCACAAAAATCGCGATTGTCATCTACGACACCAATTCTTATTTTTTTCATTTTATCCTCCTTTTACATCGGTTTTCATCGAAAACACCAAAACACTTTACGACTCCATTGTAATATCGTGTCGATATATTGTGTGTCCCGTTCGGTATCAAAAAGTTACAAAACAACATATTGTATGTTTCTTAACTAAATCTTTTCAGCTTCCCGAACCATCCATTCGGCGAAAATTCCGTAGCCTTTGGTGGGATTATTAACGAAAACGTGTGTCACAGCACCAATCAATCGATTGTTTTGGATAATCGGACTTCCGCTCATTCCTTGAACGATTCCGCCGCAATATTTCAAAAGCCTGTCATCAACGACTTCAATTTCCATGCTCTTGCTGTCGGGGGTGCTCTGCCTGTTTACCCTGGTAATCTTGATATCGAATTTTTCTACAGTGTCACCGTCAATTGTTGTCAGAATATAGGCATCCCCCTCCTCAATTTGATCTTGATACCCCATGACGATAGGTCTTGATAAATTCAGCTTCTCGGGGCTTTTTCCTTTTGCATAAATTCCGTATAAGGAATTCTTTTTTACATCTCCGATGGCTTCATCATCGGCATAAAATATCCCGCGAATTTCTCCGGGCTTGCCGATATGCCCTTCTTTTATGGATTTCACCTCGGTTCGCAAAAGCTCGCCGTTACCGGCTTCCAGAAGTGTCCCGGTGCGACTTTCGTATATACCGTGTCCAAGCGATGCGATGGCATTTGTCTTTGGGTCATAGAATGTCATTGTGCCGATTCCGGCAATCTTCTCTTTAACCCAAAGGCCGATTTTGTATTCCCCGCTTGTTTTCTCCTTTACAGGCACAAGATCAAAGGAAAGTTCTTTGTCCTTACGACTTACTTTTATATTTATGGAACTGTCCTTCTTCTTTTCTTTTGCTGCATTTACAATTTTGGATACATCGCCCGCATAGTGAACTTCCTGACCGTCTACAGAAGTTACAATATCCCCGATTTCAAGGCCAGCGGTATATCCCGGGCTGACGATTGAATCTTCGGTTTCAATTTCTTCGAGACCGACAACCAAAACGCCCTTTACATTCATTTTAATGCCGACAGACTGTCCTCCGGGAATGAGGATTCGCTCGCTTACGACCTCTACGGTCTGCTTCGCTTCGTTGATATAGTTGCTTATAAAACCAAAGGCACCGATTACGCAGATGGTTAATACAAACAGCCCGATTGCTTTTTTCCAGTTCATTTTCATTGAAAATCCAACCCATCCTAACTTTCAAAATCTTGCAGCAGGACGGCCAGTTCTTCTTGGGTTTTGACCTTATATCCTTCTTCAAACAAAGCCTGATCATCAAAACTCAGCATGTCATAAAGAATGCTCGTGGTTTCAAGTTCTACCTCGTTGCCCGAATGATCAACAAAGAAAACCTTTATCACATCGCCTGCTCTCTTCACTAAATAGTATGATTCACTTTCGTTTGAAATGTTAGTTTTTTCTCTCGGCGGAAAGTAGTCTTCGGGTTCCTCATTTTCTTGTGAAAGTTGCTCCGAATTTGCCTTCGCACCGGGATCATCATTGTTGTTTATTTCCGGATCGGATGGCCATGCAATTGCAATAATCAATAAGCAAAGAGTAAATATAATGGTTACGAAGATAAAGGTTCTGTAATTTTTTCTTTTTTGTGTAAACATAAAATCACCTCTTGACTATTGTTTACTCAATTGGAAAGAATTATACAGTTATGTACTCTTTTATACTCTCAAAAGTTTTATTTCCGATTCCGGAGATGTTTTTTATATCGTCGATTTCGTTAAATTTGCCTTCGGATTCCCTGTATTCAATGATTCGATCGGCCTTCGACGGACCGATTCCGGGTATAGTCTGAAGTGCAGCAGCATCTGCGGTATTGATGTTTACTTTGCCTTCGCCGCTATCCGTAACATTATTCGCAGAGTAGCTGTCTCGGTTTTCATCCGGATTTTCTCCATGCCTGCCAATCATAATTTTCTGTCCGTCCTGTACGGTTTCAGCCCTGTTAATTCCGTCAATATCCGCATCCTCGGTCAGGCCTCCCGCCTTATCGATTACTTCAAACAAGCGCGTTCCGTCACTCACTTCGTAGACACCGGGTTTCATGACTTCACCACCGATATCGACATAAAGATGACTCTGCGTTGAATTGACTTCCTGTTGAGAAACGCCATCTTCTTCAATCGCCGAACTGTTTCCCTCGTCAATTTTGATTTCGTCGCTGCCGGAGTTCAGCCAAAAAAATAAAACAGCAGCAATCACTAGGACAGGGACTGCCACTATTTTAATCTTGTTTTTTTTATTTTCAATAAACTCTTTCAGTTCTTCCAAAAACTTATTTTTTCCAAAATACTCCATGAAAATCCCTCCTCTTTTTACATAATATTACATTATATAAGGAGGGATGTCAAGTTAAAATTGTAAGTTGTTGGTAAAGAATAATTCCTCGCGTTCCACTTCTATGTCATATCTTGGCGTATCGATTCCGGCAAATTCGCAGAAAGATGAAATCACAAGTTCCGGGCTGCAATTTGACTGACTTCCGCAGTCAAGCAATATTCTTATCATCGTAAACTCTCCGAGTTTAAATATTTCGCCCTCTCGGATCATATGCTTTATATTGACCGGCTGAAGCTGTTTGGTTTTCTTCTGCCGTTTCATCGCATGGATTTCATTCTGCTCCAAATATTTTGAAAATAAGGATTTCAATTCAGCCTCGTCCAGATCTGTAGGTATCCAGATTTTATAGAGTGCCGCATCCGCACAGGCCGCCAAAGATTTTATGTCGGCCGCAAGCGTGAAGCAGTCCAAAAGATGGATTCCTTCCGGCATCAATTCCTGCATTTTGTTCAATATCACTTTTTCATCCGCTGGAGAATTCAACTCAAATTCGATCAATTCGCTTTTGCTTGAATATCCCAGTGACAAAGGCTGAGCGAACCCCATTTTCGGATGCGGATTAAATCCTTGTGAATATCGAAGACCCAGCCCGGTCTTTTTAAAAGCTCTTTTGAACACACGCAGCAGATCAAGATGCGAGGTATATTTTACATATCCGTTTTTCGTAAATTTAATAACATATCTGTTTGTCAAACTAAGCCCTGCCTTTCTTTGCAGCCCCTGCCATCGGGCAAACAACTTTTGTGTTCATGCCGCACCCTGTACATCCGTTTCTGCAATCCGGAGTTATTTCTTCCTTCACGGCTTTTTGTGCTTCATTGATTAGGAATCGCTTGGAAATACCGCTGTCAATGATATCCCACGGCAGAATTTCATCAAATTCGCGTTTTCTTGTGGTATAAAAATCCTTATCGATTCCGCTTCTTTCAAAGGCGCTTTCCCACGCTTCCGGCCTAAAATGTTCCGTCCATCCGTCGAACTTACAGCCTGCACGGAATGCTTCGTATAAAAGCCTGCCGCATCTTCTGTCACCCCTTGCAAATACAGCCTCATAAGCACTCGTGGTATTGTCGTGATAATTAAAGGTAACGCCCTTTATTTTCAGACGCTCGGCCAGATAATTATGCTTGTCCGCAAATTCCTCCGCAGTATTCTGTGCTTCCCACTGAAACGGTGTATGTGCTTTCGGAACAAAATTCGAAACGCTGACCGTAAGGTTAAATCTGCCGCCTTTCGGACCGTTGACTTTATAATTAAGTTCTTTGATATTCTTTGCAATTTCAACGATTCCGTCAAGATCCTCATAAGTTTCCGTAGGCAGACCAATCATAAAGTACAGCTTAATATGTTTCCAGCCGAGTTCCAGCGCCTGCTCTATGGACTCATAAATATCCTTTTCCGTAACACCTTTGTTTATAACATCTCTCAGCCTTTGTGTTCCCGCTTCCGGTGCATAAGTCAAACCTGATTTCTTGTATTCCTGAATTTTGTTCAAAACATCGAAAGCAAATTTGTCAATTCGCAGAGACGGGAGTGAAAGCGATACATTTTCTTTCTTCGTATAGTCAATCAGTTCGGTGGCAAGTTCCTCAAAACATGAATAGTCACTTGTCGAAAGGGAAAGAAGCGAAAGTTCATCATGTCCGGTGTTCTCAAGCTGCGTCTTTGCAAGCTGTAAAATGCGATCCTTGCTTCTTTCTCTTACCGGTCTGTAAATCATGCCTGCCTGGCAGAATCTGCACCCTCGCGTGCATCCACGGAAGGTTTCCGTAACCGCTCTGTCATGAACGGCCTCAACCATTGGAATGATTGGATTTACCGGAAAGTCGGTTTCTTCGATTGACGGGAGTATCGCGCGTGTAACAGGAAACGGTGCTCCCTCATAGAGTTCACATAATTCTTTTATCGTTCCATCGTCGTTATATTTTACATCATATAAGGAAGGTACATATACCCCCTGTAGTTTTGACAACTCACGTAGGCAGTTCGCCTTAGCCATGCCTTTTTTCTTGCAGTCAATGTATTTTTCGACGAATGCCGGAAGCAGTTTCTCTCCGTCGCCGATTAGAAAAACATCGATAAAGTCCGTGAGCGGTTCCGGATTAAATGCACACGGGCCTCCTGCAATAATCAGTGGATCGTTTTCATTTCTTTCCGCTGCAAATACCGGTATCTTTGCAAGATCGAGCATATTCAGCACGGTAGTAAAGGACATTTCGTACTGAAGTGTGAATCCCACAATATCCATTTCTCTCAGCGGCATTTTTGCCTCAAGCGTCATAAGAGGAACACCCTCTTCGCGCATCAGTTTCTCCATGTCAACGGCGGGCGCAAAGACTCTCTGACAAAATATGTTTTCGCACTGATTCAGTTCATGGTACAAAATCTGAAGACCAAAATATGACATCCCTATTTCATATATATCAGGAAAGGCAAATGCAAAATTCGCGTCAACACTGTTCGGGTCCTTGCGGGCGAAATTGATTTCACCGCCGATATATCTTCCGGGCTTCTCAACCCTCTTTAACAACTGATCCAGTTTATACTGTAATTCCATCTTTTCTTTTCCTTTGTTCATTAATTTTCCCTAAATATTTTAACATAGAATGGGTGTTTTTTGTATTAAGTTTGCAAATTTTCCTCTAAATTATAATAAAACTTTTTGCTGCTCCCGGATTCATAGGTGCCGATAATATCCCCTTTTTTTACTTTGTCGCCTTGAACAACTTTTACTTCCGTGAGGCTGCCGTATGTTGAAATCTTCGTATCATGCTGTATTTTAACGAAACTTCCGAGTTCCTTGCTTATGCCGGATGTGATAACCATGCCTGCATTTGTGGCATAAACGCAGCGTACCTTCTTGTCAGTATCTTCATCAATAGGCTGCCCGTACTCCCCAAGCTGATTTGCTTGTATGATTGTACTTGCAATCACTTCGGGGGCACCTTTTGCCCTTTCAAGGAGTTCCGAACCCGCCTCTTTCACCTCATCAACAGAATAATTCTTTTCAAACTGCTCCTTTACGGCACATTTTATTCCGTCGAGTTCTTTTATGTTGAGTATACTTCCTGCTTTAACTACCGTAAAAATCATGCAGCAAACGATTACCTGCAGGAAAATTTTTTCTTTATATTTCATTTTCTTCCTCCATACATTACCTATGTTTCATTGTATGAAGGAGCGCACAAAAAAAACACCGCGGATTGCGGTGTTTGATTGGTTTAAAATTCGTCCCAGTATTCCAGGTCGTAATCCTCAATTCGGATAATGTCCCCTTCTTCAAGGCCAAGCTCCTTGAGCTGTTCAATGGCACCCTTCTTCTCGATATATTTGTAAAGGTATCTGAGAGAGCCCATATCGTTAAAATTCGTGGACTTGAATATCTTGGAAAGCTGCTTGCCGCTAAGCGTGTAAACATCCTCTTCCTCATCGTATCCGCAGATGATATCACGATAGGTCGGATCATTGTCCTCCGCCTCAAAATCAAAGAAGTCCGTCGTATTCTCTTCTTGCAGGCTAGGATCCTGCTCAATACGATTCAGTTCATTGAGCGCCGCACCCAGAATTTCTTCAACGCCCAAATTAAGCGGTGCAGACATTGGGAACACTTTATATCCCAAGTCCTCAACATATTTCTTGAATTCGAGGTACTGAGGGTCGTCTTCGTCAATCATATCAATCTTGTTTGCGGCAACAAGCTGCGGTTTTTTAAGAATTCTCGGGCTGTACGCCTCAAGCTCCTTGTTTATCTTGTTGAAATCGTCGATCGGGTTTCTGCCTTCGCTTCCCGAAACATCCACTACATGAATCAGCACTTTGGTTCTTTCGATATGTTTAAGGAATTTAAATCCCATTCCAAGGCCCTCGCTTGCGCCTTCGATGATTCCTGCAATATCGGCCATTACGAAGCTGCTGTCATAAATCTTAACCACACCCAGATTCGGATCAATCGTCGTAAAGTGATAGTTTGCAATCTTCGGCTGTGCGCTTGTCGCTACAGCAAGGAGTGATGATTTTCCGACATTCGGAAACCCTACCAGACCTACATCCGCAATCAGCTTCAGCTCCAGAATGACATTTCGCTCTTTCGCTGCGCCGCCCGCTTCTGCAAAGTTTGGTGCCTGTCTTACTGAATTCTTGAAATTCGTATTGCCTCTGCCTCCTCTGCCGCCTTTGGCTGCCACGAAAGATTCGCCGTCCTCGGTTAAGTCCTTCATCACAAGACCGCTGGCCTCATCGATGATAACGGTTCCAAGCGGAACCTTGATGATAAGGTTTTCGCCTGCCTTGCCGAAACGCTTCTTTTTCATGCCGTTTTGGCCTGACTCTGCTTCATATTTTTTCTTGTATTTGAAGTCCATAAGCGTTCTGAGATTACGGTCTGCCATGAAAATAACATCGCCGCCTCTGCCGCCGTCGCCGCCGTCCGGACCGCCCTCCGGAACAAAAGGCTCTCTTCTGAAGGTTACAGCTCCGTCGCCGCCCTTGCCCGACTTAATATATATTTTGGCTCTGTCTACGAACATAATGGAAACCTCCTTTGCAAAAAAAGACCCTGTGCAAACTATGTACAGGGTCTAAAAATCTAATTAAGCTTCTTTCGGATAAACGCTGACCTGTTTTCTGGTCTTGTCTTTTCTTTCAAACTTAACTGCTCCGTCGATCTTTGCGAACAAAGTATCATCTCCGCCGATGCCAACATTGTTACCAGGGTGGAACTTCGTTCCTCTCTGTCTTACAAGAATGCTGCCTGCGCTTACGAACTGACCGTCGCCAGCCTTCAGTCCAAGTCGTTTGGACTCGGAATCACGACCGTTCTTAGAGCTACCTACACCTTTTTTACTTGCCATAAAAAGTACCTCCTAACCGTATAAGATAAATTACTTTAATGCTGCTTCAATAGCTTCGATGATTACAGCCTTAGTAGCTTTTTCGTCGATAGCGATATTGTTTTCTTTAGCAAAAGCAATTAATTCGTCTTTCTTCATGGAAGCGGAAACCTTCTTAGCAGGTTTTGCTTCAGCTTTTTCTTCAACTACAGCCTTTTCAGCCTTAGGAGCTGCTGCCTTCTTAGGCGCTGCACCTGTTAAGCTTTCGATCTTAACCATTGTGTATGGCTGTCTGTGACCCTGTTTCTTTCTGTAGTCTTTCTTAGCCTTGTACTTGAAGATAATAACCTTCTGACCTTTTCCGTTTTCTACTACTGTACCTGTTACAGCAGCATCAAGGTAAGGAGTTCCAACTTTAACATCCTTGCCTTCTCCTAATACGAGTACCTTATCGAAAGTAACCGCCTGACCTGCTTCAACGTTTAATTTCTCAACAGTGATAACGTCGCCTTCCTGTACTCTGTACTGTTTTCCACCAGTTTCAATTACTGCGTACATTAATATTTATCCTCCTCTATCCAGTCTCGCCATTGCGGGTGTCCAAACCAAATCCGGAACTTACTTACCCGGTCTGCGCGGCTCAACTCAGTTATAATATCACCTAAATGGCTAAAAGTCAAGCTTTTTTGAAAAAAAGCTTGACTTTTCAATGTTTTTGTTCATTATAAACTGTAAATTACTCCTCTATCACAACGCCGTCTTCATCAACAAACAAATCCATGATTGCGGAAATGTCTTCTTCCGGAATTTCCGGCTCTTTCTCCTGTTTGCCGTCATTCTTAATCTGATCAAGAAGCTGTCCTTCGAGCTTATCCATAATCTCAGGGTGTTCTTTGAGATATACTTTAACATTCTCTCTTCCCTGTCCGATTCGATTGCCTTCAAAGCTGTACCAGGAGCCTGCTTTCTCGATAAGTTTGGCATCAACCGCACAGTCGAGAATATCTCCGGCCTTGGAGATTCCTTCTCCGTACATAATATCAAATTCAGCCTGTTTGAATGGAGGCGCAACCTTGTTCTTTACCACCTTAACTCTGGTTCGGTTGCCGATGACTCCGTCGCCTGCCTTGATGCTCTCGATTCTTCTTACGTCAAGACGCATGGAAGAATAGAACTTAAGTGCTCTTCCGCCAGTCGTAACTTCAGGATTGCCGAACATGACGCCGACTTTCTCTCTGAGCTGGTTGATAAATATAACACAAGTGTTGGACTTGTTGACCGTACCCGTAATCTTTCTCAATGCCTGAGACATCAGTCTTGCCTGTAAACCCACATGGGAATCACCCATTTCACCTTGAATTTCCGCCTTAGGCACAAGTGCAGCCACGGAGTCGATTACGACAACGTCAAGTGCACCGCTTCGTACGAGCATATCACAGATTTCGAGAGCCTGTTCACCGGTATCCGGCTGCGAAACGATGAGTTCACCGACATCAACGCCAAGGTTCTTCGCATATACGGGGTCAAGTGCATGTTCTGCATCGATAAATGCGGCCTTGCCGCCCGCCTTCTGCGTTTCTGCTATAATATGTAATGTAAGGGTCGTTTTACCGGAAGATTCCGGTCCGAAAATCTCAACAATTCTTCCCTTCGGTACGCCGCCGATTCCGGTTGCAATATCAAGGCTTATCGATCCGGTTGAAATTGCACCGATGTTCATGTGTGCGGTATCGTCACCGAGTTTCATAATCGAACCCTTGCCGAACTGTTTCTGTATCTGCGCCATTGCGGCTTCTAAAGCTTTATCTTTCTCGCTCATTGTGTTGTTTACACTCATTTTCTGTCCCTCCGAAAATAGAACATCTGTTCTTCTTGTTCTTATCTTATACTATTTTGTTCTTCAGGTCAAGTACTTTTTTAAAATTTATATGGTATTTATTTACATAATATAACGCATTCTGCCCGCTGTCAAGCAAAATGCGCCATACCCTGCTTTTTATTTGAACAAATCGTCAATACTGCAGCCAATTACATCTTCTATCTCGTCAAGCAGATGCTGCATCTTCGCTTTGTTCTCCATGATTGTATCAAAATCGAGGATGCCGTGTTTCCTTGCTTTTTCAATGATGTAATCGAAACGTTTGTCAATTCCGACATAAGTGTCTTCTTTCACAAGACGGTCTCCCAGACATATGATATCCGACTCCGTAATCGTATCCACCGGATTATATTCACCCGGATTCATATGCATCTTCACAATGGCAGCCTCGTCGTAATATCCCATTTCGTTAAGCCTTTCGGCCATAACATCCCAATGTCTTTCCATGGTTCTTGCTGCGTCGTGAGCAAGTCCCGCACCGTTTATGAGAGCGAGGTCAAGATGAAATCCGTGTGCATTGAGAGCTTTCGCGATTCTGACTCCGCAGTCTGCTACAGCTGCACAATGTCTTCTGACATGTTCCGGCGTTTCATATTCCTTATAAATTTCATTTACAATTTCCGGCGTAATTCTTTTGTGTTTAATGCGCTTGTAAATTTCGTTAAGCATTACAAGAAGCATATAATTTCGGTTGTATTTTCGTGAAACATTGCGGTGTTTTGTCTTCACCACATCGGTTTTTCCCTCATAACAAATGCCGATGTATGCAAGTCCTGCAGGCCTTGCCTCATCGATGTCGTCAGGACCTGCAATCCCGGTTATCGAAATGCAAAGTTCAGAACCCGTCTTTTCCCGCAGTCCTTCTGCCATCTCCCTTGCAACTTCAGGACTTTCAGCCGTGTATTTCTCCAAAGTCTCGCGCTTTACACCCAGCTCCTCCATTTTTGCATTCCATGAATAGGTTGCGATTCCCCGGTCAAACACTTTCGATATTCCCGGAATGTCCGTAAGTGACTTTGCAAGGAGCCCCCCTGTGCAGGACTCACAGCAGGAAATCGTGATTCCTTTCGCAAGGAGGATTTTGCCGACAACGTCGATAAGTTCTTCATCATTTGTACTGTAAATATAATCGCCGATACTCTCCTTCACTTTGGAAAGCATTTCCTCAACTGCCGCTTTTGCTTCCTCGAGCGTTTTTCTTTTTGATGTTATGCGGAGAGAACACTCGCCTTCCTTTGCGTAGGTTGCAATCGTAGGGTCTGTCTGGCCGTCTATCAGCGGCAGAAGCTTTGTCTCCATGGTTGATTCCCCCAGTGCAAATGTCCGCACGATTCTGTAATAGATTACGCTGTCCTGCTTGGCAACAAGACGCGGTTTCAGCTGCTCTTCCCACATGAGCGTCATTTCTCTCGGCGGTCCCGGAAGGGCTGCAATCATCTTGCCGTTTTTTTCGAGCAGGAATCCCGGCGCCGTCCCCCCGAGATTGTCAAGGATTTCGGCATGCTTAGGAAAATACGACTGCTTCGTGTTGTTTTCGGTCCAATTGTACCCTGCACGGCTGAAAGTCGTTTTCAGCCAGCACAACACATCTTTGTGACATACAAGTTCTTCCTCGAAATACTCCGAAATGATTTCCTTTGTCAAATCATCCTGAGTAGGTCCAAGTCCCCCTGTCGTAATAATCAAATCACAGTCTCTGTATGCCAAAGCAATCAACTCTTTCAGCCTCTGCGGATTGTCTCCCACGGTATAGTGATACATGACATCATAACCAATGTCCTGAAGCTGCTGCGAAAGAAAAGCCGCATTTGTATTTACAACCTGCCCGAATAAAATTTCGGTTCCCACTGTCAAAATTGCTGTTTTCATTACTGTCTGAACACCTCTTTGTTCTTAATCACATATTCGGCACCGGAGTATACAGTCATTACAAGGCTCGCCCAAAGGAACGCATACGTTACATAATAATAAACGGTATAGATCATGTGCGCGCTGATACCCGAAAGTGCCGGCAGAAGCAAAAGCATCGGCACCGCAATCATCTGAAGAACGGTTTTGATTTTTCCGCTCATGCCCGCAGCGATTACAATTCCTTCGGACGCGGCCACCGTACGCATTCCCGCAACAGTGAATTCTCTTGCCAAAATGATGATGAGCATCCAGCCCGGTACATAGTCCGGAATCAAAAGGCAGAATGCC
>FR882012.1:52637-63415 GCA_000435615.1 Firmicutes bacterium CAG:238 | reverse complement strand
GCAGAATGCCGAGTAAACAAGTATCTTATCCGCAAGCGGATCCATGATTTTTCCGAAATTGGTTACAAGATTATACTTTCTGGCGATTTTGCCGTCAAGCATATCCGTAAGTGACGCAGCGATAAAAATCACAAAAGCCGCAATGTGATATCCAAGCATGTAGAATGCGATGAAAAAAGGCACCGCAATCACTCTTGCAACTGTCAATTTGTTAGGTAAATTCATACTGTTATACCTCCGTACCAACTAAATCATAGTCAAATGCATCCTCTATAAGGACATCTACGAAATCCCCTGCATTGAGCTGCCTATGTGAAGTGAATAAAACGGAATTGTCAATTTCGGGAGCATCAAACTCTGTTCTTCCGATGTAACTTCCGTCTTCATCGCGCTCTTCAACAAGAACTTTAAAGGTTTTTCCGATTTTTTCTTTGTTCGATTCAAGTGAAATTTCAAGCTGTGCGCGCATAATGCCGGTCAGCCGTTCCTCTTTTATTTCCTCGTCAACCTGATCCTGCATCTCTCCGGCAACGGTGTTTTCTTCCTGCGAATACGCAAACACGCCTAACCGTGCAAAACGCATTTCTTCGACAAATTCAAGAAGTTTCTCGTAATCCTCGTCGGTTTCACCCGGAAATCCGACGATAAGCGTCGTTCGGATGTGAATATCCGGAATTCGTGCCTTAAGCCTTGCAATCGTATTTCGGATTGACTCTTCTGTGGATCTTCGCAGCATCGCTTTCAGCACATCATCCGACGAATGCTGAATTGGTATATCAATGTATTTACAGATCTTCGGTTCTTCTGCCATGACTTCGATCAGTTCATCCGTTATCCGGTCTTCGTAGCAATACATAAGTCGAATCCATTCAATGCCGTCAATTCGGCACAGTTTTTTGAGAAGTTCCGGAAGCATATATTCTCCGTACAGATCGACGCCGTAATTAGTAACATCCTGTGCAATGAGAATCAGTTCCTTGCAGCCTGCTGCCGCAAGCTGTTTGGTTTCCTCCAAAATATCTTCGATAGTTTTGCTTCTGTATCCTCCGCGGATCGAAGGAATTACGCAATATGCACATCGGTTATTGCATCCTTCGGCTATTTTTACGGTTGACGAAAAACAATTATCGTCAAGCTTCCTGCACATTCTCGGCAAAACATCCGCATACGAATTTGTAATGTGTTTTGAACGGCTGTCCAGTGTTTTCAATATTTCCGGGAGTCTTTCATATTCGTTTACACCTAGGAAGCAATCAACTTCCGGCATTTCTTCAAATAATTCGTTTCCGTATCTCTGCGAAAGGCAGCCCGAAACAATTATCTTTTTGCCCGCTTCTTTATATGCACAATAGTCAAAAATGCGTTCGATGGATTCTTTCTTTGCGTCGTTGATAAAGCCGCATGTGTTAATTATAATCGCATCCGCATTCTCCGGGTCTTGAACCGTTTCATATCCGGCTCCCTCAAGAAATCCCTTTGCGGTCTGCGTATCGTTAAAGTTCTTCGGGCACCCGAGTGTATCAATAAATACTTTCATATTTTACTTATCCTCTGTATCTGAATTTATATCATTTTCAAGCTGTGCAAGTTCCTCCTGCGTCATCAGAACCTGTCTCGGACGGCTTCCGTCCTGAGGTCCTATGATGCCCCTTGCTTCCATCATATCTACGATTCTGGCAGCTCTGTTATAGCCGATTCGGAAGCGTCTTTGTAACATGGAAACAGAAGCCTGACCACTGTTTACCACAAGGTCAATCGCATCCGGAAGGTGTTCATCCGTGTCATCGGCACCTTCCTGAACATTGCTTCGCTCTATTTTGCTCAAAACATCTTCGTTATACTCTGTTTTGTCAACCTGCCCCTTGACAAATTCGATCACCTTGTGCACTTCGGCATCGGAAACAAATGTGCCTTGAACTCTTATCGGCTTGCCCATTCCCATAGGGTTAAAGAGCATGTCTCCCTTTCCGACAAGCTTTTCGGCACCCTGCATATCAAGGATTGTTCTTGAGTCAACCTGTGAGGAAACCGCAAAAGCAATTCTTGAAGGAATGTTTGCCTTGATTACTCCCGTTATTACGTCAACGGACGGTCTCTGCGTTGCAACGATTAAATGCATTCCCGCAGCACGCGCCATTTGTGCCAGACGGCAGATTGATTCTTCGATTTGGGACGGAGCAGCCATCATTAAATCGGCAAGCTCGTCAATAATGATAACGACCTGAGGCATTACCCTGTCTTTTTCGTCATTGGCAATCACAAACTCGTTGTAGGATTCAAGGTCTCTTACACCCTCTTCTGCAAACTTTTTGTATCTGTCCGTCATTTCAGCCACAGCCCAGTTAAGCGCGGCAGCAGCCTTGGACGGGTCGGTTACAACCGGAATCATAAGGTGCGGAATTCCGTTGTAATTTCCGAGTTCCACAACTTTCGGGTCTATGAGAATCAGTTTTACCTCATCCGGATTTGCCTTATAGATAAAGCTCGTGA
Source organism: Firmicutes bacterium CAG:238 (assembly GCA_000435615.1). GTDB lineage: Bacteria > Bacillota > Clostridia > Peptostreptococcales > Anaerovoracaceae > CAG-238. Next base: position 60,925 of record FR882012.1, on the reverse strand, counting down.
TAATGCTGTTTATGCACACCGATTTTCCGGAGCCGGTCGAACCTGCGATGAGAAGATGCGGCATTGCCTTTAAATCGGCGACAATTGCGTCCCCGCTTATGTCTTTTCCGACTGCGAATGTAATCTTTGACTTGCTGCGCTTAAATGCATCCGAGTCAATGATTTCGCGCAGTCTTACCATTGTAACGGATTCATTCTCGACTTCAATTCCGACCGCAGCTTTTCCCGGTATCGGGGCTTCAATACGAATGGATTTTGCTTCGAGATTAAGTGCAATATCATCTGCAAGTCTTACGATGCTGCTGACCTTGACGCCTACCGCCGGCTGAATCTCGTATCTTGTTACCGTCGGTCCCTGAGTCACCTGCAACACTCTGGCATCCACATGGAAATTCCGGAGCGTTTCTTCGAGCTTCAGAGCCTTTTCCTGCAAAAGTCCCGTCGGCGTTCTGCCGCTTGCGGTTGGCTTTTCCAAAAGGCTTATTGGCGGTTTCTTGTATTTTTCAGGAGTCTGCGACTTGTTGATTTCCGCGGACGAAAGCATTGCTTCCTTCGCCTCTTTGTTGGAAATCTTCTGAACCGGCTCAGCTGCCGGAGTGGTATTTAATCCCATACTTCCGGTCGAAGCAGCCGGTGTCGCTGCGGCCGGCGATGCGGGTTCAAGCCCGAAGCCGCTTTCGGTTTTTCTTCCTTCTTCCAAACCGAAAGTACCGCTTTTGCTCCTTCCGAAAAGTGCATCATCGTTCATATATTCAAGTAAGCGGTTTGATTTTTTTTCATTATGTAACTTCGTCTGCTCCGGAATTGCCTTTGGCTGAGCCGGCACGGATACCGGTATCATCCTTTGCTGCGGCGGTGCCGGTGCTGTAGTCACAGGCTCCGGATTTGTCTGTTTGATGACAATGTCAGGCCTCATAGCCACCTGAATCCCCTGTTCATCTTCAGAGGCAATATCCAGGTGTGCATGTTCCTTGATTAGCTTTCTTTCTTCCACTTTATCCGAAATCTTCTCAAAGAATCTTGAAACAGGCGTGTTAATCAGAAGCAGCAGGCAGATAAATGTCAGCACAAGGGTGAAAATCCAACATCCTGCCGCGCCGAATCCTTTGACAAGCAAGGTCGCAAGAATCATTCCGAGGAATCCGCCGCTGGTCAGCTTCACACCACTCGCATAGAACCCCTGCATAATCTGCCATGAAAGCTCAAGTTTATCCTGATCTACAAATCTTATGGAATTCATCGTTGCAAGCATGAGCAAAATTACGAACAGATAGATAATGGTCTGTATGGAAAAGTGGCTGGTTTTTCTTGCAAAAAGCAGCACACCGAAAATAATGAGATAAAACGGAAGCACATATCCCATAAGCCCGAACACACCCTTGAGTGCAAGCCCTATCGCTTCCCCAACCTTGCCGGCTCCCTGTGTGAATGTGGCCACAGCAAGAAAAGCGCCTATTGCAATGGCAATAATCGCCCATATCTCATCAATGACTCTCTTATCGGCCTTTTTCTTTGCCTGAATTTCCTGTGCCTTTTCTTTTGCCTTGGAAGTATTGGTTTTCGATGTCTTATTTTTATTTTTTGATCCAGGAGGTCTTCCCGGTCCTCTCTTCGTTTCTGCCATCATATACCTCTTTATTGTTTTATCTAAAGTGTGTATCCTGCCTAAGCAACAATTCCGTAAATAACAACAACCAATCCCAAAATCCAAACATAGTATGAAAACCAGCTCAGCTTTTTGTCTGAAACAATTTTTATCATGGACTTAATTGCAAAGATCCCGGCAGCTGCCGCAACTGCCATTCCCCAAAGCACCGGTCCGAGCTGAGATAAGGATACCCCCGCTTCGATGGCAGCAGGTGCTTCTAAGATTGCTGATCCGAGTATGGACGGAATCGAAATGAGGAATACAAACTTAACCGCAAATTTTCTGTCCAAATCGCAGATAAGGCTTCCAAACAGCGTGGAACCCGATCTTGATATTCCCGGACAAATCGCAATTCCCTGCACGGTTCCGATGAAAATCGCATTTTTCAAATTCATTTGCTTGATTCCTCTGTCAGACTCGCCTTTTTTTTCTGCAAAAACAAGCAGGAATCCCGTAATAATCAGTCCGACGCCGATTGGAATTACGGATGTGTAAAGCGAATCGAAGAAGTCGTTAAACAAAAATCCGATAATTGCCGTAGGGATTGTTGCAACGATAATCATAACTCCGAGTTTCCTTACCGGACGTTCCTCCACCCGCAGGCCCTTGCCCGTGCAGAGATCCTTGATTGTAAGCACAAGTTCCACAATGAGTTCCCAAATATCCTTCCAATACATGATGAAAACGGAAATCAAGGTTCCCACATGCAGCAGCACCGTGAATAACAAAACCTTTGTCTCATCAATTCCGAACCAGTTCTGCAGCAGGGCAAGATGCCCCGAGCTGCTTATCGGCAGGAACTCCGCAAGTCCCTGAACAAGACCTAAAACGGTCGCTTCAAAATATGTCATGCTTTCTTACTTTCCTTTTCTTTTATTTTTTGGTGATGCAGCCTTTTGCCTTCAGCGTTTCCGCGCAAAGAATTGCGCCGCCTGCAGCTCCTCTTACAGTGTTATGTGACAGTCCGATAAATTTAAAATCGTAGATGCTGTCTTCTCTGAGTCTGCCGATGGAAATTCCCATGCCCTTATCTCTGCCCACATCCGCCTTTACCTGCGGGTGATCATCCTCTTCGAAGTACTTGATAAACTGTTCCGGTGCCATCGGAAGTTTTTCCTCCTGTGGGAAACCTTTCTGTGCATTCAGCTTTTCAATCAGCTGCTCTTTCGTCGGTTTCTTTCTGAATTTTACGAAGCCTGCGGCGGTATGTCCGTTAAGTACCGGAACTCTGACGCACTGGCAGGTAATCTTCGGCTCCTTCGCTTTGACGATTTCGCCGTTCTCAATGTGACCCCAGATTTTCAACGGTTCCTGTTCGCTCTTTTCTTCTTCTCCGCCGATGTAAGGAATAATATTTTCCACCATTTCCGGCCATGACTTGAAGTCCTTGCCTGCTCCTGAAATTGCCTGATAAGTCGTGATGACACATTCGTACGGCTCGAATTCTTTCCATGCGTCCAAAGCCGGCACATAGCTCTGAATCGAGCAGTTCGGCTTAACTGCAATGAAGCCGCGCTTCGTGCCCAGGCGTTTTTTCTGATGTTCGATTACCTCGAAATGCTGCGGGTTAATTTCCGGAATTACCATCGGAACATCCGGCGTCCAGCGATGCGCACTGTTGTTGGAAACAACCGGAGTTTCGGTTTTGGCATAAGCTTCTTCGATTGCCTTTATTTCATCCTTGCTCATGTCAACGGCACTGAATACGAAGTCTACGGTTTCTGCAACCTTTTCGACCTCATTTACATTCATTACGGTAATATTCTTTACAGCTTCCGGCATCGGCGTATCCATCTTCCATCTGCCTTCTACGGCTTTTTCATAAGGAAGCCCCGCGCTTCTTCCGCTTGCCGCCAATGTCACAACCTCAAACCATGGGTGATTTTCCAAAAGTGCGATAAACCGCTGTCCGACCATGCCTGTTGCTCCAAGTATTCCCACTCTTAATTTTTCACTCATTTTTCTACCCTCTCTATCCTTATATTTCTAATATTTTGATACTCTTATCCATAATATTCTATGACAATTTATTGTACCACCTTTTCGCATGTATTTCAACAAAATAGCGTATGCTTCATATAATAATTTAACGAATTTTTTTAAAAAACGGAGGTGATTTTTTTGACATTGTTTAAAGGTGCGGCAACCGCCCTGATAACTCCGTTTAAAGACGGCAAAATCGACTATGTTTCCATGGGAAAACTTATAGAATGGCAGATTTCGCAGGGAATCGACGCCCTTGTGGTCTGCGGAACCACAGGAGAGGCTTCCACTCTCTCCAAAAAAGAAAAACTTGAACTTACGAAATTCACCATAGATTTGACGGCCGGACGCGTCCCTGTCATCGCAGGCACCGGCGGAAACTGCACAGAAAGCACCCTTGAACTTACAAAGGAGGTCGAAGCACTCGGTGCGGACGGACTTCTCATCATTACCCCATACTACAACAAATGTACCGAAAACGGCTTAATTTCTCACTTTGAAAAAATTGCAAACGCCGTAACAACGCCTATCATCATGTACTCCGTTCCTTCCAGAACGGGTGTAAATATGACATCTGCAGCCGTGGACATATTGAAGGAACACCCGAACATAATCGGATTGAAGGAGGCTTCCGGAAACATTTCGCAGATATGTAAAATGGCAATGCATATCGGTGATAATTTCAACATTTACTCCGGAAATGACGACCAAACCGTGCCCATCCTGTCGCTCGGCGGCATGGGCTGTATTTCAACGGTTTCCAATATTATCCCTGCGCGCTACAGTCTGATGATACATGATTTTCTTGATGGAAAGGTTGCAGATGCGGGCCTCGAACAGGTTGCTCTCAAACCTTTGATTGATGTGATTTTCAGTGAGGTAAACCCAATCCCGATAAAAGCGGCTCTGAGCATGATGGGAAAATGCGGTCTGGAATACAGACTCCCGCTCTGTCCGCCAAGCAGTAAAACCCAATTTGCATTATATGACGAGCTGCGCAATTACGGAATATTATAAATGATTTCATTACAAAACGGCAGACTATTAAGTCTGCCGTTAAAGTCATTCCGTTATGAAATTACGCTTCAGTTGCTACAACTTCTTTTCCGTCATAGTAGTTGCAGTTCGGGCAAACTCTATGTGGAAGTTTCGGTTCGTGACACTGTGGACAAATTGCTAATCCAGGTGCTGTCTTCTTCATATTCGGTGATCTTCTTTTATCTCTTCTAGCTTTAGAAGTTCTTCGTTTAGGTACTGCCATATCGTAACACCTCCCTCGTGAGTATTCTCTTTATATTAATCTCAATAATCGTCAACTATTAGAGTATATACTGAAATTACATCATTTGTCAACAACTAATTTCACTATATCTCTTAAAAATAGATGGTTTTGACAAATATTTTTGATTATCTGAGGCCTCTTACGATATTATAAGTATCTCTTGCAATCATAAGCTCTTCGTTTGTAGGGATAAGAAGAATCTTAACTCTGGAATCATCCATGGAGATTACAGTTTCCTTACCTCTTACCTTATTCTTAACAAGGTCAAGCTTGATTCCGAGGTTGCCCATTTCGTTACAGATGAGTTCTCTCATTGTAACGTCATTTTCACCAACACCTGCTGTGAATACGATTGCATCTACGCCGTTCATTTCTGCAATGTAAGCTCCGATATAGAACTTAACTTTGTGTGCGAATACTTTGAGTGCAAGAGCTGCTCTTTCGTTTCCTTCAGCAACGGCTTCTTCAAGGTCTCTGAAATCACTGGATACGCCGGAAATGCCGAGTACGCCGGATTTCTTGTTCAGGATTTCGTTTGCTTTACCCTGCGGAAGACCTTCTTTTTCTCTGATATATGTAACGATAGCCGGGTCAATGTCTCCGGATCTTGTTCCCATTACGAGACCTTCAAGCGGTGTGAATCCCATGGATGTATCGATACATTTGCCTCTCTTGATTGCGGATACGGAAGCACCGTTTCCAAGGTGGCAAGTGATAATCTTCAAATCATCAAGGTTTACATTCAGCATCTGAGCAGCCTTTTCTGCTACATATTTGTGAGAAGTTCCGTGGAAGCCGTATCTTCTGATTCCGTATTTTGTATAGTATTCATACGGAAGTGCATAAATATAAGCTTCAGGCGGCATTGTCTGGTGGAATGCAGTATCGAAAACACCTACCATCGGAGTTGTCGGCATCAGTTCCTTGCAGGCTGCGATGCCTAAAAGGTTAGGTGGGTTGTGAAGCGGTGCGAGTTCTACGCACTCTTCGAGAGCTTTGATAACGTCTTCGGTGATTAAAACAGAAGATGCATACTTTTCGCCTGCATGAACAACTCTGTGTCCTACAGCTCCGAGTTCGTCCATGGACTTGATTACGCCGTGTTCCGGATCCTGAATTGCAGCAAGAACCTGTGCGATTGCATCCTTGTGATCCTTCATAGGAACTTCGTTCTTAATCTTTTCCTGTCCGATCTTTTCGTGACCTATTACGGAACCGTCCATGCCGATTCTTTCAACTAAGCCTTTGCAAAGCAGATTTTCGTTTGTCATATCAAGAACTTGATATTTTAACGAAGAGCTGCCGCAGTTAATTACTAAAACTTTCATTTTTTTCCTCCGTATATTAAAATTTTACAAATTAATTAACAAATTCAAGCAATTAATTATACACCTTAGAAATCTCTATTTCAATGGGGTTTTCGTAAAATAAAGTTTTAACAATCCTGCATCCTTCTTTATTTAATATGCTTTCATTCGTTATTTAAAACTATACTTTCCTTTGCCATGCCCTTTCACAAGTCTGATAATCCCATTATCCAGCAGAAGCTTTACAATTTCATACGCTCTTGTTGCTTTCAGACCTGTTGCAGTCTCAACATCTTTGCGATTAAACATTTCGCTTGTTCCGTATTTATCATATAAAGCCATAATATGTGCTATTGTCTTATCGAATATTTCATCGTCAATATTCGATAATTTCTTCTGAATATTCGCTTTTGATGTTTCAATATTCGCTTTTACATCATAAATATTCACTTCTTCCTTTACATAAAGCTTGCTGCTGACATGCATACTTCGGTTATGCAGTTCATTTTTTTCATCAAGCAGAAGATTTTTAAGAAAAAGTTCAAGATATTCTGTTGTTTCGTGGATGTCATTTTTTAAGTCGTTATAGTTTGCTCTGACAAGGGCATTTCTAAAGTACCACGCGTTTTCCGCAAAAATATCATTTGTCACATCAAATCCCAATGTTTTCAGATATTTTATAAAAAAGACCGCTGTTGTTCTTGTATTGCCTTCCCCGAAAACATGAATCTGCCATAATCTTGAGACAAAAATTGCGAGGTGTCGAATTATCTCATCCATACTGAGACCTTTGTAGTCAAATTTCTTTTCTTCAGAAAAATCATATTCTAAAGTTGTCCGAAGTTCGGATGCGCTCCCGTATAACACAGTTGCGCCGTCAAGAACCCATTCTTTTTTCGTAATATTGTAGTCTCGCAGGCTTCCTGCATGCCTATAAATCCCTGTAAAAAGTTTCTTATGAATGGAAATATATTCATTCGGCGTAAAAGAAAATGCTTTTTCTGATAATAACTTAGCTATTCGCAGAGAAACTTTATCCGCTTCCTCGGTTCTGTTCTGCCCGTCCTTTCCGGAGCTCTGCTCATAGTAAGTGTTTAATAACTCTTGGGCATCCTCAATTGATATTTCGCCTTCGATATTTTTAATGGCAGTGTGAATCAGATATTTGGACGGTTTTAGGCCGTCCACAGACTGTAGTCCGATAGCCGTGTGCCAAGCATAGCCTTTTTCTCTTATGCTCGGTTCCGATTGTTTTATATAGTCTTTAAATGGATCTCTGTGCATCTTTTCTCCTTGTCGAAATGTTTATCTTTGAAATGGCATCGAAGTTGAATGGATATCCTTACGATAAAGATTAATCCGCAAGCCGATTCCCATATCAATAAACTCCGGTTCCTCCAGTCCGTATTTGCGCATGCTCTCCATCAGCTTCGGAATTCCGCTTCCCCATGCCTCAATCATATTCATATACAGAAAGGCATGCGCCAGTGCACGGTTTCGAATCTTTGAATATCCTTCTTTCATTCGTTCTATCGTCATGCCCGGAAGCAGCCCTCCCGGCGAGGTGATTTCCAGTCGGTCATCATAAACCGCAACCTGTATATGAGAATTTTGGAGAAAGCTGCAGTTCATTACGGCATTGATAATCAGTTCCCGTATGCTGTCCGGCGGCAGCTCGTAGATGTCCTGCCTGTAGATTCCTTCAATCCTCGCACCCAGGTGGATATTTCGCAGTGCGAACTGAAACGTATCCTCAATCTGCTGCCAAAGCGGCCCGGTATATTCCCTTTTATCAACGAAGACAGCCCTGTTTTTCCCTTTAAACATCCCGCATTGAATTTGTGAAAGGAATTCGTCTTTTCCCTGCAGAAAAACATATCCGTTTGTCGGGTGGATGCAGCCATCCTCATCTTCTGCAAGAAGTCCCCAGCTGAGGAGCTGATTCTTCGTCAAATCCTTTACCGCAGCCTTCTGCGCTTCGGTCTTAGCATTCGCAATTGCGACCTGCTTCATCTGCCTGCATAGCTCCTGTATTTCTTTCTCTGTAACAGTCAAGTCTCTTCGGATT
>FR882012.1:45890-52604 GCA_000435615.1 Firmicutes bacterium CAG:238 | reverse complement strand
CGGTTCTCATCCTCAAAGTATTTTTTTATTCTTTCCTTTTCAACATCCTTTTTCGGTTCTTTATAATAAAAGTCCTTAATGTCTTCCCGCACCATGGACGTTGGGTGATAAAAATTCTTCTCAACCATATTCTGCATCGCATTTTCCACGACACTGTTCAGACTCATGTTATTGTTCAAGCCATACAATGCGGCCTCCCGGTGAAGGTTCTCAGAAACTCTGACATTAAAAGTCCCTTTATACGCCTTCTCCGGCTCTGTTCCCGCCTCACTGCAGTCCGCAAGGTAGTCGTCTACCGCTTCGTGAAAGTTACGAATCAAACTGCGTACATCTTCCCCTTCATATGATATGTCCTTTCTGATTCCCAAAACATTCCCGAAAAAACATTCCTTCGCTTCCGAAAACTCTACAGAGCCGACATAGGTTTTATATTTCATCGTGTTGTGCATGTCAAAACCTCCTGCAATGTTATCATATCACAGGCACAGAAAAAGTGCAACTATTCACAGTTGCACTTTTCCAAAAAGATATTTCCCCTTACCGCTCCCTCGCGCAGCAGTCAATGTTTGGTCGTAAAGATACAGGATGCGATGTGCGTTTATGACAATTTAGGCATAACCATTCTTAGGGATTCGAAACCATCCCCATCCAGCCCACGGCACTCCCAACTATGTGTTGTGGACGCATTCTCCGCCACAGAGATCACATTCGCTCCGCTGCGCTACCAACTTTTATTTCATGACAAAAACCGCCGCAAAGCCTGTCACACGGTTTTTATCGTCCGCGCTATAACAGTTCGTTCAGCCAGTTTGCTTCCTGCAGCCGGTTATCCAAAAGACGCAGCTCTTTGGCGTAAGCATCCGCTTGTTTCTGCAGCTTGCCGACATCGACGGTACTCTTGATTTTGATTTCTGTTCTGGTCGCGCGATGCACCACATTGCTTGCCGCGCCAATCAAATTTCGATATAAATTGATCTTAGCGTTCAGCGCGTCTTTTTCGGCGATCATTTCTGTCAGAGTCTTGCCATCGACGCAAATGCTGCAATTGGTCAGATTGATGCGCGCGATCAGTTCCGCAAGGCGCGCGGTGCAGCTTTCGATTTCATCGATCAAGCTTTGTGGATCCTCCGCAGGCTTTTCACCCTCCTGCACAATTGCGTTATTCGAAAGCCGCGGATAAAGCTCCGCAAGGCGGCTGTTGATATCCGCCCGTTCCTGTAATGCCTCAGCTAATTTCATAATCCTTCCTCCTGCTCTTTCTGTATATTTGTTTCCATCCATGATGCTTCAGCGATTTGCCGGAAATTGCAGCAGGGTCTATGTCTTTTCATCGACATCCAGACTGAATCTTGTAGTTGCCCGGCTCTTTGCTGCTAATTCATTTTCGATATCTACGCTTCGGTTCTGTTCCTTACACATGCAGTGCAGCCTCCCACTCGGTTTCCTTGAATCCGACCAAAACTTTCCCGCTATCGATGAGAAGCGGGCGCTTGACCAGCATGCCGTTTGACGCCAACAGGTCGTACTGCTCTGCCTCATTCATATTCGGAAGCTTGTCTTTGAGATTCATCTCTTTGTACAGTATGCCGCTGGTGTTAAAAAATTTTTTAAGCGGCAGTCTGCTCATATGATGCCATGCCGCAAGCTCCGCGGCAGACGGGTTGTCCTCCACGATATGCCGATCGGTATAGTTAATCTGATGCGCGTCCAGCCATGCCTTAGCCTTGCGGCAGGTAGAGCACTTCGGGTATTCTAAAAAAATCATGGTATTCCCCTTTCTTGCTATTCATCATCGTCTCGGTAATACTGAATCCGATACATGTTTTCATCTTGGATGCGTCCGCAGTAGTGTCTTTATTATACAAGGAAATCCAAGATGAAATCAAGTTTTTTATCGTCTGTTGTAGTAAACGAATGAGATTACCGCATCCAAAAAATGCTCGGTCGCCAATGGTTTTTAAACTTTTGGGAAATTCAATAGCGCTTAGATTTTCGCAACCTAAAAAAACACCGCCGCCGATGGCATCCACTCCCTCCGGAATTACAACATAAGAATCATCGCCATTATCGGCACCTCTTCCTGATCGTCTAATACACTGCTGCAGACAGCTCGTAGTTCTTGCAGCTTATAGGGTTCTTAAAGCTTTTATCATTCATTCCCCTTCATGTTGATTCCCGAAACGGAGCACTGCATTCTTCATACTCTTTCGGATAATGTATTTGATACCATGCCTCCTGATATTGGAGCTGCGCCGACCATATTCCCTCAAATGTTGAAACTAAACGAACCAAATTATTACATAATTTTTGCATTTCCGGATGAATTTGGTATGTGTCATATATTTGTTCCCACTCCGCTTCAATATAGGTATCTTCCATCCCAAGCCTAAATACTTCATGTTTCGGAACACCATAAGACAGTAATTTGTCAGCAAGTTCTTCTTTCGTGACAAAGAATAACGGATTTGTTAAATTTGAAACACATTTGGGCTTCCCAAAATTTCCATGCATGTGACAGTATAGCCGGACCAAAGTCTGAAAATCACAGATTTTCATTTCTTCAATCCCGGCAGGAGCGAGATCTGAAATATGCGGTTCCATCGGAAATTTTTCAAACGATGCTGTAAGCTCCTCTGCCATGGTTTTCAATGTTTTCTCGAGTATTTGTTCTTCATATTCATCCGGAACCGGTCCGATCCTTTTTCGCAGATTTCCGATAATTTCCGCTTTGCTAAAACTTGTATATAGGATTCGGCGATACTCTATGCTCTTTTCCGGTTTTACGCGCCGGAATCTCTCTGCGATCGCTGAGCAAATAATTTTGTGCACCGATGGAGCAAGTGGGATTTCAAGCTCTGCGTAAATTGGATTTTGATATTTCAGCAGATCATAACCATCTTTTTTTAACATTTTTCCGCACCGCGGGCATTTACAATCCGGTAGATTCATTCCATAGCCAGTCTGCTTTTCATCGAACTTCACATATCCATCAAGGTCGCATCTGTAATGAGGCGGCAACGGATTCATGGCCGGAAGTCCAAGCTTCTTTCGGAGCAGAAACAGGGTTAGGGTGCCGCTGAATGGAGGTATGTACAGTTCTTCTGTATAGCCTTTTTCACGTCCTATCTCCAAACTCTCAAAAAGAATTTCAATTTCAACCGCCAATTTGTTTCTTCTGATCTGATCCAATTCGTATTTCAAATACGACTGGGGAATGCTCTGATCAAGATACATGTTTTTGAGTTCTTCTCTGCAGATTGTTGATATTCTTTGCAAGCTGTCTTTGACTTCTTCCGCATCAGGAACATTATAGTAAACACGTTTCCAATTGTATCCATTTTCATATTCATATTCATAAAAAAACACTTTTGTTTCCTCACTTGCTTTGCTTTTGTTTTGCTTTTTCTATTTGGTCCAGCTGATACAGTTCAGCCCTCCGCCATCTATTGCGATATGGCAGATTTCAATCGGAATCACATTCTTCGTATAAAGTTTTTTTGCGAAGTTGATTGCTTCGTCATCCATGCTGTGATGAAATACCGGAAGATACAGATTTTTTTCTGTTTCCAAAAAATTCATATAGCATCCGACTGCATTAAAAATTCCAAAACGCTTTTGGGAAAAATACGGAAATTCAATCACATCAAGGCCATGCAGCTGCAGAATATTTTTAATTCGCTGTTCCAGTCCGTTCTTGAATTTAGTTCTGTTTCCGATAACCCTTGTTTCATCGACGAACCGGACCATTCCGTCAGCATGTCCGGTAAAATCACTCGGGAGCGATGGTATTATGATCACACGTGCTTCCAAAAGTTTTTCAAGTTGTCGAACTAAAGACGACTTTTCATATTTCGGGTTTTCTAAAAAGATCCGGTCACTGATAATCGCAGTATTTTTCGATGGTGAAAAAATAATGTTTCCGCCATCCAGCCTGATTTCTGAATACGTAATATCACCAATTGCAAGCTGCGGCGCAATATTTTTTTGAAAGTTTGTACACAGATCCGGATAGCCTTCTAGATAGATTGGTTTGTAAGCAAAAGCGATATACTTTCCGCTCTTGGTTTTAACCGGCATAAAATCACGCAGCCAAGTGTCTCTAGTTTTTTTGATGAAAACAATCTCATCTTTGCCCCACTGAATCCCCTCGATGACTCTTGCACATACAGGTACTTCGTTCCTCATGTAATCAAACCAGTCAGATAAATAAACTTCCATTATTATGCTCCTTTCTATCATATCACATTTATTGTATATCATCCATTTTTTTTAGGACCTCTCGCAAGCTGCTTCTCAAAAGGAAAAGGTCATGCAGGAGTGTTTCGTCCGTCTTGATGATTTCATGGGCTTGGGGGCTTGCCAAAATAATATTCAGCAATTCCGCGCGTTTTGTAATCAATCTGACAAGATTGCCGTATTCATAGTATTCGTATGAAGATGTGAAAAGCGGACTGACATCCGCACCGGAGAGAAGGAGAATTTCGAGCTTTTGCGCGTCGGCATCCTCCTTTGCCCTCGGATGCTTTGTCGGATAAAAGACGATTTTCTGCATCGATCTGGTAAAAAAATATTCAACAAGCGGACTGCCTCTCCATGTTCCGTTCACATCAGCTCCCCCGGCAACCGCCAGGAAAAAATCTTCTACTTTTTCGACACTGCCAAGTTTCTTCATACTAACACCTCCATTTTTTTTCTTTTTGACTCCGGCATTACCCAAATTGTCGCGATCGGTTCTTGAGATGGAAATTCGAGATAACCATCTGTCAGCACGATAATACAATCATAATCTTTTTTACATGCTTGTTCATAGGCCGGACGTACATCCGTTCCGCCACTCATCGTGCGGCAATACTTTTTGACCGGTACCGGCTTCAGCTCTGTGCGATAAGTGAAACCTGACGCATAAACTTCCGCAAGGAATGATAAGCTTCTCAGTTCGCCGCAAAATTCCTCATACAAGTGGTCATCAATGCTGCCGCTTTCATCAACCAAAGCGCAAATTTTCGCGGATGGTTTTCGGAGCAGAACATCTTCGCAAACGCCAAATTCATCAAACTCATAGGTCAGATAATCCATATCGGTTCCGACAACACTTTGCACCAAATGTCTCAATATACTTTTCCAATCGGCTCTGCCTTTCTGCAGCGAAAAAAGTTTTGACAGAGTTGTAGTCCCTGCCCCTGCCATCTGCTTGCTCAATTCTATCGCATTCAGAGTTTCGTTCTCCGGGCTGCATTGCGTGCCATCTGCGTTATAAGGAAGTAAATCGCCTGCCATTACATTCTCTTCGACATTTTTTTCAATGTCCGCACAGATAGCTTTGATATAGGCATCCTTCTGACTTTTACCTTCGGTTAAAAAAGATATCGTTTTTATTCGTTCATAGATATTTTCTGCTGTATCGTTCTCGCCTTCGATTGCCCCCTCCGGAAGCTGATACTCCGCCATGCGAATCTGCTCATTGATTGCCATATCACATGCAAGATTCCATCGTGCTTGTTCTCGATTTTTTCTTCGTTCGGCATGCTGATAAACAATGTGCAGCATTTCATGAATTTGCACAGCGATTTGTTCTTTCGCGCTAAGCTTTTTCCAAAAAACAGGATTATAATATAGCGTTTTTCCATCCGGTGACACCCCTACGGACGGAATCCTCGTTGTTTTGAACACCTGTCTGATATTCAAAACCACAGGCGTGAGCCAAGGCTCTTTCCAAATCAATGCATGAAAATTCATTTTGCGTAAATCCCCGCTTTCTTCGCAGCCTGCCCCAAGACACGCATACAATTTTTATCTGAAAGCAAAGTGCTGCCAAGCAAGTCAATCACATATCTGGCAAACATGACTTCACATTCCGGACTTTGTTCGGCAATCCATTCATAAACAGCCGCAAAGTGTTTTTTTATCTCCGTATCTTCTTTTAGCGCGAACGCCAAAGTTGCGGCAAAGGCGGCCAAATGTACCTTGTCCGGTTTTTTCGCCGCTCCGCTGACAATCTGTTCGATTGTCGGGCATAAGTCAGCCTGATCGTAAAATGCGCAGAATTTTGTTTCATGTGCTCCTCTGATTGTCCCATGCGCAGCCTCTCGGCAGGAAATTCCCTTTTTCAAAGCAACGGACAAGTTCGCCCATTCACGCGGGCAAGCTGTTCCTGTGGATGGCTTTTCAAGAAGCGCGTCCGGATTCGCGTACAAAAAAGATTGAATTTTAGAATCAATATCGTTATTCTCGGCCCAATCCAACCATTCTTTTACCGTAATTTCAAAATCTACAGTAAATACTCTTGTCTTTGACGCGTAAACCATTTCTCTCGCACCCGTTTCATCTTCAACTCGATTACCCGCGCCGAAAACAAACAGCCCCGGTTGTCCGTTTTTTAATTGATAATCAAAGGAAACACCATGCAGCCTCCGTTCGTTGAATGGTGCATAAGCCAGCTGCTGCAAAGCATCCGGCGCATTTGTATACTCATCGAAAAAAAGTATGGTCGGAATGTCCGCACACTGATTTTCATCGATTCTCCGCAGCCACCATGCTCTCGCTTTCTTTAAATCGCCGCTTTGCGGAGAAATATAATCTTTTCCTTCAAAGCTGCTCGGAGTTTCGGCTGACAAACGGATGTCAACCAAGTCCCCTTTCATTTTTTTAGAGAATTCTGTTATCGCGGCTGTTTTTCCGATGCCGGGCGCGCCAAGCAGCATAACCGGTATGTTT
>FR882012.1:29514-45871 GCA_000435615.1 Firmicutes bacterium CAG:238 | reverse complement strand
AACCGGTATGTTTGCTGCAAGTGCAAAGATTTTTTCTTGTTCTTTCATATTGTCTTCCTCCATTTTTTTCATCACTATAACACACTTTTAAATAAGACCTTATTATTATAAAAATTAAAAAATTTTCAGACATTTCTGTAGGAAATGGCTGCGAGAAGACATACTGGCTTTCTTTTAAAATATTTTTTATAAACTTAGGTTTTATTATAAGGACTGCTATACTGTTGTCACAAAATGAAAAGGAGAAAAAATCATGAACACATTCGACAAAGTTATCGGTTACAAATCCATCAAACAAGAGCTGCAGCAGATCTGCGACATGATCCGCAACCGAACAGTCTATGAAGAAATGGGCGCAAGGTTGCCGCATGGCTTGCTGCTATATGGAGACCCGGGATTAGGTAAAACCCTTTTAGCAAAATGTCTGATTGAAGAAAGCGGACTGAACGCAATTACCATACGCCGGGATCGAGGCGGCGATGCCTTTATCAGCAGTATTATGGAAGCTTTTGCGAAGGCAAAGGCAGATGCCCCGGCGATCATTTTTCTCGATGATATGGATAAATTCTCTACTGAGGATGCTTCATACCGTGACACGCCGGAATACGCGGCAGTACAGGCTGGAATTGACGATATCAAGGAATCAAATGTATTTCTGATCGCTACAGCCAATGAAATCCGAAAGTTACCGATTTCACTGCGGCGTTCCGGCCGCTTTGACAGAAAGCTTCACATTCAAGCCCCGACGGCATCTGATGCAGAAGCGATCATTGCACACTATATAAAAGGAAAACGACTCTCTGACGATGTCAACATCAAAGATTTAGCAATGATGATGCGATATCAGTCCTGCGCCGAACTGGAAACAATCCTGAATGAGGCTGCTGTCCGCGCCGCATTTTGCCGCCAAAGCTGTATCCAGATGAAAGATATGGTAAGTGCTGTGCTGAAGCAGCAATACGACACTTATGAAGATATTCCCTGCGTTTCGGATGAAGTTATGAAATATGTCGCGCTTCACGAAGCCGGTCATCTGGTGGTAGCTGAAACACTTTGTCCCGGCAGCGTCGGTTTTGTTTCCCTGCTTCCTTCCGAAGAAAACCGCTGCGGCGGGTTTGTCCATCGCTGCAAAACACTTCCAGCCTACGAGGAGACAATCATCGTGTTGAGCGGTAAAGCCGCAGTTGAGATGCGGCATGCGGGTCAAACCGCCGATGGCTGCAGCACTGACATTGAGCAGGCAGTCAGTTCCATCCGCGATGCGATTGCAAAAAAAGGAACAATGGGTTTTTCCTTCCTTGATATTGAAAACAATACATCCTGTGACATATCCAAAAGCCTGCAGCTTCGCAGTGAGACAGCCATACAGATCGAGTTGGAACGCTGCTATGATATAGCAAAAAGCATCCTTGCTCAAAATGAAACTTTTCTGAATAAGGTTACCGAAGCGCTGCTCGAAAAGAAATCGCTGCTTTATTCTGACATACGGGGCATCCGCAGTTCTACCGTAAAGAGCCATGTAGCAGTAACGCACGAAGCATCCTCACAGTGTTATCAATTGCAAGAAGAGGAAGCCTTGCCAACAGATGATCCGGCAGCAGAATATAAGCAGCGGATTATAAGAAAAATAGAAGAATACAGAAAAAACAGCACCACTAAATAGTCCGAACGTGGTGCTGGATAGTCCTTATTTTGAGACGCACCGCCACATTATACAGATAGAGGCGGTGCGTCCATGGTTTCATGCCGCAACATTGTTGCGATAATAAAATTCAAAAAATGGAAAGATAAATACTATTAAAAAAATGTTTAAACTGAAATGATTCAAACTTATTTCTTCGCATCTAATGTTGGAAAATTTATTCGAACAAGCTTTTCCAATATTCTCCAACCAATTTATTACTTATAGACTTTTTTTGCTCTTCTGTAGCAATTTCATCATCTGAATAAAGAGCATCAATGTATGATTTTAACAGCTCGATTTTTTGCGGTAAAGACTTCTTCTCACCGGATTCTGTAACAAAGCGTTGATTGATATCTCGCGCAATAGCCAGTTCTTTGTCCTTGTATTCACTGGATTTAATGCCGATTCTCCTAGTACAGACAATCACATCTGTTGGATTTGATTCTTTTACAAGTACATTCTTAGCATTTCGTAATTCTTGTGGAATCATGCTACTCAATTGGGCTTGAGATTTGAATACGCCGTTGACCAAAGTGTACTTCAGTAAATAGGAAAGAT
Source organism: Firmicutes bacterium CAG:238 (assembly GCA_000435615.1). Classification (GTDB taxonomy): domain Bacteria; phylum Bacillota; class Clostridia; order Peptostreptococcales; family Anaerovoracaceae; genus CAG-238. Next base: position 43,629 of record FR882012.1, on the reverse strand, counting down.
AATAATCTCCACATGATAAGCAAATATCCACTCCACTGCGCGGATCATCCGTTTTATGGTGAAAATAGAGGACGTCATATTGCTTTTGACATTCATCTCCATGAACAGAAGTGTCAACAAAACCAGTATTCGCATCAGAATAGTATGCCTCGACCCAAAGTGGCTTAATTGTGATATCGCCAACCTTTATCACATACTCTGTCAGCAATTCTTTCCCAATTTCTTGCAGAAGTTTGATTTGTTGTGGTTGCTCTTCAGCTGTTAGTTTTTCTAAATTTTTGACCTTTTCTACTAAATCTTTCAAATCTGTCATCACTCATTCTCCTTCCATAATTTTAGTATTTATCGCCCATTAAGAAGCTTTGCCTACTTCATAGTCGTATATATCCGCTTTACATCTAAAATGAATTTCGGAAGATCATCAAAAATAACTTCAACGATAATAGACCAGTTTGTTCCATCATAGTCATGCACTAATCTGTGACGCATTCCGGAAATCATCGACCATGGTATCTTTGTATTTGAATCTTTTAACTCATCTGATAATTGATACACATGTTCTCCGATATTATATAGCGGTGTTGTTACCGTCCATTGCGCCGTATAATCATTCAATAACTCGTTTCGTCCAATATGTTCTGTTTCAATATATTTCGCAAGTTTATCTCCATAATCAATAATCTTGGCAAGCCTTTGTTTGTCCGATTGTTTCATATGAGCACCACCCTTTCACTTTGAACGCGGGAATAGAATGCGGAACCTTTATTTAATTCCTTCATTTCAAAGATATCAACTGGTTTCATCGTTTTGCCGCGAATTTCTTCTCCTAAGGAAAAAACATTCCCTCCTTTAAAAGATTTCCCTCCCTTTATCAGGATGTCAATATCTGATTTTTCTGTAGCGTCTCCTCTAGCATATGAACCGAACAAATATACGTTCTCGATATCGTATTTAACCGTAAGATTTTTAACGATCTGACGGATTTCATCTATCGTATAGATCTCTTGATTCATGTAAAACACCTCCCCGGTTTCCGCGTGTTTCTTGTCTTTATTATACAAGGAAATCCAAGATGAAATCAAGTTATTTATGAACCTTCGGGCCTCATCTGCAGTGAGAGAACCGCATTCGTACAGCCCACTCTTTTCTTGCACGTAAAAAATGTTTCAATACTCAAATCACGTACTGCCTGCTCATCTTAGGCTGCCAATCGCACAAATCAGTGAAGCAACCGGACTTTCTGCGGCAGAAATTGAAGTGCTGTAGCAACGAAAACATCTTGGAAACTATCATTCTGGCATGATGGGCGGCTCACATGGTCGCCCTTTTTTGATTATGCATGGAAATATCGCCGCGCGATTTTGCCGGAATAACGATAAAAGTATCTTGCGTGATCCTACCATTCATGACAGAGTAGAGCACTTCGGGTATTCTAAAAAATCATGATATTCCCCTTATTTCTCTTCTCTTTTGCTTTTACTCCCAGCACAGCTTCTTCAGGTACGCGCTCAGGATCGTAAGCCCGGCCTGCAGATCCTCCGGCTTCGTGAACTCCCGCTCATCGTGGCTCACGCCGTCCTCGCTTGGAACGAAGATGACATTGGTCGGATAAACCTGCGCCATATTCTGCGAATCGTGTCCCGCGCCGCTGGTCATAATCTGGTAGGAAAGACCGAGCTTGCGGCAAAGCTCCTGACTTGCGGAGCGGATATCAAAGGTAAATGATGCTCGGTCCGGAATCACATTGACGCTTCCCGGCGGAACGGCATTTTCACATAGTCCGAGTATTCGTAAAGATCGCGCCCGCAGGCGAAATTATACAGGTCACTCGCCAGAATGTCTTTTTCCAGCGTTTTTTTAATCTCAGGATACAGTTCCGCTTCCTTGTTTATGTTCGTCAGAATCGGAAGCTTGCAGCTTTCCGACTTCTTGATTTCTTTCAGATATTGACTTCCTTTCTCGTCAAAAGCCAGCACACGGATATAGCTGCGCGCGTTTTTCACATCCTCGCGCTGCACCCCGAGCAGCGTCATCACAAGCAGCCGCGTGATTCGCGTTCTCGTGTAGCGTTTGGATTTGAGGCTCTCAATCAGCTCGTCCATGTTCTTCCAATAGCGCACATTTGCCTTCATTTTATTTCCGAGCCCCTCTTCCGCGCCGAAAATCTGATTTAATTCTTCATTTGAACTGAGCAGAATTTTTTCACGCAGCAGCGGAAACAGCTTGTCCTCATCCGCAAAGCGACCTGAAAATTCCGTGAGTATTTCCCGGGTAATGCCGGAAACAAAACGGGAAATATCTTCGCTGCCGACGATCATCTTCCGAATTCCTGTCGCAGAAGCCATATCGTCCTTTGCGGTCAGTTCGTGGTATCCGCTCCCCTGCCGCTTAACCGTGATTGGCTTTGCGGATTTCATATATCGCAGGTATTCCAATGCTAGAAGGTTATTTGGCGTGCTTAAAACTTCCGAAGCTTCCTCCCCGAGCAGTGCGGTGACTGCCTCGTGGCGGGCCTTCGGATAAGGCAATCCTTTTTTTACACCCACTTTAACGGCCTCTTCCATTTCCGAGCGGTGTGCCTCTGTTTCCCGGGAAATTTTCTGCAGAAGAGCGATATTTCCCGACTCACTTCCGAAAGAAATATAATCACAGCCCAGATTCTCCAGAATCTCCACACCTCCGCGCGCGAAATATCCTGCGTTGTTGCATGCAAAGAGAAACGGCATTTCAACGACCAGATTCACACCGTTTCTGACTGCAATTTCCGCACGTGTCCATTTGTCAAGAAGCGCAGGCTCACCTCGCTGCGTAAAATTGCCGCTAATTACCGCGATGCTTATTTCTGCCCCCGACATTTCGAGGCTTTGCTGCAAATGATATTGATGCCCGTTATGAAACGGATTGTATTCGGCGATAATCCCGACGCTTCTCATTTTTTCCTCCCGTGTTTTGCTGCTGAAATTCGTGTTTTGCTCTCTTTATTATAACACAGCCCGGGAAAGAATAACAGAAATAATTCCGGCCAGAAGGCCATGCGTCAGCTTGATTTTCAGAATGCATGCCGCACGGATTCCGCTTCCTGAAGTCATGGAGATAGACTGTCCCACTACCGAAAGACCTCCGAAAGAAACGATAAAAGATATGAGTGCGGTTTTAAGGCTCAGATTGATATTGCATAGGCTGATCATGTTTGAGCCTGCGGTCATCTCAAGCAAGCCTTTCAAAACCGATGAAACGGTTTCGTTGTTTATCATTTCGAAAAGGCCGGCAGCCTCAAGAAGATCAATTGCAATCATGAAGAGGATTAAATACGCAAGAATCACTGCCATCGCCTTGAATCCCGCAGAAATTGCCGCCGTGAAATTTTCAAGCGGAGTGGCCTGCCGGCTTGCGGAACTTGCGCTGCGGCTTCGCATTTCTTCCGTGCCGGTTTGATCGTCATACCCTTTTCTTTTGTGGTTTTTGGGGTTCCTGTAAAGCAGTCCGTTTACTGCCGCACCCATGTAATGTGCGGCGGCTGCCACGCCCGCAGCCTTGTAGCTTCCCAGAAAGGCTCCGATCGTACCGATAATGAAGGCGGGCCCCGTGACAAGGCTGTAGCTTAGAACTTCCTCCGCTTCTTCGCGGTTCAGCCTGCCGCTTGAAACAAGGTCTGATACAACTTTTGCCCCGACAGGGTATCCCGACAAAAACGCGATAATAAACGGATACACCCGCTTAGGCAGCATTTCGGGGTTTCCCGTCCGCTTTATGAAATCCGCAAAGATAAAAAACGGCAGCAAAATCGGCACGATGGAATTTGCCCATATGATAATCGCGGTTTTGGAGCCGGATTCGGTTATATCCGGAAAAATCACCATCGCCGCAGCAAAAAACACGGCTGTCGCAAGTATGAAATTGGTACTGAATTTATTCTTATCCATGTAACCAATCTATGCGGAAACCGCGAAATTATCACCATCTTAGAACAGGCCGCCGAAAAGACCGCCGTTTCCGTTATTATCGTTGTTGCAGAACAATAAGTATATTACCACAATCAGAATGATCAGCCAGATTCCGCTGCTGTTCCCGTCATTGCAAGAACACGGTGGTTTTGGCGGCGGGCAGCACGGGTCACACTGCGGACAGCACGGCTCCGGCGGCGGGCAAGGCGGCGGACAGGAATGCTGTGGCGGGCAAGGCGGCGGGCAGCATTTTTGTTTTCTTTCAAATTGTTCTCCCATAAGAAAAACCTCCATACTATTTTTTATCATAATATGCAGGTTCTGCCTAAAACGCTAATCGTCTGTACTGTTTTCCGTTTCTTCTTCCTCTTCGCCCATCGCAATCATATCCCCAAGGGATACAATGTACTCATCGAGTGGATAGTTCATGCACTCCGAAAAATCGTATTCATATTTGTTTGTATTTCCGTCAATGCCCTCAACACGGGAAGTCACAATCGCATCTCTCAGCGGCATCCTCGTTTCTTGCATCGTACCAAGATTCGTGCAATATGCCTCGCTGTCGATGGAATACCAGCGCCGGAATCTTTCAAGCTCTTCAATGAGTTTTGTTTCCAGATTCTCATCATCACTGCAGTTTCTGCACATTCCCACCAGAGCCCTTCTGATGTTTTCGAATATGGTAAAGACCTCCGTCTGGCTTCCCGGAACGAATCCGGATATTTCCTCAAAATAATTGTCGCAAAGCTGTGCAAGCACATCCTTATTCACTCCGTTAAAAAGCTCCGCAACATCCGTATAGTCAAGTTCCTCTTCGCATTCCAGATAATCCGCCAGATTTTCGAAATATTCAAATTCCTCCGGACTTTCGATATCAAGAAGCGCATATAATTCTCTTTTGTTCAAAATGTATCTCCTTTATAAATCAAGATTTTTAAATTTCAAAATAAGATCCGACTTCTCGGTCTCCAATATTTTCTGTATCATATTTACGAAATTCTCCGAAAGGTCGCTCGCATAGAAGACATTCTCCCGATCATTCTCCTCCGCAAGAAGGTCCTCGTTTTCGAGAATCTGCTTGATTCTTGCGATAATTTCGTACGACGGATTGACAATCTTAAGCGAAGGATAAAGGCGCATGATGTTTTTTCGGATAATCGGATAATGCGTGCAGCCCAAAACCAGCGTGTCGATTTTGTTTTCGCTGAGAAAATCGTCAAGATAATACTTAATCGTAAGATCCATGATTTCATTGTCGATGATGCCTTCTTCGATCAACGGAACAAATGCAGGCGCCGCCTTGCTGAAAACATGAAGGTTCGGGTTCAGTTTCTTAATTTCGCGGTTATAGTCGTCGCTGGCAATCGTAACCTTGGTTGCGATAACTCCGATTCGGTTGTTTTCATCACATGTTCTCGCAATCTTTCCAGCCGCCGGATTGATGATTCCGACAATCGGAATATCCGGGAAACGCTTCTGCAGATCGTAAAGGCAGGTCGCAGTAATCGTATTGCAGGCAATTACCATCATTTTCACATCTTTTGTATATAAGAAATCAGCAATCTGATTGGCATAATGCTTGATCGTGCTTACGGCTTTCGATCCGTACGGCGTTCTTGCGGTATCCCCGAAGTAAATCACATGCTCGTTCGGTATCTGTGAAAAAAGATTCGGAATGCACGTAAGGCCGCCCAGCCCCGAGTCAAAAAAACCTATTGCTCTGTTGTCCATTTAGGGTTATATTCCTTTCCGTTTTATGGTATACTATTTAATTATAGTATTATACACCAAAAATAATTCTTTCGCTATATAAGGAGGACAAAAATGTCTGATAAATTATGTCAGCAGCGCAGTGAAATTGATCAAAAGTTTAAATGGGACATCGAGGCGATGTACCCCGACGAATCCCTGTGGGAAAAAGACCTTGAGGAATGCATGCAGGAAGCGTCGAATTTCAGCCGTTTCAAGGGAAAAATCACGGAGTCGGCTCATACACTCTATGATGCTCTCGAAGCAAAAGACCGTATTTTCCGCAAGCTGGAACATGCTTTTGTTTATGCCGCAATGAAAAAAGATGAAGATAACCGCGTAACGAAATATCAGTCCATGGACGATAAATGCGGCAGTGCAATCGCAAAGATTTCTGCTTCGCTTTCGTTCTTTGCTCCGGAACTTCTTGAAGCCGAGCCTGAAACCATACAAAAGTATATTGCAGAGAATCCGAAGCTTGAGCTCTATCGTTTTGCCTTGGAAGATGCTCTCCGCGAAAAGGAGCATGTGCTTTCCACGGCAGAAGAAAACATTCTCGCACAGCTCAGTGAAGTAACGGGTGCATCCGGAGACATCTTTAAGATGCTCAACAATGCGGATTTGACCTTCGGAACAGTAGTTGACGAAGACGGCGATACGGTAAACCTTACACACGGCAACTACATTACTTTTATGGAAAGTCATGACAGAGAAGTCCGCAAATCTGCATTTTCCAACATGTACGAGGCATACAAGGCCTTGATTAACACGATTGCAACAGCCTATAACTACAATGTAAAAGACGATGTCGTGTCGGCAAGAATTCGCAAATACGCTTCCGCTCGTCAGGCTGCCCTTTCTTCAGGGAACATTCCCGAAGATGTTTACGACAACTTAATCTCCGTTGTACACGAGTATCTTCCGGTGCTCCACCGCTATACGGAACTTCGCAGGAAAGTTCTCGGCGTGGATGAACTCAAGATGTACGATATTTACGTGCCTCTTGTTAAACTTCCGAAGAGTGATATTCCTTATGAAGAGGCGCTTTCAATGATGCAGGAAGGACTTTCCCCTCTCGGCTCCGAATATCTCACGCAGGTTGAGAAAGGAACCAAGGAAGGCTGGATTGATGTCTACGAAAATCAGGGCAAGACAAGCGGTGCTTACAGTTTTGGTTCTTATGACAGCAAGCCGTACATTCTGCTCAACTACATGAACACGCTGAAGGATGTTTTCACGATTGTTCACGAGATGGGACACTCCATGCATTCCTTCTATACACGCAAAACACAGCCTTTCACATACGGTGACCACTCGATTTTTACGGCGGAAGTTGCTTCCACGGTAAACGAATCACTCCTCATGCAGCACCTTCTGCAGAAGGAAACCGATCCGGAAATGCGTAAATATCTTGTTAACTACTATATTGAAGAATTCCGCACCACCCTTTTCCGTCAAACGATGTTTGCCGAATTTGAGATGCTTACGCACAAAGAAGTGGAAAATGGCGGAGTTCTCACCGCGGAATGGCTTTGCGAGGTTTACGATAAGCTCAACAAAGATTACTTCGGCCCTGCCCTCGCAGAAGACGAATACATCAAGTACGAATGGGCGAGGATCCCGCATTTTTACAGAAGCTTTTACGTTTATCAGTATGCAACGGGATATTCCGCTGCCACGGCGATTTCGAAACGCATCCTTACGGAAGGCGAAAAAGCCCGCACAGACTATATCGAATTTCTCAAGAGTGGTTCGTCCGACTATCCGGTTGAACTTCTCAAGATTGCAGGTGTTGACATGTCAAGTCCGGCTCCGATTCGTGCGGCAATGGAAACCTTCCAATCACTTGTTGAAGAACTTGAAACCCTTTTGTAAATCACGGAGAGCATTATGGAAAGCAAAAAAGTATTCATACACGCAAACGAGACCGAAATGAGCAAGCGGATTGAAACGCTTCTCAGAGAAAAGCTCGTAAAATCGGGGCTCAGGCCTTTTGATGAAATTCTTGAAGACACCGAACTCATCATATGCATAGGCGGCGACGGCACTCTGCTCCGCTGCCTGCGTACATATAACTTCCCTACCATTCCGGTTGTTGGAATCAACACGGGACATCTTGGATTTTTCCAGGAAGTCCTTCCGGAGAAGATTGATGATTTCATATTTCAATACAATCAGGGCAAGTTCACGGTTGCTTCCTACAGCACGGTTCGTGCCAAGGTGGAAACTCCTGACGGAATCTTCCGGCATATCGCTCTCAACGAAATCGCAATCAAAGGTGTTCCGACCTACCCTGCTCAGCTGAATATCTCCATCAATGACTCATTCATAGAGCGTTTCAGCGGAGACGGAATCTGCGTTTCCACGCCTGCCGGAAGCACCGCATACAATTACTCGCTCGGAGGCGGCATCGTCGACCCGAGACTGAATCTCCTTCAGGTTGCACCGATTGCACCGATTAATACGGTCGCTTACCGCTCGTTTACTTCGAGCCTGCTGCTTCCTGCCAACGATAAACTGTCCATCATACCGTGTGATGACGATCACAGAACGCTCAGCATCGTGGCGGACGGCTATGCAGTTGATTACGAGCGCATTATCAAAATCGAACTTTCCCTTTCCCGCAAAAAAGTTAACCTGATTCGTTTTGAATACAGCAACTTCTGGGAAAAAGCGAAATCAAAATTCTTATAGAAAAGGTACCTTATGTCAGAATTCAAATATATTGTAACCGCGGAAGATGTGAAAAGAAACCTTTCGGTAAAGCAGCTTGTCCGCAGCAATTTCACATTTTCCTCTCGCCTCATGACCAAACTCAAGCAGAATCATCTTGTGTCACTGAACGGCGACGATGTGCAGTGGTGGATAGCACCGGTCGAAGGAGATGTCATCAGCATCCTGCTTCCCGAAGAAAAGAGCGATTTTCCGCCTGAGGACATTCCGATTTCGGCAGTTTATGAGGATGATGACCTCCTAGTGATAAACAAACAGCCCGGCGTTGTCGTCCACCCGACCAAAGGCAAGCCCTGTCATACGATTGCAAACGGTCTTATGAAAAAAATGCTTGATGAGGGTAAGAGCTATAAAATACGGTTTGTAAACCGCCTGGATATGAACACATCCGGGCTTCTTATCGTTGCAAAAAACAGCCACGCACAGGACAGTCTCACCAAACAGATGAATGCCGAGGCACGCGGCCTGCATAAGAAATATAAGGCGATTGTGGTTGGCGAAATGCCTGAGGACAGCGGCACGATTGATCTGCCGCTTGGCAGACCCGATGAAAATGAAGTGGAACGCTGGGTGCTGCCTGTCGAAAAAGGCGGCTATCCGTCCGTTACACATTACAAGGTTCTTGACCGTTTCGGCGGTTATTCCTTAGTCGAGCTGGAACTTGAAACGGGCCGCACGCACCAGATTCGCGTCCACCTTTCCTACATCGGTTATCCGATTTTAGGCGACCACCTGTACTGTCACGGCGACCCGTTTGAATATCGCAGAATTCACGGCGATCCTCGCTATGCCGAGGATTACAATCCGGAATGCGGTCAAGGCGGTAAGGAAATCGTTTCCGACCTCATCGTCCGTCAGGCTCTGCACGCTTTTTCGCTCACTTTAAGACACCCAGTCAGCGACAAAGAACTTCACCTTGAAGCACCGCTGCCTGCGGATATGCAGACGGTGATTGAAAGATTGAAAACACACCAGCCAAAAACTTCTTGTAATTCAATAGTTTTTGCTGAAATTCCATAAAAACTATTGTGTTTTTAATATTTATTTGCCGATTTTCTTTAAAAACTTCTGCACGCGCTCTCCGTCCGTATCGGATGGATATACCTTATTTCCGCGCTTCATATACGCATCCGAGCCGCCTGCCAGCACAAGCACGCAGTTTTCCATTCCTTCTGCCTTCTTAAGAGCCGTATAGACAGCAGTATCACGGTCTGTGATAATCTCCGCCTTTTCCTTATGGTCAATATAGCTGAGAATTTCGCCACAAATCTTATTAATATCTTCCATTCCCGGGTCAAGCTCTGTAATTACCACGAAATCCGCGTATTTCTCGGCGATTTCTCCGGCTTCCTTTCTGCGGTTGAATGCCTTGCCGCCGACGCAGCCGAACACAAATCCGACCTTGCGGTCAGGATACTGCTTCTTTACATAATCAAACAGCACCTGATAACTCATTTTATTATGCGCATAGTCCACGATAACATCTACGGAATCCTTAAGGCGATAGGTTTCCATTCTGCCCATTACCTTGACCGTTTCCAGTCCTTCGCGTATTATTTCCGTCGGCACGCCAAGCGATGCGGTCACCGCGATTGCAGCAAGCGCGTTATAAGCATTATACGCACCGCCGATATTTACCGTAAACTCCTCTGTCTTGCCGAAAAGCTCAGCCTTCAGCAGAAGCCATCCCTGTTTTTCGTCCACAGAAATGCCGTAAACATCCGGCTTTCTGTCTCCCACCTTCTCCATGCCGAAGGTAACCGTTTTTTCACAGTTTTGCTCTGCGAATGCCAGCGTCCTCTCCATATATACAGGATCCATGTCCAGATTTACGCATCCGATGCGGCTCTGCGTGAAGATTTTCAGCTTGGAAGTGAAATAGTCCTCCATGTCCTTATGCTCGGCATCCGAGATATGGTCTCTCGATATGTTCGTAAACGCACATGCTTCATAGTTCAGGTCGAGAGTCCGATCGTATTTCAGCGCCTGCGAAGAAACCTCCATCGCCAGATATTCACATCCGTTTTTCACGCAGTTATCCAGTATTCGGTGAAGTTCGATCGTTTCGGGAGTCGTAAGCTTATATGCTTTCTCCTTGTGGCAGCCGTCATAGGTATAGATGCCCGAAGAAAAACCGATTTCCCTGCCGCAATGGATGTCAAGGATTGCTTTAATCATGCTTGTCGTTGTTGACTTTCCTTTCGTCCCCGTAACACCAATCAATTTCATCTTGTCCCAGCTCCGGTCAAAAAAGAAGGCGGAAATCTTTGAAATGGCTCTTCGCATGTTGTTTACAACAATGTATGGAACTGCTGCAAGTTCGGCATCCGCTTTGCAGGCCTCGTGAACCTTTGAACCCATCTCGCATACAAATGCAGCGGCACCTTTTGCAAGGGCATCTTTCAGATATTCTTCCTTAAACCCCGCACCTTTGCAGATAAAAAGCGTCCCCTCGCCCGCTTCCAGCGAATTGTAGGTAATATCCTTAATCGGTATATCAAAATCGGCAGAGTCGGAATTGTCGCCGGCGCGAAGCTCCGACTCCGCAAGCATATTCAAAAAATCAGTTAACTTTTTCATAAGTATTCTCCTGTTTTATTTATACAATCTGTTTCTATAATATCACAATCACTGCTATTTTTCCATCAGTTCCCGGATAATATTCTCTGCGGTTTTTCCCACTTCGGTAAAGTTCATGTTCGGAATATACATGTCTTCCACCATCAAGTGCCTTGTTTTGGCATTCTCGAGGCATTTTATTGCTTTCTCGAGCAAAATATCAAATTCCTCGCCCAGGCTTTCGATAAGCGGCGCGTTTTTTTCGATGCTGACGGCATCCATATAGTCACCCAGGTCAATAAGATAGATTTCCGGCAGTAAGAAAACGGTCTCCCCGCTGCTTTCCTCTTCCGTGAAAATTTCCCATGGTTCGATGTCGTGATATTCGTTCACCGTCGTAAAAGCAATTTTGAGTTCCGGAATGATAAGATGGTCGATTTTTTCCTCCGGGCAGACGGAGCAGTAGAACGATTCAACATCGAAACCGCGATAGATTGCCCCCTCTTTTATAATCGTCATAAGGCTGCTGTTGGCATATCCGACCGGTGCGTTGATAATATAGACTTTTTTCATGTTCCGAAAAAGCGTCTCCGGATAAGAAATCACACCGTTTGCGGTTATCGCACTCGCAAATCGTTTCCGTTCTCTTCCCGGTCTCAGGGAGATGTCGTATGTGCTGTATTCCCTGTCTACAATATCTGCGGCCGCTTTGTATATTTCGCTGTATTCAATTGCCTTGTCATATACCCCTTCCAGGCTCCGAAATACGCTTTTGGCGGCGTTTAAGTAGTTATACGCAATCTTATACCACTCCGAGCATTCCTCGTTTAAATCTATGATTTCTTCCTTATTTGTTTTAATTCCTTCTTCGTTCCAAAACTCCCCAAGGTTTACAATGCGGTCAACCGCACCCGGCGTTATTGGGTCTGTCATGTGAGGACTCGTTCCGTCTATCAACGCGATGCTTCTGTCTGTCAAAACAACCCCGTCCAGGGAGTTTTCGTCTGCGGAGCAATGAAGATAATCGATATTCTCACCCAGGTCTGCGAAGTGAGCACCGATTTTTTTCATAAAGGTTGACTTGCCGCTGCCCGGACCACCCTTAATGCATATAATCTTCTTTGCTTCTCTCTGTCCCAAAATATACCTATAATACGAAAAAAATCCCAGCGGTGTATTATTACCGGGGAAATAATGTCTTTCAACGGACAAAGTATTACCTCCTTCAACACAATTTTGTGCAAGTTATATACCTAACTGCTTTATATTATGCGAAAGAGGTAATTTTGTTCTCAATAGTTATTCATTCTTGTCAGCAGGCTCTGTTGGCTCTGCCGGTTCAGTCGGCTCAGTCGGCTCTTCCGGAGTTTCCTGCGGCTGCCCCGGTGCTTGTTCGTACACGGTGTAGGTTGTCTCAACCGTATTGTCCGTCGGTGCACTCGGGAAAACAACAACAAGTCTTTCGGTAAGGAGTTCATAGAAAGCTGCCTTCGAAACATATACATATTCGTACACAAAAATCGCAGGAAGTGCCGCAATCAGAGAAGCAATGACTGCAAAGAATCCGGAATCCGGAAAGAGCGCAATGATCAATCCTGTAGGAATGGATGCAAGCAGTGCCCAGCCAATAAAGGTAAGTTCCAGGTAAAACAATCTTCCTTTGTTGCCCATCATCAAGCGTTTGCTTTCTTCTACGCACTGCGTAACCGAATAGTCCGGGTTGTCAGCAAGAATATAAAATGCCTGACTGTATCTATAACCGGCTACAATTCCGGGAACAATAAACAGCAGCGTCCAAAGAAAGACTTTAATGCCTATGAGAAGCTGCAGCAGGAACGCTTTGACAAAAAAGCTGAATCCTTCAAAGTTCAGCGAATAGTCGACCCTCTTTGTTCTGAAGAAAGTAAGCAGAAGCATCGTAAATCCAAGCGTAAATGCTCCGCCCACAAGGAAATCATATATACTTCCACCATAGTTAACCGATGGGTAATTAATATAGCTGTCGTTAGGGAGTCCGAAGCTTACATATACTTCTCTTGTATCATAACTAAATACATAAGAAAGCACCTGTCCCACTCCGTTTGTCAGCAGATAAAATATCAGTGTAGCTACAAACATCGGCTTCCAATATCCTTTAAGTGCATTTCGTGCGATTTCTCTTATCTTCCAAGCCGGTTCTAAAATAATATGATTATTCATTTTCCCCAATATCCTCTCTCTCTTTCAATTTACAATATATTATACTCCCTTTTTCTTACAAATTCAATGAATAGTTATGATATTATTCCCTTGACAAAAATATATTTTAGTTATAATATATCATTATTGCTAGGGGAGCTTTTGCTGAGATTTACCGAAATATGCAGGATGTCCCGCTTTCGGATAAACCCTCATAACCTGACCCGGTTAATGCCGGCGTAGGGAAGCATCATCGTATATGAAACGGTTCCCCTCCCATTATTTTTTGAGGAGGTTTTTTTATGTCACAAATCGAAACAAACAAAATGGGCAGACGCCCAATCTACTGCCTTGTACTCTGTGCCGTTTTAATGGCACTATCCTTCGTGCTTGGTATGATAAAAATCATTCCGATGCCTTACGGCGGCTCCATTACCATGTTCAGCATGCTGGCTGCAACACTGGCGGGCTATTTCTGCGGTCCTAAATGGGGCCTTGCTTCCGGTGTGGCTTTAGGGCTTTTAAACCTGATCATTGACCCGGTTATCCTTTTCCCTATGCAGGTGGTTCTCGATTACATACTTGCTTTTGGCTGCCTTGGGCTTTCGGGCTTATTCTCCAATAAAAAGCATGGCCTCTATGTCGGATATCTTGTCGCAATACTTGGCAGATTCTGCTGTTCCTTCCTTTCCGGTTTTCTCTTCTTCGGAGAATATGCACCGGAGGGCATGAACCCTGTCTGGTACAGTTTCCTTTACAATATCTTTTACATCGGCGGAGAAGGCGTGCTCACGCTGATTGTACTGGCACTTCCGCCGGTTAAGAACACGATTTACCGTCTGAAAGCAGAACACTTTGCATAAAGCACTGTACAAACAAGGCTGCCAGCATCAATTGCGGGCAGCCTCTTTCTTATTTACCTTGATATTCGTATGTAGTTTTGTTCAGGAAT
>FR882012.1:15627-29494 GCA_000435615.1 Firmicutes bacterium CAG:238 | reverse complement strand
GGAATGCCTTCATGCCTTCCTTCTGGTCTTCTGTGCCGAAGCATACGCCGAAGCCTTCTGCTTCGAGTGCACATCCGCTGAAGAGGTCAAGGTGATATCCTTTGTTAATGAGTGTCTTGCAAGCCATAACAGCAACCGGTGCGTTTGAAGCGATCTTCTTTGCAAGAGTCTCTACTGTCGGCAGCAGTTCTTCCGGTTCCACAACCTTCTGTACAAGACCCATTCTGAGTGCTTCGTCAGCCTTGATATTCTGAGCTGTGAGAATAAGCATTGCCGCATTTCCCGGCCCTACGATCTTCGAAAGTCGCTGTGTTCCGCCAAATCCCGGTGTGATTCCAAGGCCTGCTTCCGGCTGTCCGAATACAGCCTTTGCGGAAGCAATTCGGAAATCGCATGCCATTGCAAGTTCACATCCGCCGCCAAGCGCAAATCCGTTGACTGCTGCGATTACCGGCTTTTCAGTCTTTTCAATGAAGTTCATAACTCTGTGGCCTTTCTGTGCGAATCTCTTGCCTTCTACAGGATTAAGCGTTGACATCTCAGCAATGTCAGCTCCCGCTACGAATGATCTGCCTTCACCTGTTACGATGACACATCTTACCTCATCCTCCTTGTCAATAACATTGAATACATCGAAAAGTTCGTCAAGAACCGTCGAGTTAAGTGCATTCAGTGCCTCCGGTCTATTAATGGTAACTGTTGCTACTCTGTCTTTCACTTCGTACTTAATTGTGTGATACATCTCTTTTTTCCTTTCTTTTTTGCAGAAAATATTCTGTTAATAGTTTAACACCTTTGGCAGATATAATCAAGAGTGTGCTATGTTTTTATTCCAAAACAGGCTCCCGATTTCGGGAGCCTGAATGAATCCATGTTTTAATTAAACAATCGAATTAGATTAATCCGCCAACGGATACGAATAACGGTGCAAATACAACTGCAACGATCGTCATAAGCTTGATTAAGATGTTGATGGACGGACCGGAAGTATCCTTGAACGGATCGCCTACCGTGTCGCCTACAACTGCAGCTTTGTGAGGTTCGGAACCCTTGCCGCCGAAGTGACCTTCTTCGATGTATTTCTTAGCGTTATCCCAAGCACCACCTGCGTTTGCCATCATGATAGCAAGAAGCACGCCTGAGGAGAGTGCACCGCCGAGCATTCCGCCGAGTGCTGCAGGTCCTAAGATGAGACCAACTGCAAGCGGAGAGACGATAGCCATAATACCTGGAACAACCATCTCTTTCAAAGCAGCCTTTGTGGAAATATCTACGCAGTTAGCATAGTCCGGCTTCGAAGTTCCTGCCATGATTCCTGCATCGGATCTGAACTGTCTTCTAACTTCTTCAATCATCTGATTAGCAGCTTTTCCTACAGAATTCATAGTCATAGCGGAGAACAAGAACGGAAGCATAGCACCGATGAATAATCCGATGATTACGATAGGGCTGAGCAAATCGATTGTTGTAAGACTCGTAACTTCAGCATAGGAAGCAAACAGAGCCAGTGCTGTAAGAGCAGCAGAACCGATTGCAAAACCTTTACCGATCGCAGCGGTTGTGTTACCTACGGAGTCAAGCTTGTCTGTGATATCTCTTACTTCGTGAGGAAGCTCTGACATTTCTGCGATACCGCCGGCATTGTCGGAAACAGGACCGTAAGCGTCAACTGCAACCGTCATGCCTGTAGTGGAAAGCATACCTACTGCAGAAAGTGCAATACCGTATAAACCTGCAACAGAGAAAGCAACATATACTCCAACGCAGATTAAGAGGATTGGCCATAATGTGGACATCATTCCAACTCCGAGACCACTGATGATTGTAGTTGCAGCACCTGTCTGAGACTGGTCAGCAATTTTCTGAACTGATTTATAGTCACCGGAAGTATAAACTTCTGTAATCTTACCGATTGCAATACCTACAACAAGGCCGGCAATGATAGCAATTGCATATGTGTAGTCGCCGAGCATTGTCTTGGAAAGGATAACGGTAGCGATGATAACGATAATTCCGCTTACGTATGTTCCCATATTTAAAGCAGATGCAGGGTTTCCACCATCTTTTCCTCTGACGATCATGATACCGATTACGGAAGCAAGAATACCGATAGCGGAAATGATTAACGGGAATACAGCTGCCGTAGTTGTTGAAAATACAGCAGTTTCATCTGCGTTTGCAACAGCAACTGCTGCAAGAGTGATAGCAGAAATGATGGAACCTGCATAAGATTCGAATAAGTCGGAACCCATACCTGCAACGTCACCTACATTGTCGCCTACGTTATCTGCGATAACTGCAGGGTTACGAGGGTCGTCTTCAGGGATTCCTGCTTCAACCTTACCTACAAGGTCAGCACCAACGTCAGCTGCCTTCGTGTAGATACCGCCGCCTACTCTT
Source organism: Firmicutes bacterium CAG:238 (assembly GCA_000435615.1). Taxonomy (GTDB): domain Bacteria; phylum Bacillota; class Clostridia; order Peptostreptococcales; family Anaerovoracaceae; genus CAG-238. The sequence goes on along the minus strand of FR882012.1, from coordinate 27,094 downwards.
CCGAATAATGCCATGGAAGAAGCCCCGAGACCGAAGCCTGTAACGCATTCAACAACTGTTGCAAGGTCAAGCACACATACAACCACGCCGAGTCCGAAAAGACCGAGGCCGGATACACAAAGACCCATAACCGCACCGGATCTGAACGCAATCTTGAGAGCCTTGTTCATTCCGGATTCTCTTGCTGCGTTTGCAGTTCTTACGTTTCCGAGTGTTGCAACCTTCATGCCGAAGAAACCTGCAAGTACGGAAAGGAGTGCGCCGAACACATAAAGAACAGCGGTTATCCAGTTAATGCAAATACCGATTAATAAGAATAACACAACAATAACGATAGCCATTGTCTTGTATTCTCTTCTCAGGAACGCCATAGCACCTTCTCTGATGTAGCCGGCGATTTCCTTCATCCTGTCTGTACCTTCGTCAGCTTTCTTGATCCATGCAGCTAAGCAGAATGCTACGATAAGACCAATGACAGCTGCGATGACAGCAAAATACTTTGTCATAACGTAATACCTCCTACTCACTAACGCCGAATAAGAGGCACATTATGTACCTCTTGCCGTAAGTGAAATATAATAAATAAAAATTAAAAACGAATTAATTTCGTGTATCAATTACCCAAACAGAGTAACGATAACAAGGGAAAGAACTACGAAAAGAACAGCGCCTACGGTAGTTACTTTCTCTAAAATGGCTTCATAGCCTTTGCTCTTCTTCTTGCCGAATAACTGTTCCGCTCCGCCTGCGATGGAACCGGATAATCCTGCACTGTTACCGGATTGAAGCAGTACACTGGCGATCAAAACGATACTTGCTAATGCCAGCAAAACCATCAATAAAGTCTTCATCTTTTACCTCCTCGTATTATAACTTGTTAATTGTACCACAGTATCTATGCTAAAATCAAGTTAAAAGTTTACAATTTCAATAAATTTTAACGGCTCAAGACTTGCTCCGCCTACAAGCGCACCGTCGATTTCTTCCATATTCAGAATTTCCGATGCATTCTCCGGCTTTACGCTTCCGCCGTATTGAATCACGACCTTGTCAGCCGTCTCTTCATCATAGATTTCTTCAAGCTCATCCCGGATAACTTTACACATATGGTTTGCCTGAATCGGCGTTGCTGTTCTTCCCGTTCCGATTGCCCAAATCGGCTCGTAAGCAATAACAACTTTCGCCGCGTCTTCTGCCGGGATTCCTTCCATTGCGTTTGCGACCTGCTCAGCAACCAGTTTGTCCTGATAATTGTGTTCTCTCTGATAAAGGTTTTCCCCTACACAGATAACCGGTGTGATTCCCGCCTCAAGCAGTGCCTTTGCTTTGCGATTCACCGTTTCATCGGATTCATTGAAATACTGGCGTCTTTCAGAATGCCCGACAATACAATATTCCACGCCGATTTCCCGGAGCATCGGAACGGATATTTCACCTGTAAAAGCACCCTCTCGCTCGTAGTGAACGTTTTGTGCGCCGAGCCCAATTCCCGTTCCTTTCAGTTCTTCAGCCAGCATCGCAAGCTGTGTGAACGGTGCCAGAATCGCAACCCTCACATCGCTCGGCTGATAAAGCTTTTTAAATTCTTCTGCAAATGCCTTTGCCTCCGCAGTGGTTTTGTACATCTTCCAATTTCCCGCAATAAAAGGATAACGCATCTTTTACCTCTCTCTTATTTCACAAATTCTTTCAAATACTTCAGTGTACGAATCAATTGGCATGTATAACTCATCTCATTATCATACCATGCAACCACCCTTACCTCATAAATGTGCGTGCCACACTGCTGTGCAAGCGTCTGCGTTGCATCAAACAGTGAGCCGTAACTCATTCCGATAATATCGGAGCTTACAAGTTCTTCTTCCGTATAACCGAAAGATTCATTTGCCGCAGCTCTCATTGCCGCGTTAATTCCTTCTACCGATACAGAGTCCGTCATATCCTTCAGAGTTGCGTCCAGAATTGTAATCGAGCCTGACGGTACCGGAACACGCTGCGCCGAACCGATGAGCTTTCCGTCCAGTTCCGGAATGACAAGTCCGATTGCTTTCGCTGCGCCTGTCGAGTTCGGAACGATATTGATTGCGCCTGCCCTTGCTCTTCTGAGGTCGCCTTTTCTGTGCGGTCCATCAAGGAGCATCTGGTCGCCTGTATAAGCATGAATCGTAGTCATAAAGCCCGTGCGAACCTCTCTGTAGTCGTTCAGAGCCTTTGCCATCGGCGCAAGGCAGTTTGTCGTGCAGGACGCACCGGAAACAATGTTATCCTCCGCCGTCAAAGTCTCATGGTTAACGCCGTAAACAATGGTCGGAAGGTCGTTCCCCGCAGGAGCGGAAATCAGCACCTTCTTTGCTCCGGCATCGATATGCGCCTGGGATTTTGCTTTTGAAGTATAAAATCCCGTGCATTCCAAAACGACATCGATGTCGAGGTCTTTCCATGGCAGATTCTTCGCATCGGCTTCCTTATATACCGGAATCTTATGCCCGTCAACGCTTATGGAGTTTTCGTCGCAGACAACTTCATGACCGCGATAAGCACCCTGCGAACTGTCGTATTTGAGAAGATGTGCAAGCATCCTAGGTTCTGTCAGGTCATTGATTGCAACAACTTCCATATCTTTATCTTCAAAAATCTGTCTGAATGCAAGTCTGCCGATTCTGCCGAAACCGTTAATCGCTACTCTTACCATAGAAAATACCTCCTTAAAATCGCAAATCGTTCTTCTTATTTATCCTCTATCACCGCTACACCCGGAAGCACCTTGCCCTCCAAGAATTCCAGGGACGCGCCGCCGCCTGTGGAAATGTGAGTCATCTTGTCTTTGAGGCCAAACTGCTCGCATGCAGCCGCGGAATCGCCTCCGCCGATAATCGTTACCGCGTCGGATTCAGCAAGTGCCTCGGCAACCTTCTTCGTGCCGTTCTCAAAGTTCGGCATTTCGAATACGCCCATCGGGCCGTTCCATACAACCGTCTTTGCATTCTTCACCGCTTCGGTAAACAGCTTCACGGATTCAGGTCCGATATCCATTCCCATCCTGTCTTTCGGCATGTTTTCTTTTGCATATACTGCAAATTCTGTATCATTTTTAAATTCCTTCGCACATACCGCATCAACCGGCAAAAGAATTTTTACGCCGGTTTTCTCTGCTTCTGCCAGAAGTTCCTTCGCGAGTTCAATATTATTCGCGTCCAAAATCGAAGTTCCGATTTCATATCCCTGCGCCTTGAAAAAGGTGTAAGCCATTCCTCCGCCGATAATCAGAGAGTCTACCTTCTTAAGCAGGTTCTTGATAACCGGAATCTTGTCGCCGACTTTTGCGCCGCCCATGATTGCCACGAACGGACGAGCAGGGTTTTCGAGCGCATCTCCGAGAAATTTTACTTCTTTTTCAATCAGAAAGCCCGAAACGCACGGAAGATAATCCGCGATTCCCGCTGTGGACGCATGTGCACGGTGAGCCGTTCCGAAAGCGTCATTTACAAAAATATCTCCGAGCGATGCCAGTTCCTTCGCAAAATCCGCACCGTTCTTGGTTTCTTCTTTACGGAATCTGACATTTTCAAGAAGCATAACTTCGCCGTCTTTGAGCGCGTTTGCCGCCTCTTTCACCTTTTCATCAACCACGAGGTCAGATGCCGCGAAAATAACTTTTTCGCCGAGAAGCTCGGTCAGTCTTTCCGCAACCGGTGCAAGCGTAAATTCTTTCTTCGGCTCGCCTTCCGGTCTTCCGAGGTGGGACATCAGTATTACCCTCGCTCCGTGCTCTCTTAAATAGTTGATGGTCGGGAGTGCCGAAACGATACGGATGTCGTCTGTGATTCTGCCTTCTTTAAGCGGTACATTGAAATCGCATCTTACGAGCACTCTCTTGCCGTTTACTTCAATATCTTTGATTGTTTTTTTCATAATTGATCTCCTCTTAAATAATTTCGTTATGTATCTATTCTCGAGGATTATTTGCAGTCTACTTCGTGCATATGTTTCAGCATATTGAGCAGATTGCTGGAATATCCGAATTCATTGTCATAGTATGCGATGAGCTTGAAGAAATGGTCATTCAGCTCGATTGTCTGTCTGGAGTCGAAAATGGATGTGCAAGGGTCTCCAACGAAATCGCCGGAAACAACTTCATCATCTACATATTCCAAAACACCCTTGAGGTAGGTTTCGGAAGCTTCTTTGATTCTCTGTCTGAGTTCCGGTCCGCTTGTCGGTGTGTTGAGAACAACGTTTACATCGATAACGGAAACATCCGCTGTCGGAACTCTGTATGAAATACCTGTCATTTTGCCTTTAAGAGAAGGAATTACAAGACCTACTGCCTTTGCTGCACCTGTTGTTGACGGAATTACGTTGCCGAATACGCTGCGGCCTGTTCTCCAGTCCTTGAGTGATTTCGCATCAACAACTTTTTGTTTTGCGGTAGCCGCATGAATCGTGGACATAAGTCCTTCTTTGATTCCGTAGTTATCTTCGATAACCTTCATGAGCGGTGCGAGACAGTTTGTAGTACAGGATGCATTGGAAACAACCTTCATATCCGAATTATATTCGTTATGATTTACGCCGTATACAAATGTCGGAGTATCCTTATCCTTTGCCGGTGCGGAAATGATAACATGCTTTGCACCTGCTTCAATGTGATCCATCGCTTTTTCCGTTGTTACATATGCACCGGTACAGTCGATTACATAATCAACGCCTGCTTCCTTCCACGGAATTTCGGATGCATCCGAGAACGAATATACATCAACATGCTTTCCGTCTATGTAAATTCCGGACTGGTCATGGTCAAGACTCTTTGGAAATCTTCCGAAAATCGTATCGTACTTAAGCATGTAAACCATGTATTCAAGGTCCGCATTTCTTAAGTTGATTGCCCTGATTTCAATTTCCGGCATATCCATTGCGGCACGGATTACTACCCTGCCAATTCTGCCAAAACCGTTAATACCTACTCTAATCGCCATTTCTTTCTCCTCCTAAAAACATTCCTGTTGACAATGTTTATATTATATTGTATTTTTATGTATTTTAATATCTTCTCCGTTTCGATGAAGATAAGATATTCATGCCCTCTCTGTACTTTGCCACGGTACGGCGCGAAATTTCAATTCCTTTTTGGCTGAGAATTTCCACCATGTCCTGATCGCTGTACGGCTTCTTCGGGTCTTCGCTTTCCACGATTTCCTTAATGAAAGTCTTAATGCTGTTTGAAGACATTCCCTCTCCGCCTGCGCCCGTAACACCGCTCGAGAAGAAATATTTAATCTCAAAAACCCCTCTCGGAGTCTGCATGTACTTACCGTTTATGGAACGGCTGACCGTGGATTCGTGGATATTTAACGCTTCTGCTACTTGTTTCAGCGTCAAGGTCTTTAAATATTTCGGACCCTTGTCCAAAAATTCTTTCTGATACTCGACAACCGAAGCAACGACGTTATATATCGTCTGTCTTCTTTGCTCGATGCTCTTAATCAGCCACATTGCAGAGTTGTACTTATCGCTGAGGTACTTCGAAAGTTCCGCATCCTCGGAGGCCTTCTTTGCAAGGCTCATATAATAGGAACTTACCATCAGCCTCGGGATTGTGCCTTCGTTTGTTACGACCTGATATTCCCCGTCGACCTTTTCGACAACCACATCCGGAACGACATACTTCACCGTTTCTCCCGATGAAAAGCGTCTGCCCGGCTTCGGCTCCAGTGTCCGGATGAGGTCCGTAATCATCTGCACCTGTGCAACCGTCAGCCCGGTTTCCTTCGAAACCTTGCTGAGTTTATTTTCTCCGATATCCTCCAAATGATGTAAAATAATATATTCTACCGAATCCTCAAGCAGACCCTTGGATGCGAGCTGCAGAATCAAGCATTCCTTGAGCGTTCTGGCACCCACCCCCGCAGGTTCAAATGTCTGAATGACATCGAGAATTTTCTCAACATGTTCCTCCGACACTTTAAACATCTTCGCGACTTTCGGAAGTTCGGATGTAAGATATCCATTTTCGTCTATCGACTCGATAAGATACCTTCCGATTTTCATGTCATCGCCCTTGAGCTTTGAAAAGGTAAGCTGAAGAAGAAGGTAATCCTCCAAAGTTTCTTCCTTACTCACAAACTGCTCAAACGTAGGCTCATCATTATCCTTGCGATGTTCCCACTGCTTGTAGCTGATATCGTCATACTCCGCTTCTTTTACTTTTTCGCGCAAGTCAAAATCAGCTTCCTCCGCTTCTTTCTTATCCAAAGACTCGGATTTGGAAACCTCCTGTTCTCTGTCCCGTCTGTCCTCTCCTGCCTCGTACTCCAAAACAGGATTCTGCATAAGTTCTTCCTGAACGTAATTTTCAAGCTCCTGCGAGTTAAACTGCAGAATCTGGATTGCCTGAATCAGTTCCGGAGTCATCGTCAATTTTTGGGACTGTTCAATTGTTAAATCATAACCAAGTTTCACTAATACACCTCAAAAGTTGTCCTCAAAAAATCTTTTATGCAAATATTATACCAAATCCGTTTCGTTATTTCAAGCCCGGGAAACCTAATTGACGCAAAGCTTCGAACAAAATGATGTTTGCCGAATTTGCAAGGTTAAAAGAGCGCAGCCTCGTATCCGCGCTCATCGGAATCCTTATGGCACTCTCTTCGTGCTCCGCAATGAAATCCCTCGGAAGCCCAGCCGTTTCCTTGCCGAAAAGGAACATGTCACCGTCACGGTATGCAGGCTCCGTATAAATATGCCCACCCTTTGTCGTTGCAAGAAAAAGCCGGTGCGATCCGTCACCGTATTTTTCCATGAAATCATCGAGACTTTCGTGCACTTCAAGCTCCACATACGGCCAGTAATCAAGCCCTGCCCGTTTAAGGCTTTTGTCATCTATGTTAAATCCGAGCGGTTTCACAAGATGAAGCACCGTGTTGGTTGCGGCACATGTTCTTGCAATATTCCCCGTGTTTGGCGGTATTTCCGGCTCAACGAAAACGATGTGTAATGACATTTTGTTACCTCTTTTCTTTTTTTATAAATGAATCCAAAAACTATAATAACAAAAATTTCAAAAAAAGAAAGACAAATTCGAAGAAATGTTATATAATTCTCTCATTGCAATCTTTCGCACGGAGGAACAGAAATGAAAAAAATTAAAGTCGGCATTTTGGGTTATGGCACCGTCGGAAGCGGTACCCATGAAATCCTGATAAGAAACCATGATTTAATTCAGAAGCGCACCGGCGTTTCGGTTGAAGTCGTACGAATACTCAGAAGGAAGCCTTCCGACTCTCACCTTTTTACGGATGATCCGGATGTTATTCTGAACGACCCGGATATTGATTTAATCGTAGAAGTTATCGGCGGAATCGAGCCCGCTGCCTCTTTCATGTTGACAGCGATGAAAAACGGCAAACATGTCGTAACGGCAAACAAGGCTGCAGTCGCTGCAAATTATAAGGTACTTACGGAAACCGCCGAGGAAAACGACGTTGATTTTCTCTTCGAAGCTGCGGTTGCAGGCGGAATCCCCGTTCTCACCGCGATCCAAAATCCGCTTCAGGGGAATAATTTCCTTGAAGTTATGGGAATTTTGAACGGAACCACAAACTACATCCTGACAAAAATGACCGAAGACGGCGCAAGCTATGCAGATGTGCTGAAGGACGCGCAGGAAAAAGGCTTTGCCGAAGCAGACCCGACCGCAGATGTGGAAGGTCTGGATGCAGCAAACAAGCTTTCCATACTGATTGCACTGCTTTTTGACAAATACATCGCACCTTCCGATATTCCTACAACCGGAATTTCGAAGATTACGGCAGACGATATCAAGTCCGCTGCTTCCGAGGGCTGCAAAATCAAACTTATCGGTCATGCATACCTTGAAGACGGCGAAGTAAAGGCGAGCGTTGCTCCGGAAAGACTTCCGCTTTCTCACCCGCTCAGCGGCGTCAGCAATGAATTCAATGCGGTATATGTTACCGGCGACATGGTTGGCGAGCTGATGTTTTACGGCAGAGGTGCAGGCGCGCTCCCTACCGGCAGTGCTGTTGTCGGCGATATAATTAATGTAGCTAAAAAATTAAAATAAAAATCACTTATCACACAGGAGGAAAAAATGAGTTTATACAAGCAGTGGGTTGACCTCATGGAAGGTCAGACCGAAGAAACTTTTGAAGCGTTTTGGGAAGAATACAGCGGAACCGAAACGAGAATTTACGAAAACATCTTAGAAAACAAGGATGTGCACCTTGCAGGCAAGTTCAGCGAACTCGTTGAGAAGTTCGAAGCAAACCCTGTTATTTTCATGGGCTTCCTCGACGGCATCCAGACAAGCCTGAACAACCCTTTCGATTTAGAGAAGATCGACGAAAATTCAGATATAGACCTCGATGTTGATTTTGAAAAGCTTTTCTTCAACATGTTAAAGGCAGAAGCGGAATATCTCTACACGCTTCCGCAGTGGGAAAACATCCTTTCCGAAGAAAAAATGATTGAAATCATCAAGGACTACAAGCGTTCCAAGACGGTTCACAAAGAAAAAGAGCCGGGCAGAAACGACCCGTGTCCTTGCGGCAGCGGCAAGAAATATAAGAAATGCTGCGGTGCTAATAAATAAGCTAAACGATAAAAAAAGTTGTACTTTCAGGCAATGCTGCGTGAAGTACAACTTTTTCTTTATTATTCAATAAACATCGCATCCCCGTAACTGAAAAAACGGTACTTCTCTTCCACCGCAATCCGATAGACTCTCAATATATCTTCGCGGTTATATAGTGCAGATATGAGCATGAGAAGCGTTGACTTCGGCAGATGGAAGTTCGTAATCAGTGCACCGATAATTTTGAATTCATATCCCGGGTAAATGAAAATTCCCGTAGAGCCGTGTCCTGCCTTCACAAGGTATTTGCCGCGCTCTTCATCATAAGCGGCCGCGCTTTCGACGGTTCGGGTTGAAGTGGTTCCTACGGACACAATTCTGCCGCCGGCTTTAATTGTATCGTTGATGGTCTTGGCGGTGTCTTCGTCGATAAAATATTCCTCGAAATGCATATGATGCTCTTCGATATTTTCAACCTTAACCGGACGGAAGGTTCCGATTCCCACATGAAGCGTTACATAAGCAAGTTTCACGCCTTTTGCCTTTGCTTTTTCAAGCAGCTCCGGCGTAAAGTGAAGTCCTGCTGTAGGCGCTGCAACAGAGCCTTCGTTTTTTGCATACACGGTCTGGTATCTGTCCTTATCCTCAGAATTGTTGTCGCGTTCAATATACGGAGGAAGCGGCATCTTCCCAAGTTCTTCGAGCCGTTCAAGAAAAATCCCTTCATACTCGAATTCCACAATTCGAGTGCCATCCTCACCGTAATCCTTTACAACCGCACGAAACAGTTTATCATCGGAAAAGGAGACCGCATCTCCCGGTTTCAGTCTCTTCCCCGGTCTCACCATAGTTTCCCATGTATCGCCTTCGATTCGCTTAATCAGCAAAAACTCAATATTTGCGTCCGTCCCTTCCTTCCTGCCGTACAGCCTTGCCGGTAAAACCTTGGAGTTATTCAAAACAAGGCAGTCCCCCGCCTTCAGATAATCAAGAATATCATAAAAGTGCTTATGCTCCACTTCTCCCGAATCACGGTGAACAACCATAAGTCTTGAAAAATCCCTCTTTTCTGCCGGAGTCTGTGCAATCAGTTCCTGCGGCAGCTCGTAATCAAAATCATTAATGTGCATTCTTTATTCTTCGGTTTCCTCTTCTTCGCGCGGCTGAAGCCCCATGTGCTTATACCCTGCCGGTGAAACCATTCTTCCTTTCTGTGTACGATAAAGCAGCCCGGTCTGAATCAGATAAGGCTCGTAAACATCCTCAATCGTAACACGCTCTTCCCCGATGGAAGCGGCAATCGTATCGATTCCCACCGGACCTCCGTTAAAGCGTTCAATAATACCGCTGAGGATTTCCCTGTCCAGTCTTTCAAGACCAAGCTCATCTACACCGAGTGCCTCAAGTGCCTCTCGTGTAATTTCCATATCTATTATACCATTTCCTTTCACCTGTGAAAAGTCCCTGATTCGTTTCAGCATGCGGTTTGCCACACGCGGAGTTCCGCGAGAGCGCTTCGCCATTTCGACAAGTGAATCCTCGTCTGCCGTCACACCTAGAATCCGTGCAGTTCTCCGTATAATCTCCGTAAGTTCTTCCACCGTATAAAGCTCGAACTTGCTGATAACTCCAAACCGGTCTCTGAGCGGCGCCGAAAGGCTTCCGGCTCTGGTCGTTGCGCCAATCAGCGTAAAGCGTGCAAGATCCAGTCTGATTGAGCGAGCAGACGGTCCTTTACCGATGATAATATCGAGTGCATAGTCCTCCATTGCGGAATACAGGACTTCCTCCACGGAGCGGTTGAGCCTGTGGATTTCGTCGATAAACAGTACATCGTTTTCTTCCAGATTTGTCAAAATCGCAGCCAAATCGCCGGCACGCTCGATTGCAGGCCCTGATGTTATCTTGATGTTCACACCGAGCTCGTTTGCGATGATTCCCGCAAGCGTCGTCTTGCCCAGTCCCGGCGGACCGTAAAAGAGCACATGGTCAAGCGGTTCCCCTCTGCGCCTAGCTGCCTCAATGAAAATCTTTAAATTTTCTTTGACGCCCTTCTGTCCTATGTAATCATCCAGATACTGCGGCCTGAGACTCACTTCCTGCCTCGCTTCGCCCGGATTGATTCCGGCGGATGTAATTCTTTCGTTTTCCATTCGTTTTCCCCTTGGATTTTTTCGTTTGTCTATGTACCATTATACACCTTAAAAGAGATTTTTTAAGGCTTTTTTGATATAGTCTTCGCAGGAAAGTCCCTCTTCTGGCACCTTCGATACAGCTCCGAATGCTTCTGCCTTCGTATAGCCGAGAGCGGCAAGCGCGCTGATAGCTTCAGTTCTGGCATCCTCGCCCGCAGATTCGTCCGCATTCGCATAAACCGCGGCAGACTGCGACGCATCGCTGCGTTCAAAACTTCCGATTCTATCTTTCAGTTCTAAAATCAGGCGTTCGGCGGTTTTCTTTCCCACGCCGTTTGCCTTGCTGACCGCTTTGACATCCTCAAACAGGATTGCCTGCCGGAGTTCGTCGGTCGACATGGAGCCCATAATTGCCATAGCTGCTTTCGCTCCGATTCCGTTGACCGTAATCAGCAGGCGGAACAGCTCCAGACTTTCTCTGTTGTGAAATCCGTAAAGGCTGATGTCGTCTTCTTTCACCATCATGGCGGTATAAACGAGCACTTCCTCACCTTCGCCATACCGATAGAGCGGCGAGCCTGCCGGAATATTGATTTCAAATCCCATGCCTGAGCCGTTTTCAACGACAATGCCGTTTTCAAAAGTCATCGCATAGATTCCTTTTATATATCGAATCATTCTTAAATTCCCTCCTTAATCCGAAACGGCCGTTTTTTCCCCCCGCTGTGCCCGTGGCAGATTG
>FR882012.1:0-15619 GCA_000435615.1 Firmicutes bacterium CAG:238 | reverse complement strand
CCGTGGCGGATTGCGCCAGCGACGGTGTCCGCCGTATCATCGGGCTTCGGTATCTCATCCAGGTTTAAAATTGCCTTAACCATCGCCTGCACCTGCTTCTTATCCGCCCTTCCGTATCCGACAAGCGCCTGTTTAATCTGTAGCGGCGTGTACTCGCTGATTTTCAGTCCCTGCTTCGCACAGGCAAGAACGGCAACGCCTCTTGCCTCACCGACCAGAATCGCCGTCTTTGCGTTGTTATTGAAAAACAGTTCTTCAATCGAAGCCTCATCCGGCTTATAGGTCTGTATAATCCCCGTCAGCCCGTCGTAAAGCGCGACGAGCCGTTCCGGCATTTCCATCTTGCTGTCCGTTGTAATGGAGCCGTAAGCGACCGTCACAAATTTATTTCCTATTTTATCCAAAACTCCGTAGCCCAGAATCGCATAACCGGGGTCAATTCCCAAAATTCTCACTTCAAAGCTCCTTGTTCGCAGTTTGTTCTTACGAAATTATATCACGCAAACATTTGTTTGTCTATATATATTTTTATATTGAAATTTACAACCAAATATGTTAAAATTTTGATAAGTAAACACAAGTATACAATTACTTTGGGAGGTAAACATGAGATATTCCAGACAGAATAAGATTATTGAACTGATTACGAACAATGAAATTGATACACAAGAAAAACTTGTGACCATGCTCAGGGAATGCGGCTACGAGGTTACCCAGGCCACGATTTCCAGAGATATCAAGGAACTTCAGCTTGTAAAGACCCTTTCGTCTTCGGGCAAATACAAATACTCGGTTCACAAGTCGCAGGATCTTCCTGTCTCGGATCGTTTTGTCAAAATATTCCGCGAAACCATTACTTCCATTGACTCCTCAGGAAACATTATCGTTGTAAAAACACTCTCCGGATGTGCAAATGCCGCAGGCGAAGCAATTGACACCTCCAATTTCGAGCACATTATCGGCTCCCTTGCCGGCGACAATACGCTCCTTCTCATTGCGGACGATGAGAAAAACGTTCCTGAAATCGTAGACGGATTCAATGAAATGCTTAACAGGGGGAAGAGAAATGATTGATCACATCAGTATTAAGAATTTTGCCATAATCGAAAATACAGATGTTGATTTTGAAGAAGGTCTTAATATAATTACCGGAGAAACCGGCAGCGGCAAATCCATCGCCGTGGAAGCAATCAGCCTTGCTCTCGGAAGCCGTGCGGATACCTCTGCCATACGCACCGGGGCCGACAAAGCAGTCGTGCAGCTTCTCGGAACGCTCGACGGCGAAGAAGTGGTCATAACAAGAGAAGTCTCCTCTTCCGGCAAGAATCTCTGCAAACTCAACGGTGAAATTGTCACATTGGCGCAGCTGAACGCTGTATCACGCCGCCTTGCCGACATTCACGGTCAATACGACAACCAGTCTCTGCTCAATCCCGAATATCACATTACACTTTTAGATATGTACAAGAACGACGCTTCCGCCGCCAAGAAAGCCGAAGTCAGCGTTTTTTTCCATAAATACCATGAAATCCGGCAGCAGCTTTCTTCCCTCCTTTCACAGGAAAAAGAAAACGCCCGCAAGCAGGATTTTTATCGGTTTGAGGCTGCCGAAATCAAGAAAGCGGCCCTTAAGCCGGGTGAAGACGCAGAACTTGAGAAACGCATTTTTCTCCTCCAAAACAGCGAGAAAATTTTCGAAAACATCGAAAAAACATACGCAATCCTTTTTGAAGAATCCCCTTCGGCAACGGACGAGCTTGGCATGTGTCTTCGTTCTTTGGAGGAAATTTCCTCCTGTTCCGATGAACTTTCGTCAATTTCCGAAGAATTCAGCGACATCTACTACAGACTTCAGGATTTGTCCGGAGAATTGCGGAATATCAGGGAAAGTCTCAACTTTTCGCCTGAAGAGATGGACCTTGCGATCTCGCGCTTAAATACAATTGAAGGCCTCAAGAAAAAATATGGTTCTTCCATTGAAGATGTTTTGGAATACGAACAGAAGATTCTGAAAGAACTGGAAATCATCGAAAACTTTGATGATGAGAAAGCCCGTCTCGAAGCCGAGCTTTCCGAAGCGAAGAAGGATCTTCTTGCAGCATGCAGCAAGCTCACGGAAATCAGAACAGAAACGGCTGTCGAACTGGAACAAAGAATTACCGCCGAACTTGCGGATCTTAACTTCAAGGACGCAAAGCTGAGCATATCCATTACCCCGCTTTCGGCTCCTGCCGAGAACGGAATGGATCATGTGGAAATTCTGATTGCCGCAAACCGCGGCGAGCCTTTGAAACCTCTCGCAAAAATTGCTTCGGGCGGTGAAATGTCCAGAATCATGCTGGCTTTCAAGAATGTAATCAGCTCCTGCGACAACATTCCGACCTTGATTTTCGACGAAATCGACGCAGGCATAAGCGGCATCACGGCAAGTATCGTTGGCCGTAAGCTCAAAGAAATCGCAAGCCATCATCAGATTATATGCATCACCCACCTCCCGCAGATTGCAGCGTGCGGCGTGAGCAATTACCGGATCTACAAAGAAACCGACGATGAGAAAACCTACACAAACATTCAGAAACTGTCTGAGGAAGGCAGAATCGAAGAAATCGCAAGGCTGCTCGGCGGTGCCACGGTTACGGAAACCACACTGGCCAGTGCCCGCGAATTAGTTGCAAATTCATAAAGAATCAAAATTTAGCCATAAAAAGCAAAACGGCCGGAATCGCATCTTCCCTTTCACGGGAATCAAGCATTCCAGCCGTTTTGTTATATTGACTTCAATCTTACTTGTAATCCATTACCAAAAACATCGGTTTGATTGCCATGATTTCATCGTATTCTTCCTGCTCGACGACGACATCGGAATTCAAAGCCTTCAAATCTTTTTTGAGAACTTTAAGTGCCTCCGGAATGGTTTTTGCACGCCCTTCTTTCAAAATGTCCTGCATTCTTTTGAGTACAATCGGGTGTGCATAATGCGCCGGTACCGGAAAATCCGGATACTCTCTGATGTATTCTTGCATCTGTCTGATAGATTTTGCAAGCTGCTCTTCGATATACCTCCTGTTGTTCTTGGAAGTTGGAAGAACATTGGCTCCGGCAAACAGGAAAACGGCTGCAAGACCGAACAATAGGAAATACATTCCGAAACCCGCATGTGTCACCAGTGCATAGATTCCATAAGCAAATGCTCCCACACCCATAACCACGATTGCAAGTGCGACCCATTTATACGCCGGATTGCTTCGATCGTATACGCGCTTTTTCTTTGCTGACTGGCTTAAATCCATGTAATAGTCGGATTTCTTCTTCAGATACCGTTCTGCTTGTTCAAGCTGCAAAAGAGCCTCTTTCGCTTCTTCGGGCACATCCTTTTCTTTCCGCTTCTCCGCCAGCCATCTTTCTTTCTCTGCCAGCTTTCTCTCGGCTTCCAGGCTGTGCACCGGTATATCAGGGAATTCCTCCTCGATGTATGCAAGGAATCTGTCTACATCTTCTTCATGCTTAAAATTGCACTGTTTCTCATGTCCGTTTTCGTATACTACCACAAGATAGGATAACGTCGCAAACGCGCCTTTTCCGGTGAATCCGCCTTTGCTCATGGCGATTCTCTTAAAGACTCTTTTTACGGAGGCAATCGGTATGTAATACCGTCGGTCAATATAAAAGCTGTTCAAATAAACCGCCTTCCGACCCAGCCCGCAAGGTCCGATTTTCTTCGCTTCTTTTTTGTCTTTTATCAATTCGTCATCAGGGATGGATACACTGCCCAATCTTTGTGGTTTCATGATATCGCCCTCTCATTTCTGTATATGATAATTTGCCTTTTATGCTTTCATAGGCTTCTTCGTTGCGTGAAGGAAGATTCCGAGGAATACTACCGCAAGGATAATTCCAACCGGATAAGCAATTGTTGTGGAAAGTCCAAGGCACTCGTCCGCACAGAAGAAATAGGTCATGGAAACTGCACTCATAAAGGTTGCAGGTACCGCTGTAATCCAGTAATTTTTCTTTTCACGGAACAAATACATACTTGCTGTCCACAGAACGATCATTGCTAATGTCTGGTTTGTCCAGCTGAAATATCTCCATACGACTGCGTAATCCAAATGTCCGATGAATGCACCGACTGCCAAAAGCGGTACACACAGCATAAGTCTCTTCTTCATGTCGTTCTGATTAATGCCGAACCAGTCTGCCAAAGTCAGACGCGCACTACGAAATGCCGTGTCGCCTGAAGTGATTGGGCATGCAATTACTCCAACCATTGCAAGAACGACACCGACGCTGCCCATCGTCTTGATGCATACATCATAGATAGCTGCGGACTGTCCGTTTGCCAAAATCTCACTCAATCCTGTGTTAAGTCCGCCGGTTACTTCATACAGTGCACATCCTGCAGCTGCCCAAATCAGTGCAATTACGCCCTCTGCAACCATGGCCCCGTAGAATACGAAATGTCCCTGTTTCTCGGATTTCATGCAGCGTGCCATCAGCGGCGATTGTGTCGAATGGAATCCGGAAATCGCACCGCAGGCAACGGTGATGAACATAAAGCTCCAAATCGGCTTTCCGTCCGGATGCATATTGGTAAAGTTGCTCCAAATCTCCGGAATTGTATAATCGGCATTGGTAAATATGCCAAAGATAACTCCAAGCGCCATGACAATCAAGCATATACCGAAGAGCGGATAAATACGCCCGATAATCTTGTCGATGGAAAGGAATGTTGCGATAAAGTAGTATGCAAGGATAATCCAAAGCCATACTTCTGCGTTTGTCATAATGCCTTTCACACCACTGTTTCCAAGCAGGGTAACAATCAGACCCGCAGGGCCTACCGCAAATACCGTACCTACCATAACAAGAAGCACTACGCTGAATACACGCATAACATTCTTCATTGTGTTTCCGAGATAGATGCCGCATACTTCGGAAATGGATGCACCTTCGTTTCTTTCAGAAAGCATACCCGAGAAGTAGTCATGCACGCCACCCGCGAAAATCGTACCAAAGGTAATCCAAAGGAATACAATCGGTCCCCACAATGCACCTTGTAGTGCTCCAAAAATGGGACCAAGTCCTGCAATGTTCAGCAGTTGTACCAAGAACAATTTCCACTTCGGCATTACTACATAATCCACACCGTCATTAATCCGAACCGCCGGTGTTTCTCTATCATCCGGTGAAAAAGTGTTCTCAACTACTTTACCATAAACGAAATAGCCTCCAATCAGGAGCGCCAAGCAAATGATAAAACTAATCACAATAACACCTCCTATGTTCCGTATGCATTAATGAATGCTTTCTAATTTCACCTTCATTATAGTATTTCCGACAAAAAAATCAATATTTTTTTATGTATTTTTGTTTTTTTTGCAAGTTTTGTGCCCGATATGACGAATCAGGCAACCGGTGCTTATGCTCCCGATTGCCTGAGTTCTGATTTGGAGCGTTTTTAATTATAGTTTAAATGGCAATGTCTGCCTATTCTTTATGATTTTTTCTTGATGCTGCGAAAAGTCCTGCACCTGCGCCCAAGCATATGAGCATCCAAAGAGTGAACATCATTTCGTCACCGGTCTTTGGTGTACCGTCGTCCGGACGCTGCGGGAACTTGCCGTCGGAATCCCTGTCCGGTTTTACCGGTGGTTTTCCGTCATCATCACGGCCCGGCTTATCCGGCTTATCCGGATTATCCGGGTCTTCCGGTTCGTCCGGATTCAAGGTGTTGGTTATGATATTACCATTTATGCTGGAAATATATCCACCCGGAACAAAAATCTCTTCAATGGAATATTTGTACCCGGCAGGAAGCGACTTCCATGTATACGACCAGTTTCCCGGCTGCAGTGCCACGGTAGCGTCGGGGCCTAAATAAGGATTTCCGTTTTGAAGCAGACGAACATAAACCTGTTCCGGTCTTTTTCCTTGCTTATCATTGTCATCGTTCCACACTTTGTGAACTGTATAGGTCGTCACTTGCGGCGGCGGCGAATACGGTTTTGCTTCGTTTTTCGGTGTAACGGTCACATCATACATCCATGCGCTGTCTTGGCTTACCTGATACGGCAAAGATACCAAAAATGCTCTCTGCAGATGTACCGTATATCCCGGAACCCGAACCGATGTCTGTACCGGTGCAACCAAGTACAATCCTGTTTCAAGGTTTGACAAGCTTGCTTTTCCGGTTGCATCAGTTTTGATTTTGGCAGCATTCCCCACATCCTGCGCGTTTGCTTTTGCATAAGCAAAAAGTGCGTCAGCTGCATCCTGCCACTCGCTGCCGGAAAGCCTGTTTACGCTCACACCTGATGCCGCAAATCCGTCGGTCAAAACAAATTTCACTCCTGTGGTCACTCTCGCCACACGCCAAACTTGAAGCTCGACGTCCGCCAGATTTTTGACTTTATTCTGAATGCTGTACGTTTCATTGACGGTCAAACTGCCGTTTCTATCAATTTGTATTCCGTGCGAGGCAAAAGCCTGCTGCGGAAAAAACATCATCAGCAGTGCTATGCATAGCAACAGCACTGTTGAACGATGTACACATCTTATTTTTTTCATTTTATCATCTCCCCCGGTTAAGATTTACGATCATGCGTTTTGTTCAAAATAACCGCTATTGCAATGATACTGCCAAGTGCAATGGTTCCAATCGTCACCCCATAAAAATGCAAACGCAGAAAATCAATAAAGCTGAACTTCACATCATAATTCGGCGGTTCCGTTGTCCGTTCTCCACGAACAAGCAATCTGTGACTGTTGACAGCATACGGTGTGCATGTGACAAGTGTCACATAATCTTTGCCCTTCACAATCCGCAAATCTTCAGTATTCTCAGGTTCCACAACTTTGATTTGCGCAACCCGATAGTACAATTCTTTATCCAAAATGTGCAGCAGAAAAATATCATTCTCTTCCAATTGATCCAAATCCGTAAACAGCTTGGCGCTTGGAAGTCCGCGATGTGCAGAAAGCACAGAATGGCTGCTCGTACCGCCTACGGGGAAAGAGGTCTTCGGTAAATGCCCCGCTGCCCGTTCAAGGTCTTCGTCATCGGTTCCGTGGACAATCGGAAGTTTTACTTCGATTTTGGGGATTTCGATGTATCCCATGACACCGTCACCGTTCAGGTTTAGAATGTTTTCATAGCTGCGGTCCGATTGCTGCATCTTACTGCCTGCAAACGGTTCTTTCAGTTTTGTCTGCTTGGCAATATGCCGGTTATATTCACGCGCCTTGTCCCATTCCTTCTCTAAATCCTGCGGTGCTGTTTCTTCTACTGCGCTTTGGTAATTGCTAATCATCTGTTTCTGTAACTGCTTGTGCTGCAAATTACTGATGAGCGGGTATAACCCGCACACCAGTGAAACAATAAGTAACAGAATAATCGGAAGAATACTTCTTTTTTTCTTCATACCTTATGATATTACAGAAACTTTACTCACTGCGTCTCTTGTACAGCATTACGCATGCAACTGCCGCTGCAAGTACAGCAATAAGCCCGAAGAGAATCGTACCGATGCCGCCTGTAATCGGGAGCACATAGTCCGGTGAGTTTTCAATCCCTTTAACATAATAAGCTTTGCTGAGTGTTCCTTCGCTAACTCCGGAATCCTGAGTTACATTGCCTGTAAGAGTCGTACCATTCTTTTCAGGAGTAATTGTTATTGTAATGTTCTTATTAATAATATAATAATCCTGCGGTGCTCTTTCTTCTGTAAGTGTGTAAGTTCCTTCTCCAAGCCCTTCGATTATGAGCTTACCGCCTGCGATTGTTGTTACCGTTGCGATTGCGCCTTCCGGCTGCGTATCCGCAATGATTGCAGTGTAGATGTTTTCATTTTCTTTTTTCAGCCTGAAATATACCTGCTTATTATCTGCGGTTTTCAGACTGAATTCCGCTCCTGGAAGTGTCACATTTGGATCACCGAGTTCATATTTTGTAATGTCAAGTCCGAATGTGTATACTTTCGTTTCATCTTTCGGCGTATCCTTCGTCTGATATTTACCGCTTTCGTCGATTCTGGATGTATCATGTGAATAGGAAAGCACAACTTCGTTTGAATTTCCCGACGTACCGATTACAGCCTGTTCATTCAGCTTTGCGGTGTATGTAATTCTGAGACTTTTATATGTTTTTATCTTCGTATAGTTGAAGTCCATAACGATGGTGGTTATGCCGGTTTGATCGTCGGTTGAAACTGCAGTCTGCTCCACATCTTCAATCGAAGTCTCACTGCCTTCTTCGTTAACACCGTATACAGTAACTCCCCCTGTATAGGTCAGACCTTTGCTCATGGTATCGGTAATTTTGAACACGACTTTGCTGTCATCCACATGCGCAGTGTAGGTTGGTACCGGAGTTGTTAATTCATACTGAATCGTATCGCCGATGGAAGCTGTCGTCTCAGGCACACGTTCCGTTCCTTCAACGATGTTCTTTTCAATTTTCGGCTGCGAGCTCTTTGCCTCCGCTGTCACATTGTAGGTATAGGTATGGTCTCCTGCCTCATCTTTCTGCACCTGCGGTACCAAAACCAGCAGTGGATTATAAATTGTATAGTCCTCCGTGCCTGCTGTCATTGCTACATAGTAAAATCCATACTCTATATTATTGATTGTCACGCCGGTTTCACCTGCTGCCGTCACAGCATTATAATCTGCGTCAGGAGGGGTTTCCCCTGCGGTGATGATTTCTTGTGCTTTTGCCAAAACCGTGCTGCCGGCTTTCTCTGAGAATGCAGAAGCACTGCTTACGTTAAGTGCATTAAACAAATCAATATACTTATTATTCAATGTATTCGAAAAATGTTTCCCATCTTTGCTCGCAAGTTCTACCAAACGGTACGCTTGCACTGTCGTGCCTTCTTTAAGACCTGTAATGGTGAGCGTTCCTTGCGGCAAGTTTACCGGAGCTTTAATCGGGGCCTTGTGTGGTTTCATGCCACTCTGATTATCCGCGGAAGCTTCCTGCGTCAAATACTTAAGTCCATCAAGCGGGCTCAGCGGCACCGATTCCTTTGCCGATGCAGTTTGCACGGTGCCAATCAGCAATATGCAGCTCAAGATAACTGACAATATTTTTTTCATTTTCTTTTCCTCCCTTAAATGTTCTTTTTAAGTTAAATATATTATTTTTCTGCTTTTTCGCGTCTTCTGCGATACAGACAAACAACCGCCGCCGCTGCCGAAAGAAGTGAGAATCCCGCAAACATCATAGTGCCTGTACCGCCGGTTTCCGGCATAACGATATGTTCTTCGTTTAAAATTGAAACATTTATAAAGTCTCCGCTGTCAAGGAGAATCGTTCCTTCTGTTTCCGGTCCATCCGAATAACGGAATTTTGAGACAGCTCCAATTGCATTTCCGTTCAAATCCAGTTTCTGCATTGTTACAATTCCGAAATTCGGATCTATGTAAAATCGTATCATTTGCTTTGGTGAAGCATATCCTCCTAATGCTTTTGTTTCAACTAAGTAATAGTAATGTCCTGAAGTCATTCCGTAAATGCTGAGTATTCCATCATTTCCCGTCAATGCACCTGCTTCGGAAAGCTTCTGTGTCCTTTGCTTGTCTAAATAGGTGTCATCTGCAATTCTGCCTTTCTTTCCATTAATAAGTTCAGCGCAGGTTACTTGTGGTATTTCCGCCGTTTGTGAATCCATTCGATACAGACAAAAACCCACGCCTTTCAAAGGATCTCCGGTGCTTTCCCCATCGACACCTTTTGTTTTTGTTATTTTCAAGTTGCACCGACTTGAAACAATCAGAACTACATCGATATCTGCGTCAATCGCTTTCATAAGAAGATTCAGCTTCGCAAAGTTACTCAAATCCGGTTCCGCAACTTCTCCTTCCGCAAGGCTGAAGTTGTTTTGTGAAATTGTTGCTTCATGGTCAAACAGCAGATAGTTTATTCTCTTTCCATCTATTATCTTTTCTTCCACAGTATAAGTAATTTTCACCGGTACCGGTTGATATGCCAGTGTTATACGGTCATAGTTTCCTCCCGGGGCGTCCTTTTCAGTCTTTTCTTCATAGCCGTAGTAAGTAGCCGTTATGGTTATTTTGTCCCCAACCTTCGGGTTTTTCAGCTCCGGAACATCACTTACGGCAAGATTTGCCCTAGAGAATTTCAGCTTCAGCTTTGTAACATCCAAATCTTCTTTCGGATTCTTTTCCCATGCAGCAAGTACCGGTGTTCCCTCTGCGTTTTTTAAAAGCTCCGCATATGCACGCGTAGTATTGCTATTGACTTTTGCATCTTTTCCCTGCTGTGTGCCTAAATACAATGCCTTGTCATTTTGAGTTCCGTTTTCGTTGTACACGTACTCATGTAAATCGTATGCACCCGGTTTCAGATCGACATATTTGCTATCGCTCCTATATCTGCCGTCCGAAAGCATCCAGTAATAAGTTATCTTAAATTTCATGCCTGCATGAAGACCCGATCCAATTGGCAGTTCTCCGATCCATTGCTTTTCGGTAGGCGTTCGCTGTCCGCTTATGTTTGTCCCACTTCCGGTTATTCGCACGGATTTCGGTTTTGTGAGCGTCTTACCGTTTTCTTCTACAAGCCATATTTCTGTATACACCCAGGCATCTTCACTGGCTCTGAAGCTTGTCTTGTCCGTAACCGCCTCATAATACTTCTTAGATGCCGGGTAACCCTGTCGTACGGCTTCTGCCCATTTTTTTTCATCATCAATTCCTACAATTCGGTCATCCACGATTTTTTCCATCATTGTAAACTTTGCATCGTGGGTGTGATCATAGAGTTCATTTACTGCAAGGTGCTTATCATCTCCGGCTTCAACTTTCATAAAGGATACAAGTCGCAGTGGTCTCATTGCCTTTTTATTACTGCTGCTGGATGTAATCGAAAACCATTCCACGCCGGAATGATGAACGGTTCCCTTGCGAGTTTCATTATTAACGGAAATGGCTTTTCTTAACATCCCACTTCCCGAAGTGCTGTCGATAAGTTCCGTTTTCGCACCACTTCCTTCTGCTGATGTTCCGCTCGCGCCTACCATGAGTTTGAAATCGGAGTTCTCCGGAGTCGCAGTAAAATCGCTGATGACTTCACGCACTGTATCATAAGTATATTCATACCCTACATGGTTATTATATCCGCTCTTTCCCGACTGCGTAAAAGCATTACTCTTTGTTCGTGCGTAAGGAACTTCGTTTTCGCTCCGCACACCTTTCTTGTTCCAGTCGTAGCCTGTATCCCATGTATCCAGGAACACCGTTGACACTGACGCGATGGAATTTGCCTTAATTAAATTTTTAACTTCATCTCCCCATGCGCTAGTCGGCTGATTCAACGATTTCAGCTGCGGATATTTTCCATCCACAAAAACCCATTTGCTGTTGTCTGTAAATCCTTTAAAGCCCTTTGATGAAGCAGTGCTCGGCTGAGCGGTCAGCCCTGTTCCGGCTTTTGCGGTCGTTCGGGTAAGAACCCCTGTAACGCCCGGCAGGTTTCCTCCTCTTTCGATATTTACATTTGCTCTCACCCATTCCCTCATCGCGGTCGTCTGTTTATCATAATAGCAGTTTTTAGCTTCAAATTTATTGCTAGTCGCGTATGCGAACCCTCCGGCATTCTTGTTATTTTTATTATTTCTTGCTGTTGAATCTGTTGAATAATCCCCGACTTCACCTGCCGCATAGCAGTTTGTGAGTATATGCGGCTTATCTGGAGCATAGCCGTTTGCCAAAAATCCCCCTATATTGCTTGATGCTGAACGCATACCGACCAGCATCGTCGAATAGCAGTCGGTAAACTTAATTTCACTTAATGTTGTGCCGTCTGCCGGCAGCTCAGTCCTTCCTGCAAACCCTCCGATTTCCGAATACCCCTCCAATTTCCCCGTTGTAAAGCAACGCTCATAGTAACCGCCCATTGTACCGGTGAATCCACCTGCAATCTTTGAGCTGTACATATTTATGTTCGCAAAAGAGTCATAGCATTTGCTGTCGCTACTCTGGCAGGAAATGATCCCCGCGGAATGTCCCCCTGTTCCGCATAGTATCGTGTCTTCCGTAAAGCATTTGTTCATTTCAACTCCATGCTGTGCACGCGAAAAAAATCCACAAACATGGTTATGTCCATACACATAGCAGCCGCTTACATAACAATCATCAAATCTTGTCTTGTGCTTATTTTTCTCTATTGTACCTCTTTCTTCTTTATAGGGTCCCCCTGCAAAGTTGCCAAAAGGTGAAATGTACCCACTGGTTGAATTAGAAGATAAATATGTACGGCTTCCATTGTAAAAGAGAGAATTCAGAATTCTTACTTTTGATAACATGGTTACTCCCTCTTTGTTTTTCCAATCTCCCTTTTGCTTGTTATATGAGCCGAACAGTCCGCCTCCCGCCAGATTAAAGCAAACGCAGTATGCGGCTTCAAATGTTATATTGTTAAAATTAAAAACGCAGTACCGTGTAAGGTCATTTGATTGTGCTTTGGAATAAAAATTCAAGAAAGAACCGCGAATACCTGCGTCCGTACTTTTTCCTGTGTTGGGTTGATAGCTCAAAAGATTATATAGGGTGTGCCCTCCTCCGTTAATAGTAAGTTTACCGAAATAGTTCGTCGGATTCCAATTATATTTGATACCGTTCAAATCAATGTCTCGCTTTATATTTATAGTTACCCTTGGTGGGTTATATTGGGTTGTTTGGTTTATTAGATCTTGTACTTTTTCCAGTGTCCACCTCAACTGTGATGCCGAATAAACATCATAAATAAAGGTACCACCATAGGTTTGACCGTCTCCGCGATTTGTTGGTATGACCATCGGATCTGTTGCGGGGTCTCCTGTCGTTTTCGTCGCTTTCTGTCCGTTCCACTTCCATGCATCAGGCAGCCCACTGTTCTTAAACTGAAATACTGTTTCGGTGCCATCAATTCCTGTTTTATGCCGCCAAATGGTGTTGATATAGTCTACCCATGTACCCGGAACCCCTGTAGAAAAGCTATCTGTCCCCGGCTTATTACCTCTTGTCGGCGTATACTGCTTTATCGCATTTTGTGCCTGCTGATACGGTGTAAGGTTTTGATTATTTACGTTCCGCGCGCCTGTTTTTTTCAAAGCAGCTATCGG
This sequence comes from Firmicutes bacterium CAG:238, assembly GCA_000435615.1. Taxonomy (GTDB): domain Bacteria; phylum Bacillota; class Clostridia; order Peptostreptococcales; family Anaerovoracaceae; genus CAG-238. The sequence goes on along the minus strand of FR882012.1, from coordinate 2,495 downwards.
TTCGCCGCTCTGCACGGAAGCGATATCTTCTTCCGCATGCGTCGGTTCATCCGCATCGCACACAACAACCTCCGCATAAACATCACCGGTATAGTACAGCTTTTCACTAAAAAAAGGTGTCAGTCTCTGCTCGCTGTCATATTTTTTCGAGTTATACTGCGCCTTCTTCCATTCCACTTCAATATTCCCTATTTGACCGGTAATTTCTCCGTTTTCATCGCAAGCAAAGAAACGGTTTACTCCATCACCTAAGTTTCCGTAAACACGATATGCTTTTGAACCGTCCGCATAAAAAATCGTATAAAGCACGGGATTTCCCTTTTCATACTTTTCCTGGGCATTTTCATCTTGTATGTACCCATAGCTGAGAAAAGCATACTCCCCTGTAGTATCCTTCTGCGGCAGTATTTGCGTAAAGTTTGCTTTTTCATCTGCGGATACCGGCATAACAACTCTCAATGAATCCGGCAAACCCAAGTCTTCAAATTCTGTGTTTCTGTAAGCTTGTATAGCATACACGGGATTTTGATTTTCAAAGGATAAGATATCACCTTCTTTTACAAAATCATCTTTTTCATACCCGGTATTACTCGTTGATGTCATATTGTTCGCATATGCCAACATATCAACCGTAGCAGTAATCAACATTGCCAGAATGATTACCGCTGCCAACAGTTTTTTCACCGTTATTAAGTCCTTGCTCATTTTTTCCTCCTGATACTTTTATATTTTAACCCTTTCATAAGCAGTAGACAGAATCAATATTCTGTCTTTTTTTGTGCTTCATGCCTGGTTAGGCACTCAGCAAATTAATCTCAGTTTTTCGAGTTTGCGTCTGTGCTCCTGCCCTGTCTCTCGCAGGTAGATGCGTGTCGTTTCGATGCTGCTGTGTCCCAGCACGTCCGCAAGTTCGGCAATGTTTCCGCTGACTTTGAAGAACATTCTTGCAAACAGATGACGCAGGTTGTGCGGAAAGACCTTATCTGCTTCCACCCCGGCAGTTTCACACAGCCGTTTCATCTCCGCCCAAATTTGCTTTCGCCCGATGGGTGTTCCGCATCTTGTTTTAAAAATAATTCCTGATAGAATTTTATTTTGTTTGATGTACTTTTTCAGTTTTTTGCATAGTCTGTTCGGAAGCAGAATCAGTCTGTCTTTTCCCTTTAAGCGGATGTGCAGGCTGCCGCACAGCACACTCTCGACGGTCACATATTGGAGTTCCGATATGCGCATGCCGGTTGAGCCGATCGTCTCCATAATCATTGCCAAACGTTCCCTGCCTTCTGCGCGTGCCGTATGGATGAGTTTCTCATATTCGGCTTTCGTCAGCTGGCGTTCCGCCTTTATGAAGTTGCTTCTCTGTGTCCTTACATACTTGAGGCGGTACTCGGGTTTTTGCATAAAGTCTGCATAAGCATTCATGGCTGCAAGTGCCGCATTAATTGTTGCGGCTGCGTAGTTTTGCGACAGCAGATAGTCTTTCCATCCACATAACTTCTCTTTTGTAAATGCGATGTCTTCTTCTCCTGCCCATTTTTGAAACTCCGCTACATCGTGTACATATTTTTCGATCGTTGCAGGGCTGAGTTCCTTCTCCTTTAGGTAAATTCTAAATTGTTCCATTTTTTTCTCCCTCGTTTTTTCAATAAAAAAAGCATTTCAGGTTATTAATTTTAACCTGAAATGCTCTTTTTATTAATATTTGTCTGATATTTGGGGAGTTTCCCTGTCTTTCTGCTAAAGCCCCGCGATTTCCTTTTCGCTGAGTCCGGTGTTCTTCGCAATCACGTCAATCGGGATGCCGGATTTCTTAAAGTTCTTGGCAATCTCGCATTGCTTCTGCTTCGCACCACGTTCAGCGCCGGTGCGTTCGCCTTTGGTGAAACCGGCGCGTTCGCCTTTGGTGAAGCCGGCGCGTTCGCCTTCCTCGTAGCCGTCCAGTCTCGATATTTCAAGATCTTCTTCTCTGGTTAGTTCTTTGAATAACATCTCTACAATCTCCGTTCCGTACTTATCCAGGAATTCTGTGAGGATGCCTTCCTTTTTGCATTGGTCAAGGACTTCGACAATCACATCGTTTGTCAGTTCGCTGTCCTCTCTATAACTTCGCATGATTTCCACGAAGCGGCTGTACTGCCTCAGCGTCTCACATCTTCCCAGGATTTCTGAGTTCTTCTCTGTATTTATATTATATACTTTGACAATGAGTTGTAAAGCATCTTCTTCGTCTTTTTCCTTCTCCCCAAGAAAGGAATCCGAAAGGCGGAGTTCCCGATAGGCGGGGAAATCCTTCGTGCCGTTGTAAAGTACCACGAAGGAGGGACGGGGTATCATCAGGCGTTTCTCGCGATAAAGCCGGGTTGTATCAATCATGCGCTTCAGGACGGTGGAGATATACATGAGGTCGCGGAGCGGCATGTTCTCGTTGATGCTTGACTGGTGCTCGACGAGCACCACAAACCGGCCGCCCAGAACAAAGGCGACATCATTCTTTA